>JBDKRC010000352.1:0-17515 GCA_039683575.1 Armatimonadia bacterium | reverse complement strand
GCCACTCCTCGCGGCCCTCGGCAGTGGTGCAAAGGTTGTGCAGCCTCACTCGATCGGGCCTGGCGGCCGCGACAGCCTTCAGGTGCGCGGTCAGGGCCTCATGCTGGTAATACTGCTCAAAACTCACGACAGGCAACTGGGACATCGCGGACCTCCACCTGGCCAATGGGAATGGGTCTTGGTTCGGCGGGCAACTTGTCCGGACCTGCTTGGCCGCGGCGGGAGGATACCACTGCAGTCATGCTGAACTGACCCGTTGTTGGCTAACAAGCCGGTATCAAAAGGAGCTGTTACTTCTCATGTCGTCGTCAGATTTGCTGCTCGGGTACCTCGATGAACTGAAACTGAAACGGTTGGGGCCGGATGAGCCCGCCGGGCTCTGCATTGCCTCCCTGCCGTGGCCGAGAGCCGCTGCCAGGCCCCTCGCGCTGGGCAACACGCCCACGTACGTTCAGCCGCTGGGGCAGTGGCCGGGGGAGGCCGAGGGCTCGCCACGAAGGCTGCTGCTGGTCGCAGATGCCGAAAACACTCCGCCTGAAGAGCTATCCGTCACCCCGCCTGCCTCTCCGGTGACTGCGCACCCCAGCGCTGAGGCTGAGCTGTTCGCGAAGTGCGAGGAAGAGGGCCTCATGTGGGAGCGGCACCTGCTCCGGATCAGTTGGGGCGGTCATTCCGTCGGTCTCGCCATGGGCCTGCGGCACGACGGAGAGGTTCACTGGTGGGAGTGCTGCCGGATGGTGGTATTGGAAGAGACGCCTGAGTGCCTCGTGGTCGAGATGGGCGGGGCCATTCCCCGCAAGGGCTTCGGCATGACCGAGATGCGGCAGGGACAGAGCTACAACAACGAGTTCCTCCATCACCACAACTGGCTCAACGGCCGGATCTACGCGCGCCTGCACAGCAACGGCGTCTGCGAGGTCTATGCCCACCACGTCAACAGCAAGTTCTTCGACGATGGGGAGGATCTGGCCGACGTGGTCCCCGTGGTCGGCATCCGCTATGACGACGGCACCGCCGACCTCGGCTCCCATCGCGGCCCCTGGACCGGCGAGCAGGGCCTGCCGGAACTCGGCGGGGTGCGCTTTGACGTCAGCGAAGCCGGTCGTCTGGCGACAGCAGGGCAGCCCGGCCATCTCGACGCCGCCGACGGCTTCCTCGTCTGGCAGCCTTACGAGGGCGTGGACCTCTACAGCGGCGCCTGGGCCCGCACCACCACCGGTGACCCCTTCCTCTACCACTCCACCGACCGCATGTTCCCGCGCGGCATGGCCCGCACGCTGCGCTTCTCGCTGAGCCTCTCGGACCGCTCGCCGAGAGTTGCGCGCTATGTCGCGCCCGCGTGGTGGTACGGCGTCTGCGAGGAACTCTTCCCCGATTCCCTCCTGCCGGTCTCCAACGCCTACGATCAAACCCTCGAATCCTGCCGCAAGTACTGCCGTGACTACATCGTCAAGGGCGGCTTTGAGGACGGCGCCCTGCCGCGCCACGCCAACCCCCATCCCGGTCCTCTCGACCGTGGCCGCAGCGAGGCTGGCTGGGAGGGTGAGGCTCCCTGGGCCATGTTCCTGCTGGCTTACCTGTCCGGGGACACCGCGGACTACGACAACGCCCTGCGCGCTGCCTGGAGCTTCACCGACATCGCCATTGACCATGCCGCCAAGCTCGTGCGGATGCACGGCTTCGGCCACCACGCCTTCGCCGAGCCCATGAACCGTCTCCTCGGCCCCATCACCGCCTATCTCGAAACAGGCGTGCCCTATCTGCTCGAGACGTCACAGGCCGTCGTAGACAATGCCCACTGGCTGCAGAAGAACTCCTGGCCGCGCCTGGCGGTCGGCCGCGATGCCAAGTACGTCCGCAGCGCCGTCATGCTCTACCGCTACACCGCCGATGAACACTACCGCCGCATCGCCCACGAGGGCGCGATGATGGTGCACCACTCGCAGCGGCCCAACGGCAGCTTCGGCGATCAGGCCGGCGGCACCGGCTTGCACCAGTGGGGCGCTTACATCACCAAGCCCTGGATGGGCCTCATGGCCACCGAGGGCGTCCTGGACTACCTGGAGCTCTTCCCGGATGACGAAGCCCTGCTCTCGACCGTCAAGCGCTTCGCCGACTGGCTGATGGCGGTGCGCTTCAGGCACGATACCGGGGTGAAGCAGTTCGAGGCAGGAGGACCGAAGCCGCCGGGGGAGGGAGTGATGGGCTGGGGGTACCAGCACGACTTCAACGGCCAGCCGCGCCACTTCGACGCCTACAGCGGCAAGTGGTGGGACCTGCCGTACCCGAAGGCGATGTGGCACCAGAACTCGCTGGGCAGGCTCCTGGGCTATGTGGCGATGCGGTTCAATCTGCCCGAGTATCTCGACGCGTGGGCCGAAAGCTGGGCCGCCAACCGCGACGGCTCCGGCGACCATGGCGTGGCCACCTCCGCACATCCCCTTCCGTGGCTCCAGGCGAAGCTCTGGGGCGCGCGCCTGCAGCAAGATGGGGTCCAGCTCCACCCGGTGCATTTCGGCCCGCGTACGGAGCCTGAGGCGAGGTTGCTAACCCCTGAGGGACCAGTGGCTGTGAGGTGGGAAAACGGGAAGGTGGTGGCGGAAGGCGGAGGACGGCTGGTCTAGTGCCAGTAGCGCGGGCGGCTCGCCCGCGTCCGGCAGGCGAGCCGCCTGCCCTACTGTAGAATAACAACGGGGCGCACCGAATGGTGCGCCCCGCTGGATTCACTGAAGGTTAGTCCGGCATGCGGAGCATGCCTCCCACGCGCTCGGAGGACTACCCTTCGCCGCCCATCTTCATCATCATCCCTATACCATCCCATTCCGAGCGGATGGTGCCGAAGACGGTCTTGCCGTCGGCCTTGCTGTAGAAGTCGTTGCCGATGGCCTCAACGCGGATCATCAGCATCATCACGTCATTGAAGATCCCGCCCGGGATCTTGCAGCTTGTGGTATTTCCCGGCAGCAGTATCCCATTGGCCAGATCGTCCGCGATGGTCGTCTCCTGCTGATAGCCGCCGCGAATGCGCATCGGCGGCTGCACCAGGGTACTGAACCACGAGATCGTGGTCATCTTCATGTTGTCCTCGTCAGCATTGTCCATATTCATGCCGTTGGCCGAGATCAGATAGCCCCGCGCCCCTGCAATAGGCTGCCACTTGACCAGTATGCCCTCTTCGGGCGTGAGCTTGCTCATGTCGGGCGAGGTGACCTGCAGCGGCGGCAGGAAGCCGTCCAGCGTCGCCGTCCCGCCGGTGTTGCACACATAGTTGCCCTGTCCCTTGACGTTCACCGGGAGCTTGCTTTCGTTGCCCTCAGCCTCATACCCCTCCTGCGCGATGATGATATCGTCGAGATTGGGCATGGCCATCCCCGGCATCCCGCCCCCGCTCATCTTGCCACCCTTGATCTTGAAGCTCTCGGTGACCGGCCCCTTGGCCTCGTCCGGGTGCCAGTACAGCTTGTTGACCATTTCCACATTCTTCGTCTCGCCCTGCCCGCCGGGTCGGCCTGGACCGCCTTCTGTCGTAGCCGGTTTGGGGAGATGCAGCATCAGCTTGTTGTCTGGCAGCTTCAGGTCCGTCGGCACGGTCACAAACAGCGGCTCCACAGGCTTCTCGCCGTACTTCGCGCGCCCGATGACGTTCCACGTCGGCGCTCCGGTCGGCATGCCCGGCATCTGGGGCATGTTCTCCATGCCCGGTATCTTCATCGGCTGTTGAGTCTTGGTGAGCAACGTGACAAACAGGGTCTTGGTGGGCGCCTGGTTCTGCGCCATCAAGGGTTCACTCACAGCAGACAAGACCAACAAGCTTAGCGTGCACAGCGACAGTAGACGAAACATGCGACACCTCCACGATTTCAATGCTTACTCACTTCGGCTCAGGCAGGTCTCGCACCTGCCGCAGAGAAGAAACAGGCACACGAGCTACTTGTTCCTCTTACCCTTGGGAGGCCCCTGATGAAACTCGGCTTTATCGGTAGCAATGACCTACAGAAGCTCAAAGAAGACGCCCTCTTCGCCGCGGACCACGGCTTCACCGGCTTGGAGTTCAACTGGTGGACGACCTTCAAAGACGTGACCGCCGACACGGTCGTTCAGATGCGGACGATTCTCGACGACTATGGCGTGAAAGCCTCCGCTCTGGGCCTCTGGGGGTGGAACCACACCTCCCCCGACGCCGCCGAACGCCAGGAAGCTCACCTGATGCTCAACCGGGCCATTGAGTTCGCGCACACCCTCGGCGCCGAGGTGTTCGTCACCGGAGGCGGGCAGGTCCCGGATGGGGACCTCGCCGCCAATGTCGCCGCCTTTACCGAAGTCTTCCCCCCGTTCATGGACAAGATGCGCCAGGCAGGCCTCCGGCCGGCCTTCTACGCCGTCCATGGCAACAGCTTCTTCACCAGCCTCTACTCCTACGAGGCCGTCTGGGAAAGCCTGCCGGACGTAGGCATCAAGTTCGATCCTGCCAACTGGATGCACCACGGCGATGACTACCTCGAAGTCCTCCGCCGCCACGGCGACAAGATCGCTTACGTCCACATCAAAGAGCACCTCTACCACAACGGCGAGCTCGCCGCCCAGCCGCCCGCCGGCATGGGCGACATCCAGTGGGGCAAGGTCATGGCCTTCCTGTATGAGGCCGACTACAGCGGGTACCTCTCCTTCGAACCGCACGGGGACGTGTGGGGTTGGGGAGACCGCGCCCACAGAATGCGCACGAAGATGCTGCTGCTAAGCAAAAAGTATCTCGACCAGTTCCTGCTGTAGCCACGGCCGTAGGTGCGCGGGCGTCTCGCCCGCCTCAGCCAGCCACCCCGCGTAGTGCGGGCGTCTCGCCCGCCTCGCTACCCTACGAACAGAAAAGGGCCCGGCATCACTGCCGGGCCCTTCTGCCTACCGATGAGTTGCTTCTCAGTGCGCCTCTAGCTCCGACGTGCACTGCGGGCAGCGCGTCGCCGCGACGGGAATGTCGCTGCAGCAAAACGGGCAGCACTTCTCCGTCGGCTCCTCGACCTTCTCCCGCCGCATCCGGTTGATCACCTTGACGATCATGAAGACCGCGAAGGCCACAACCACAAAGCTGATGATCTGGTTGAGGAAATTCCCGTAACGCATCACCGGTGCACCGGCGGCCGTCGCAGCGGCAAGCGAAGGATACTGCTGCCCGGAGAGGTTGACATACAGGTCCGAGAAGTTCACATTGCCCAGCAGCAGCCCGATGGGCGGCATGATGACGTCCTCCACCAGCGACTTTACCACAGTGCCGAAGGCTGCACCGATGATGATGCCTATCGCCAGGTCCAACATATTCCCCTTCAGCGCAAATTCCTTGAACTCTTTCAGCACCCGGTTCACTCCCCTTCGTATTGGTGGCTTATAGTACAATAACGTTAGCTTCACCATCCGGTTCAGAAGTTCCTGCCGCTACTGCACCACCATGTCCACCGGCCGCGCTTCTGCTTGCCGGTCCGGGTTGTAGTACTCATACACTCGGCTCTTGGGCGTCTGCGCCTTGATCGGGAACTTCGCCCGCAGCCGGTAACTGAACTGCACCGTCTGCTGCGGGTCCAGCTTCTCCAGATAGCAGATGATCTGGCGCCCGGTCAGGCTGTACTTCTGCAGCGTCCCCTTCTCAACGAGGTTCGCAAAGTCTTCACTCTGCACCTCAAACCCCGGCGGAATGCCCAGGTCCACGATGATCATGCTCGTGGTCCCCGGCAGGTTGTTCTTCACCGTCACGTCCGCTGTCACCATGTCGTCCTTGTTCAGCGTGGTGCGGTCATAGGCGAGCTTGATGTCCAGCTCTTCGCGCGCAGCCGGTCGCAGCTTCTCCCATGGCAGGTAGTACTTGCCCACCACCTGGTAGAGCGTACTGCCCTTGCCCTCGAACTTCACTGTGACCTCGTTTGCGCCCGGCTTGATGAACTTCCGCCCATCCACCTGGCGCATCACGTCGGCATTCTCCGGTGTCAGCCCGAACGCCGCCGCCTGCTGGCCGTTGATCATCACGCTGACCTCGCCATTGACCAGACTCGTGCTCGCCTTCTGGCTGGCCATCAGCGCCCGCAGCGCCAGCGTTGTCGCCTGCGTCGAATACCACGTCCCCTGCGGGTCCTTCTGGGCGATGAGATAGTTGAGCACCTCAGTCGCCTCGCTGTTGCGCCCCGCGGCGATCAGCGCCAGTGCCGCCATCCCCGTTGCCTCCAGGTCGGAGCTTTGCCCGCTGCTGTGGGTAATACCCGTCATCTGCGTCTCCCACCACATCTGTCCGTCCTTGCGCTTGGCCATCCCCACCAGCCGGTCCAGCACCGCCTCGGTGCTCTTGTCGAGCGCCCCTGTGGGCAGGTCCGCATTCACCAGCGCATTGGCGACCATCGCCAGCACGTACGCATCCTTGGTCTCGTCCGCATGCTCCCGCAGGTAGCTAATGGCCTTCGCCACGCCCGGCTCCTTGCACGCGCTGTAGGTCAGGCCCCAGGCCACGTAGGCCGTCGGCGGCAGCTTGCTGTTCTGGATGCGCCCCCACGCCTCCTGGTGCAGGTACGCCTTGTCCGCCTCCCACGCCCCGTCCGCTCCCTGCTGGCTCAGGAGCCACTGCTGCGTCCGTGCGATCAGGTTCGGGTCCACCTCATGTACCCGCGCCATGTCGTGGAACTCCATCAGCCCGAAGGCGGTGAGCACCTTGTTCGCCGGCGCGTCGCCGAACCACGAGAACCCTCCGCCCTGCACCTCGAAGGTCACGAGACGCTGATAGCCGTTGTTGATGAACCCCTCGGCCTTCATCTGGATCTCAGGCGAGATGCGCCCGATGGTCTTCATATAGTCCAGCACCAGCACGTTCGGGTAGGTGGTGGACGAAGTCTGCTCAAAACACCCCGACGGCATGCGCAGGATGCTGTCCAGCCCTTCCACGGCCTGCGAGAAGATGCCGGGATAGACCTTCACGAGGATGTTGCTGGCGTCTGCGATGGCTTCGGCGGGGATGTTCAGCGTCTCGGTCTTACTGCCGGTCAGCCGCCCGCTCGCGCTCACCTCAAACAGCTTCCCGTTCGGCTCCACCTCGGCCACCCGCTCGATGGCATCGCTCATCTTGCTGCCATAGCCATGCACGAGCAGCTTGCCACTCCCGATCTTCTTGGCGGTAATCGTGAAGTACCGCACGTCCACGTCGTTCGCGCCGATCTCCAACTCGTGCTTATCCGGCCCGGTCAGTTCGAACCAGTCGGCCTTCGTCAGTTCCAGCCGCACCTTCTGCGGCCCTGGCAGGTAATTGTAAACCGCCACCGGCACCGAGACCCGGTCGCCCTGGGTCAGCGCCACCGGCAGGTCAATGTCGATGAAGAAGTCCTGGAAGCAGCGCAGGTTACCCGTGGTCGAGCCCAGCGCGCCCAACATGCTGTTGGCGAGCGCCGTGATCCGCCACGAGGTGATCGCGTCTGCCATCGGCACGTTCAGCGTCGCATTGCCATTGCCGTCAGTGATCAGCGCCGGCTCCACCAGCAGTGTCTCGGGGAAGAACTGCCGCACCCGTACAGGCTTCTCGCCCGCTCCCGGCGCTGCCGCTGCATTCGTCGCAACGGCCTTGTCCATCGCTGCCTCGCGCACCACCCCTGGCGCCGCCGCCGCCATTGGCAGCGCCATTACAACCCCGCCCTTGAGGAAGCGGCCGTCCCACCGCATCTCCCTTGCTTCGTCCAGGCTCGTGTAGACCGTCCACGGCGACCCGCTCAGCACATACAGGTCATCCTCCGTGCCCTTCTCTTTGTCGGGGCCCCATGACCACAGAATGACATTCCATAGCACGTCCTGCTGCGGGTCCACCGCCGCCAGCGCAAATTGCGTCCCCCACGGGTCCAACAGGTCCTTCTCCTTCAGCAGCCCCGCCTGCACCACCGGCGTCAGCAGGTCCTTCGGTTTGAGCATATGCCCCTGGTGCGTCTGGTTGTACTTCTCGATCGCCTGCTGTATCTTCTGCGCCTGCGGCCGCAGTTGCTCCAGCCCCTTCTGCCGCATCTGCTCCAGCCGCTCGGCATACGTGTCCTGCGAGAAGACCGCGGTCTCCGGCGCCTTCACCGACGCCATCATCACCCGCGCCGCCTCCTGCTTGAGGGCGTCCTGTTCCAGCGGTATGGCCTCGCCGCGTCGCACCGGCCCGCCGATCAGGTTCGGCATCTCGTACCCATGTATCTCGTACCGCGGCGTCGTCAGTTCCTTTTCGAGATAGAAGTACACCTTCTCAAGCCCCGGCTGCATCTCCTGAATGGCGAACAGGCTCTCATCCACCACATTCACACCCAGCGCCGCCGCCACTGGCCGCCCCTGCGGATCGGTCACAGCGAAGTTGATCTTCGCGATGTTATCCGGTCCGGGGCGGTACACGTCCTTGTCCGGCCGCACTGCGATGTTGAGGTCATTGGCTGGGTTCACATACACCGGCCGCGTCGCGCGCACAATCTCTCCATGGGGCTGAATCCGGTACGCCGACACCCACACCGTTCCGCTAAGCTCTGGCGTCAGCGGAATCCGCACCCTCGCCGTCCCCTGCTCGATGTCAGCCGCCAGCGTGAGCATCGTCTGCCGGTCCTTGACCACATCGAAGTACACCGTGCCCCGCTGCGCCCCCGTGTAAGCCACAGCCTCGACGGTGTCACCCACCCGCGACAGCACCTTGTCCGTCCGCAGAAGCAGCGCCGTGTCCGCGCTGCCTCCGCCCACCGGCAGCTTCGCCTGCTGCTCAGCCTTCGTCCCGTCGGTTGCCGTGGCGCTGAAGCTGACGATAAGCTCAATGCCCGACGCGATGTCAAAGTCCACCAACTGCGGGCCCCACCCTCGCCCGGCGCGCTTGCCCATTGCATTCCCGGCGTTCGCGGCCACTTCCGGAACTACCCTCAGCTCCGCAAGACCCAGTTCATCGGTCACGAGTTCCTTCTCCGACAGTACCTTCACCGTCACCCCCTGCACCTGTGCGAACTCGTACCGCACCCGCGCCTTCACCGGCTCGCCCGTCGGGCGCGAGACCATCACATACACGATGTTCTCGACGCCCGGCACCAGCGTCCCGCTCTCCGGTACGGCATGGATCTCCAGCGGCGCCGCCGCTACCCGCGATGACACGACCGCCCGCTCGGTATGCTCGGCCTGGTCCGTGACCTCCGCCTCGAACTGCAGGAACGCCTTTCCCTGCTCAAGCGGCTGGCCCACAAACTCGTTCGGCAGCCGCGTCTCAAACTTCCACGTCCCCTTGCTGTCCGTGTTGCCGGTCAGGACCGCGATCTCTTTGAAAGCCACGTCAAACGTCTTCAGCGTCAGCTTGACCTTGCTGTCCGTCACCGGCTTGCCGAAGAAGTAGTCCACCTGCACCGTTCCCCGCGCCGTCTCACCCGGCAGGTAGTACTGCTTGTCGGGAGTGACAGTCACCCGGAACTTCGGTAGCACGTACCGCTTGACCGTGATGTTCTTCTCAACCCGCTCGTCGCCGAGCAGGCACACCACGCGATAGTCGCCGAGATTGATCTCGTCACCAAGCTGAAACTCCGTAAAGGCCACGCCGAAGTCGTTCGTCTGGGCCTTTTGCTTGAAGACCTTGTTGCCCTTCGGATCGCTGATCTCAAAGGTCAACTGTTCGCCCTTCAGCGCCCTCAAGCTCGGCTTGCGCAGCGCCAACGCCCGCACATGCACCACCTGGGTGGGCTTGTACAGCGGCTTATCGGTCGTCAGCAACACCTGGTTGCCAGCCGTCACCCGCACCGCCTGCCGCGTCTCCTCGGTATCCCCGCCATATCGCGCGCGGATGACAAACTCGTACGCCCCCGGCGCCACTGCCGGGACCTCAAAGCTCATGTCAACGGTCCCGCGCCCATCAGCGCGGGCGTTGAGCAAGAGCTCGGAAAGACTATTATCCGGCTTCGCGAGCCGGATCGACACCAGGGCCCCCTGCGCCGGCTTGCGCGCGGCGTGGTCGGTCACGATGACCCGCACCGCCGCCACGCTGTCGGCCAGCACCTCCCGCGGCCCCACAACCTGCATCCCCAGCGCCCGCAGATCTTGCGCGCGCAGCGGGGACATGCACACCACCAGCACCGTCACCAGCGCCAAAAGCGCCATCATGACCACCACAGCTTCCTGATATCGAGTACGCTCAGACATGGCTCCTGCCTCCTGCGACTACGCCGTCAGCGGCGTGGTCAACAATTGCTCTCGGTCTCGTCTGAACCTTTGAGACGTCACGTGACCTCTTTATTCCCACTGACCTAACCTTCAACACGCTCCGGCCCCCTCCTGCACAGTCTTGCGGCATCCCAGACAATGCCTTGAACCACGCGGGGAACACTCCTCCCAGAGCTAGCCGCATTGCGCTCAAACGCGCCCGCGTCTGAAACTGCTGGAGGATTACACACTATGTCACGAACATCCTGGATCCTGGCCCTGGTCTGCCTGGGCACCGCTGTATTGCTGATCATGGGCTGCGGGGGTGGCGGAGGGAGTGATAGCGATGGGCGCACCGGCACCACCGGCGTTCTGAAGGTGGCAATCACCGACCAGTCCGGCTACAACAGCGTTGTGGTGGCGATCAGTGAAATCCGTGTCGTTCCCGAGGGCGACGAAGGCACTGAGACCGGCGCCGGTCTGCCTGTAGTGGCCACGTTCAACCCCGCCCGCGTCGTGGACATCATGCAGCTTGACTACGAGCAGTTGCTCCTGGGCCAGGCTCCGGTCCCGGCTGGCACCTATTCGCAACTCCGCCTCGTGCTCGCCCCCAACGTCAATGGCGAGCTGCCGGTCAACTACGCCACCCTCGCGGATGCTCCCGAGGTCCGCCTCCCGCTGGTGACGCCCAGCGGGCAGCAGAGCGGCCTGAAGATCGTCGGTGACTTCACCGTCGAAGCCGGAACCACCAGCACCATCGTCCTGGACTTCGACCCCGCCCGCGCCATCAACGTCACCGGCAACGGCCGCTATATGCTCAAGCCCACTGGCATCCGCCTCACGCAGGTGGAGAGCGTCGAACCCAGCTACGGAGCGCTCGCCGGCAGCGTCCTGCCGCAGGAAGCCTGGGCCACCACAGTTGTTGAAGCCTACCCCGAGGGCCAGACCGAGCCCGCCGCCACCAGCGGCGTCAATCTGGAAGACGGCACCTTCCGCCTGCCCCTCGCGCCCGGCAACTACACCCTCCGTCTCTCCGCGAACGGCTACCAGTCCCTCGACACCGCCACCAGTGAGCCCCCGCAGGTCTTCATCGTGGCAGTAGACGCCGACACCGCAGCAGGCGGCTTCGCCCTGACGCCCAATCCCTAACCCCTCTCCGCGTGGTAGGCATGCTCCGCATGCCGGAACAGGTGAACACCAAACACAGGCATGCTCTGCATGCCGGAACAAGCGAACACAAAAAAAGGGACGGAGCATTATGCTCCGTCCCTTTTCCGTATTCGAGTATTCCGCAGGCCTAGACGACCCGGTTGATCGGCGCCGTGCCCTGCAGTATGTTCACAACGTTGATCACCGTATCCGCGCGGACCTGATCAACGGCTTCCTCGGAGTAGAACGCCGCATGCGGGGTGATGATGACCTGCGGGAAGCTGCGCAGCGGGTGATCCATCGGCAGTGGCTCCTGCTCGTGCACGTCCAGGCCTGCGCCGGCGATCTGACCGGTCCGCAGCGCCTCGACGATGGCGTCGGTGTCAACCACGATACCGCGGCAGGTATTGACGATGTACGCGCTCGGCTTCATCTTCGCGAAGGCCTCGGCGTTCATCAGATGCTTGGTCTCGGCGGTGCCGGGGACGTGCAGGTCAACAAAGTCGGAGCGGCTCAGAAGCTCATCCAGGGAGACCATCTCAACCGGCTTGCCGTCCACTACGACGTCCTTGGCGTACGCATCGAAACCGATGACTTCCTTGAAGAACGGCCGCGCGCGCTCCACCACTGCCCGGCCGATGCCGCCCATGCCCACAACGCCCATGGTGCATTCCTTCAGCCGGCGGATCGGGATCAGGTAATCCGTGCCCCATTCGCCCGCGCGAACCTTGTCAGTCGTGAAGACGAGCTTGCGGCCCAGCGCCAGGATCAGCGACATGGCATGGTCCGCAACCTCAGGTGTACAGTATTTCGGCGAGTTCGTGACGGCGATCCCGTGCTCTTTGCAGTAGGCCAGGTCGATGTTGTCCACGCCGATGCCATTGCGCGACACTACCTTGAGGTTCGGGCACTTGTCCATGACCGCCGGAGTAATCGGCGCCCACTGCGTAACGATTGCCACGGGGTCAACACCCTCGATGGTATCCAGGACTTCCTGCTCTGTGCTGCACTGCGCGCGAACAATCGTAAACCCGGCCTCGCTGAGGATCTTCTCCTCGATATCGAGTTCCTCGGCGATGGTGTAATCGCTGAAATAGACATTCATGGAAGACATTGCTGGTGCTCCTGTCGAGTTGAGGATCCCGCCCGAAACGCAGTACAAAGGCCCCAGCCAGGAGGCTGCGCCCCTTTGTACCTGTCCCGTCTCCCGTGGCTCAAGATGAGGTTTGGGATGTCCGCGGGGTCAATAATAGTGCGGCCGATGGCAACCGCAGAGCATATCAATATACCAAAACCGGGCCACGGTCAAGTGCCGCACGACAGAAATGCCCCGGTTTTCTCAGCCCCTCTGCAGTCTGCTGCGGATACCTACTATGATTGACAACCACTACCGCTGATACGTTCCCACCAGCTCCGCCTCGGCGATGATATGCCCGCGCACCGCTTGCCGCAGGTCCTTCTTGTCGGCATTTGCAGGCAGGTTCAGCTTCTGGTCCAGAGCCACCAGCCGGAAGTGATAGTGGTGTACCTTCCCCGGCGGCGGCGCCGGGCCATTGTACCCAACCTTGCCAAAGTCGTTGCGCCCCTGCACGAAAGGCACCTGCGCGTCAGGGTGATGCCCGGTCGGCAGGCCCTCGGCAAGCCCGTTCATGCTTGAGGGGATACTGTAGACCACCCAGTGCACGAAATCCCCGCTTGGCGCGTCCGGGTCCTCCACGATAAGCGCCAGCTCGGCCACCCCCTCCGGCACATCCTGCCAGGCCAGTTGTGGCGACAGGTTCTTGCCATCGGCCGTGTACCGCACCGGAATCGGCATTCCATCCTGAAGCGAAGTGCTCGTGAGTTTGAGGGTTGTTGAAGTCATGGTCTCCACGGGCTTTGTCTCCTTTGGCACCGTTGTCTGCGGCAGCGTGGACGAGGCAGGTGGCGCGCCCCCGCGGCAGCCGCCCAGCACCATGGTCCCGGCCAGCATCCCCAGTACCGTCAGGCCAGATAGCAGCCGCCAGTATGCCTTCATCATGAACGTTCACCTGTCCTCATCGGTAGGATTGACCCCCCCGCGCCCGCCCAATGTTCACTGCCGCGGCAGGGCAACTCGACCCCTTTGAGCCGGGCCCCTGGCAGGAAAGTACCATACCCCATGGCGAAGATATCTTCTGCTTCGGACCATCCGTAGTCGTCCCTTTCCGAACTGCCACTCCGCGGGAGAGCCATATGGCCGATTTTGAGCGCGAACGTGAGATCATCATCGCCCTGGTGCGCCAGGGCTCACTAACCAAACAACAGGCGCAGACGGCCTACCAGGCCGCGAAGCAGGGCGGCACCTCGATTCTTGAGACCGTCGTCACCCTCGGCTTTGTGGCCCGCGAAGAGGTGGACGAGGCCAGCAAGCAACTGCCCGAAACCATGCTGTCCCTGCAGCAGACCGAGATCGATCCCGCCCTCGTGCACTGCCTGACGCGAGAAGTCGCCGACCGCATCCGCGCCATCCCCTTCAAGCGCCGAGGCGACATCGTCGAAGTCGCCATGTCCGACCCCGAGGACATCCACGCCCAGGACGAGGTCGCCCGCGCCACCCGCCTGCGCGTCAAACCAGTCCGCGTCGCCGACGCCGACATCTCCTGGGCCATCGAGACCCACTTCTCCGAAGAAGAAACCAAGGATCTCGAAGCCAAGTACGGTGAGGGCGCCGACGGCCTGGTTGACGGTGTGGACGCCATCGCCCGGTTGATGGACGCCCCCGCCATTGTGAAACTGGCCGCCGCCCTTATCTCCCAGGCCGTCGAGCAGCGGGCCTCCGATATCCACATCGAGCCCCAGCGCCAGGGACTCCTCGTACGGTACCGTATTGACGGAGTTCTCCACAAGGTCATGTCCCCGCCCGAGACCGTAAAGTCCGCGCTCACCTCCCGCCTCAAAATCATGGCCGACATGGACATCGCCGACTCCCGCCTGCCCCAGGACGGCCGCTTCACCACCACCGTCCAAAGCAAGCGCGTGGACGTCCGCGTCTCCTCGCGTCCCACCATCTTCGGCGAGAAGATCGTGATGCGTGTCCTCGACAAGTCCCGGGTCATCGTGGGCATGGACCAGCTTGGCTTCCCCGCCTACATCGGCAAAGCCATGGATGCGATGCTCCACGTCTCCCGCGGCATGGTACTGGTGGTCGGCGCCACCGGCTCGGGCAAGACCACCACCCTCTACTCCGCCCTCCACCGCCTCCGCAGCGGCGGCGTCAACATCGAATCAGTCGAAGACCCCGTCGAATACCAACTGGGCGGCATCAACCAGTCCTACGTCCGTCCCGACATCGGCCTCACCTTTGCCGAGCACCTTCGCTCCATCCTGCGCCAGGACCCCGACGTCATCCTCGTGGGGGAGATCCGCGACACTGAGACCGCCGACATGGCCTTCCGCGCCGCCCTCACCGGCCACCTCGTCCTCGGTACCATGCACGCCAATGACGCACCCTCCGCTCTCGTCCGCTGCCAGGAGATGAAGATCGAGGCCTACCTCGTCGCCTCGGCGCTGCGTGGCGTTATCGCCCAGCGCCTCTCCCGCCGCGTCTGCGAGAAGTGCAAAGTGGCCTACTCCGCGCAGGAGGCCGTCGCCGACGTCCCCTTCCTCTCGGAGCTATTCCAGAAGCACGGCATCGAGCAGCTATACCGCGGCAATGGCTGCGAAGAGTGCGCCAACACCGGCTTCAAGGGCCGCGTCGGGATCTTTGAGATGGTGCGCATGACCCCGCGCCTGCGCGAAATGGTGCTAAGCGGCACCAGCGAGCAGGAAGCCAGGGAGGTGGCCATACACGAGGGCATGCAGCCCATGGAGCAGGACGCCCTCCGCAAGCTCAAGGAGGGCATTACCAGCATCGAGAGCCTGCTTGGCATCTACGCCGACCGCATGACAGACTATGGCGATCAGGTAACCGCGTTACTCAGGCGTGGCTAAAGTGTGTCGTTCGCGGCAAATCTCAGAACAGTTTGACTAGCGGCAGAGCGTAGGGGTATACTTTCGCCATCAAACCCCCAGGAGGCCCCCTGATCATGTCTCGCCGCGGTTTCACGCTGATCGAATTGCTGGTCGTGATCGCAATCATTGCGATCCTCGCTGCGATCCTGTTCCCCGTCTTCGCCAAAGCCCGAGAGAAAGCCCGCCAGACAGCCTGCCTGAGCAACGCCAGGCAGCTTGGCACCGCCCTGATGCAGTACGTCCAGGACTACGATGAGCAGCTTCCCTACGCTCTCTTCGAGGGCTCTGACAACAAGTACGGCATGCAGAAGCTCAACCCGTACATCAAGAACGAGCAGATCTGGGCCTGTCCGTCGGCCGCCGATGTTGTGTCGGGCTACTACGCCTCCGATGGCCTGCCTGCTCGCACTATCGCCCATGGCTATGGTGTCGTTCAGAGCCATTACCCGTACCGCACCAAGTACGCCGCCTGGATCAACAGCGTCGGCGATATCAAGCAGCCGGCTGAGACCGGCGTCTTCTTCGAGAAAACCAACGCCGTCACGACCATGCCGTACGTCTACTGCCCGATCTGTTCTCCCGCCAACATCACCCAGTTCGCCGACCGCCACAATGGCGGCATGAACATCGCCTTCTACGACGGGCATGCCAAGTGGCTGTCCAAGCAGAACGTGATCTCCGGCCCCAGTGCCGCCCGGCTGGTCTGCCACGACAAGTCCTAGGTAGCATCGCTGCCCCGAAAGCCAAAAGAGCCCGACCTCAGTCGGGCTCTTTTCGTATCTCAGCAATATCGTCAGGAACGGCTACAGCTTCGCGGCCGCCGCCTCATCAAGCCACCAAACCAGTTCACCCCGCTCCGGCCGAACCCCTGCAGCCGGACACTCCTGTACGTCCGCCTGCGGCGACAGCGCCTCGGCCACCTTCTCAGCCTTCTCCTCCCCGGTGACCAGGAAATGCACCTGCGCTGCCTGGTTCAGCGCCGGCAGGGTTAGCGTCAGCCGCAGCGGCGGCTCCGCCTCCTCCTCCCGCACCGCCACTACCCAGCGCGAATGCTCCCGCAGTGCCGGGCTATGGGGAAAGAGCGAGGCCACGTGCCCGTTATCTCCCATTCCCAGCAGCGCGATGTCAAAGCGCGGCCACGGGCCCGGGAAATAGCCCTTGAGCGTCGCCTCATAGTCCGCCGCGGCGTCCTCCGGGTCCTTGAAGAAGATCGGCATCGGGTGCACGTTCCCCGCCGGGCATGGCACATGGTCGAACAGAACCTGCTTCGCCAGCCGGTAGTTGCTGCGCGGGTCCTCATGCGGCACGAAGCGGTCATCGCCCCAGAAGAAGTGCGTCTTTTGCCAGGGCAGCTTCATCGCAAAGTCCCGGGCCAGCACCTCAAACAACGTCTCCGGGGTGCGCCCGCCGGACAATGCTAGTGTGAACCGGCCCATCTGCCCCGCGCAGCATGTCGCCTGCCGCACAATCACCTCTGCTACCTTGGCCGCCATATCCTCGGCATCGGTGCATATCCGTACCTCCGCCTGTACCCCTGTCTGTGACATCAGCCACTCCTTACCGACCATATCTTTGCCACATGCTCTCCACTTACCGGGGATGATATGCTACAATGCGGCGACTGACAATCCGGATATTGGTAACTGGAGACTTGAATGAACAACCTCGACCAGCTTTGCATCAACACCCTGCGCTTCCTGGCGGTTGATGCCGTCGAGCAGGCAAAATCCGGCCACCCCGGCCTGCCCCTGGGCGTCGCCCCGATGGCCTATGCGATCTTCGACCGCCACCTGCGCTTCAACCCGGAGGACCCGAACTGGTTCAACCGTGACCGCTTCATCCTCTCGCCCGGCCACGGCAGCGCCCTGCTCTATGCACTACTGCATATGTATGGTTACGCTTTGCCGCTCGATGAGGTTCGGAATTTCCGCCAGTGGGGCAGCAAAACTCCGGGCCATCCCGAGTACGGCCACACCCCCGGCGTCGAAGCCACCACCGGTCCTCTCGGTCAGGGCTTCGCCATGGGAGTGGGCATGGCGATGGCCGAGCGCTATCTCGCCGGCGACTTCAACCCGGTGTTTGACGCCTCGCTCGTGGACCACTTCACCTATGCGATCGTCTCCGACGGCGACCTGATGGAAGGTATCGCCTCCGAGGCCGCGTCACTGGCCGGTACCCTCAAGCTCGGCAAGCTCATCTATCTCTACGATGACAACGAGATCTCCATCGAGGGTCGCACGGACCT
>JBDKRC010000351.1:0-10562 GCA_039683575.1 Armatimonadia bacterium | reverse complement strand
TTGATGGTTGATGGTTGATGGTTGATGGTTGATGGTTGATGGTTGATGGTTGATGGTTGATGGTTGATGGTTGATGGTTGATGGTTGATGGTTGATGGTTGATGGTTGATGGTTGATGGTTGATAGTAAAGGCGGGAGGCGCTTGTCATGCTGAACGAAGTGAAGCATCCCCCGCCGCCGGAGATGCTTCACTTCGTTCAGCATGACAAACTTGTTGGTTGGCTCGGCGGGAAGGCTCTGTCCCCATTTTGGGCGCTACGGGGCTGTTAGGGGCTACTGCGGACATTTGAAGATCAGGGGGTAAGGCTATGAGAGTACTGCTTGTCATCGTGATGTTGGGGTTGCTGGTATCGGCTGTACAGGCAGATTATTGGCCGCAGGGCGACCCGCGCAGTGGTGGGATGCGGGACCTCATGCTGCTTTACGTGGAGACCAAGTCGGGGTACACCAGCGATGACCTGTTGCCTTATGTGGCTTACCTCGACAAGCAGCAAGAGGGTAAGCCGGTTGACTGGTTCTATGACTCGTTCCTGTTTATGCTGAACGGCTGCCGGACCCCCTCCGGCCAGTTTGTGAACTACTCGATGGGGGTCACCAGCCGGTCCGACTGGGAGCACTTCCTCACCGTCCTGTTTACGCCCGACCGCAGCCTGCATGCCCTCGACCAGGCGATTTCCCGCGCCGCCGTAACGCTTGGCCCCCCGCCGCAGAAGGTGCCTGTGGTCCTCATGTTTCCGTACATGTCGGACCAGCAGCAGAACTTCGGCGTGGTGGATGGGACGGGGCAGTCGCTTGACCTAAGTAAGCTGCCGGACGCCGCGCGGGCGGCGAATTGGTTCGTCGGCGAGGTCAAGCGCCGCTTTGCCGAGCAGGGGTTCAAGCACCTGAGTTTGTGGGGTTGCTACTGGAAGAATGAGGGGGTCGGCACGAAGGATGAAGAGAAGGTAAAAGCCACTGCACGGGCTCTGCATGCCCAGCAGCTCGGTTTTTGCTGGATCCCTTACCACGCTGCGCCGGGCAGGGACAGGTGGCGCGAGTTGGGTTTTGACTTCGCCATACTGCAGCCCAATTATGCGTTTGTGGACTATAACCTGCCCGGGGCGCAGGATGAGCAGTGGCTTGCGGACACTGGTAAGGAGTGCCGCAAGTATGAGTTGGGAATCGAGATCGAGACGTGGGACGGGGCCCTCATGAACGCGGAGGACCGCAGCAGTCTCACCGACTATCTCAACCACGGTCTGCCGGCGTATGAGGGGTACATGAAGGCGCTGCACGGCTACTATGTGCAGGAGACGGTGGTGCGGGATCTTTATCAGAGCGACCTGCCGGCGAACAATCAGTTGTACCGCGACTTGTATGAGTTCGCCAAGGGGACCTACAAGGGGCATGATTATTCGGTGGCGCGCGGGCAGGTTTGCCGGGTGGAGTCGCCAGGGCAAGCGCCGAGGCTGACGATGGCGCTTACCGGCGAGGGACCGGCGGCACCGGCTGAGGCGGCATTGGTGCCGGGCAGCGGCGGGCGGGTGGTGGTCAACTTCCCGGATGAGCGGCGGGTCAATCAGGTGCGGATGCGGGTGCGGCCGGGCAGGGGAGGGGAGGCCGATTTCTATGCCAAGTTTTCACTACGCGGGGAGGATGGAGAGGCCGAACAGTTCGTGGACCAAGTGACGCTGCCAGCCTTCGAGGCAGGTGAGGTCGGAGCGCGGTGGATCACGGGCCGGTGGCGAACGCAACCCGGGCGCGCGTTGATGATCGACCTGCAGGGGCCGGCGGAGGCGAGTCTGGTGATTGATCAGATTCGGGTCTTGCCGCCGGTGGGACCGGATGGCGAGAAACCGTATGTCACCAACGGCGTCGGGGCGCCGGGGGTGATGACGGACATGCAGTATGCCTCGGGCCCGCAAGACGCAACGGGGCTGGTGCAGTGGCCGGAGGGGCGGGGAACGATTACCTTCCAGCCGCCCACAGACCGTAACTACGACACGCTGTGGCTCCATGCGGTCAAGCCGGCGGGCGGGCAGTGGCCGGCGAGGGTGCAGGCGACGTGCGGCGACAAGACGTTGACGACTGAGGTTGGCGCGCCCGAGGAGCAGCGGGCGGCGTATATCCCGGTCAGGGTGCCGGTGACGCGCGGGAGGCGGGTGGAGGTGGTGTTGAGCGGCGCGGCCGCCGGTACGCCGCTGGCGCTCGATGAGGTTGAGTTGGACCGGTCGGAGAACCTGGCGTTTGGCAAGACGTATACCTATGAGCCACTTCCGGCCAAGCCGGCGTGGAACTATCCTGACGACGGGAAGAAACTAACGGACGGGGCGCTGGCCAACACGTTCATGGATGGCAAGCTGGCCGGGTGGATCAACTGCAAGCCGAAGATCGTGCTGGACCTGGGGCAAGCGGTGCCGGTGCAGAAGGTGCGGGTGCATGCGTGGGGCGGCGGGATGGCCGACACCTGGTTTCCGAAGTCGATAACGATCTGGACGGATAGCGACGGGACGGAGTGGCGCCTGATGCCAGAGAAGATCATGCCGCCGGAGGAGCCGGAGGACCGGAAGACGAACGCGCGGGTGTGGCTGGAGGGGCGGGTCACCGGGCCGGCGGCGCGGTATGTGAGGCTGGATCTGGTGTCGCATGATTTCCTGTTGCTGGATGAGATCGAGGTCATCAGCAACGGGGTGAACGTCGCGAGTGGTAAGGGCTACCGAACCATCGCTCCGCCGCCGCCGCGATTGCGGGGCACGTACGCCGACGATGGCGTGAGGCTGACGGACGGGCGGTATTCGGCACCATACATGATACCCGAGAGAGTGGTCGGGTACCCGGACATCGACCCGATAGTGACGGTTGATTTGCAGCAGCCGCAGCGGGTCACGCTGGCGAGCGCCCATGCTTGCGGGGGAAACTTCTTTGGGGTGGGATTCCCAACTGAGACGAGAGTGCAGACGTCGCTTGATGGGGATAACTGGAGCGCGCCGGTGGTGGCAACCGCTCAGCGCGGGGAAAAGCGCGTGGGTTTGATCGAGGCGCCGCTGGACGTGACGGCGCGGTATGTGCGGTGGCAGTTCAAGCGGCAGGGGATGTGTTTGATTGATGAGGTGGAGGTTTACGGGGAGTAACGGCGTTGATCGTTGATCGTTGATGGTAGAGGCAAAAGGCGAAAACGGAAAACAGAAAACAGTCGGAGGGTGGGCGAAGGTTAGGTGGTCAAAATGGGGACGGAGCCTTCGCGCCGATGTATTGTTTGAGGTGAAGATGAAGCGTTCGTCGGCGCGAAGGCTCCGTCCCCATTTTGGGCGAGCACGTGTTGGTGCAGCAGGGGAGATGCTTCACTTCGTTCAGCATGACAAACTTGTTGGTTTGCTCGGCGCGAAGGCTCCGTCCCCGTTTTGGGCGATGGGTGTCGGGCCGGCGTGGATTATGGAAGGTGGATTATGATGATTAGAGGCTTTCTCTTGTTGATGGCGATGGGATTGGTGGGGAGTCTGGGGGCGGCTGAGTTGGGGTTCTGGCAGCCGGGTAATGTGCGGGAGTTGTTTATCGGTGGGCTGCCAGCGGATGAGGCTGGGTTGAAGGATTGGGCTGGGAATGGGGTTAACTGCGTGACCGGGGTCAAGCCCGAGTTGGCCCATGCGGCAGGGCTGAAGACCCGGACCTGGTTCACCATGACCTACATGGACAGCCGCTCGATGCCGGAGGAGCGGATCAAGTCCATGGCGGCGGTGCATGAGGATGGGTCGTATGCGCGGCCGTTTGATCCCTTGTTCCCGACTGTGGGGCAGTATGGGTGGACCGCTTGCATCAACAATCCCCTTTGGATCGAGTATTCGCAGGGGCTCTTCCGGAAGATGGCGCAGGACAACTATGACGGGGCTCATATTGATTTTGCCTCGCACTATGAGAGCTGCTTTTGCGCGCATTGTGTGAAGCGGTTTGCGGACTGGGCGCCGAAGCATGGGGTGGAGACGACGGACCTCAAGGCAGCGAGCGCGGCGGCGGATCTGCCGACGCGGATGAAGCTGCGGGAGTTCCGGATTCAGTGCGTGATGGAGTTCCTCGGCGGCATCCGCAACGCCGCGCGGGCGGTCAAGCCCGACTTTGCGACCGACGGCACGTGGCACCATGACAATGGCAGCACTTACCAGTGGGCCTATGGCGACCACTTTGACCTGATGTGCATCGAGGGGACGACCTGGGGGCCGTTCCCGCCCGCGAGCACGCAGGTGCCGTGGCTGAAGCTGTCGCAGGTGCTGGCCCGCCGGCCGGACCGCGAGCCGGTGGCCATGTCGGTAACCTATCACCTGCTGACCGACGAGGCGGGGAAGATGCACCACGGGCGGATGGCGGCGGACCGGGTGCGGGTGACGCTGGCGGAGATCGTGAGCGAGGGCGCGGTGTCGTGGCTGGGACTTGGCGGGCCGGGGACGGGAAACTTGCTCAAGGAACACCAGGAGCTGACCAAGGCGTACTTCCGAGTGGCGCGAGACCTGGAGCCGGCGCTGAAGGGCGCGCGGGAAGTGGCCGAGATTGGGCTGCTGTTTTCGCCGAAGTCATACCTGCTGCAGGGCACGTCCCGGACGCAGCTCTATGCCTTTGCGCAGGCGCTGGCCAAGACGCATGTGCCGTACCGGATCATCTCGGACGTGAAGGTAAAGGCGGAGGACCTGGCGGGGCTGCAGGGCGTGGCGGTGCTGGACGGGAAGGCGCTTAGTGATGAAGGGTGTAAGGCGGTTACGAGCTATGTGGAGGGTGGCGGCAAGGTGCTCGTGACGGGCGACGAGGTCGCGACGGTGGATGGGGAGTGGAAGGAGCGGGCGGCGCGGCCGGCCTTTGCGGTGGTGCCCGAGGGCGTGAAGGGGACGATGGCGCAGAAGACGCTGGGCAAGGGGCAGGCGCATTATTGGCTGCAGAAGGCCTTCGAGACCAAGAGCCTCGGGGCCTCGCAGAATGTGGACCTTAACCAGGACAAGCCGCAGGTACTGGCCATCGAGGGCTGGAGCAAAGCGGAGAGGGTCAACGGGCGGCGGGACAGCAACTACTCGCTCTATGTGGACCTGACGTATGCGGGCGGCGGGAACATGTGGGGGCAGGTGGCGACGTTTGATACGGGGACGCATGACTGGCAGTTCTCGCGGATGCTGATTGAGTCTGACAAGCCCTTCAAGAGCGCGAATGTACACATGCTGTTTCGCGGACATGGCGGGACGGCGTGGTTCAAGGACGTGAAGTTCGGAGTGTGGGACCCGGAGCGCAAACAGATCGTGCAGAACCTGCTCGGCAACCGGTATCAGACGCCGGATGGCAAGACGGTGAGCGCGGCTGAGGGTGGCGCGCCGGGGACGTGGACGCCGTATGAGGCGGGGTACAGCATCGAGAACATGCTGGAGCAGGGCTGGTGGGTGAAGATGTCGGCGGCGGGCGGGCTGGATGTGGGGCCGATGAATGTGCCGGACCCGGTGAACGAGGAGCCGGTGCTGGCGGTACTCAAGCCGCTCCTGTCGCCGCAGCCAATGCTGCAGATTACGGGCGCGGGCGCGGGGCTCGTGGGGGCGAACCTGACGCGGAATGGCTCGCACCTGACGCTGCATCTGATCAACTACGCGGCGGAGCTTCATCCGGAGCTGCCAGAGTTCGAGGAGCAGGCGCAGGAGCGGAGCGTGCCCGCGAAGGGGCTGAGGGTGAAGGTGAACGTGCCGGGGGTGAACCTGGGGAAGGTGAAGGTGTATGTGCCGGAGGGCGAGGCGGGCGTGAAGTGTGAGGGGACGAGTGTTGAGGTTGGGGAGCTACGGCAGTATTTGGTGGTGGATTGGGAGATAGGGCAGGGGTCAGGGGTCAGGGATTAGGGACGGCATCGGGGCCAGTGGCCCCTCCCACAACGGCAAAGGCAACGGCTGCGGGCAGGATGCCCGCGCACCTACGACGACGGCAGGAGGACGATGGTGGATCGGGGATAACGGCCGGCGGGGTACGAGCCCCCGCCCTACAGCGACAGGGCAGGACGGTGGCGGAGGCGCGGCATGACGACACCAATGACGGCGCGCGGGCGCCGTCATTGGTCCCGATACATCTGCCAGAAGAGAATCCACGGATCGAGCAGGATCGGCTCGCCGCCGTCCTGGATTTTGAAGACGAAGTGGCTGTGATCGACCGCGCCGGAGAGGACGCCGGCGCCGGAGGCGAACTGCTCGCCGCGGCGGAGGGGCTGGTGTTCGGGGACCGTCAGCGCGGTCATGTGATGAGCCTGGAGTATCCAGGTGGCGCCGTTTTCCCAGTGATGAAAGGCCCGCCAGCGGTTATTGTTCTGCCCCATTTTGAGGCTGTTGAAGTAGAAGTGATCGTGGATATCCAGGGGCGCCCAGAGCGGGGTGCCGCGCGGATGATTCAGGTCGAGCCCCCCGTGGGCTGAGGCGCCGTTGTAGGCGCCCAGCCAGCAATCTTCCCCCCTGTAGCAGTTTTCGATTTTCAAGCCCCCGGCAGGTAGCGGGCACCAGGGGTGCAGCTTGTCCGGGCAAAGGCGCAGGCTCTCCTGTTGGAGGGCGAGGCGCGCGTGTTTGCGTGGGGCGCAGTCGCCGTGGGCCTCGGTCAGGAAGTCGAAAATGGCGCTGACGGCGTCGAGCCAGATACGGAGGCCACCGATGAGCCAAGGCTCGTAGAAGCTTTGCTGGGTGGAGACCTCGCGCTCGAGGCGGTGGACAACGCCGTCTAGGGCGAGGTCGGCGTGGAAGCGGTAGTCGGTGCGGGCGGCTTCCTCTTCGACGCGAAGGGTGCGGAGGGTGGTGCGGGTGATTTCAGCGTGCGTCGAGAGGAGCTGTAGGGTGACGGTCTGGCCGGAGGTGAGGGTGAAGAGGAGGGTGTCTCCGTGGTCTAGTTCGACGGCGGTGAGGGTATCTTTGGCCTGGCGGTGAAGGGTGGACATGGTGAGGAGATGGTTCGAGGGGAGGAGGGGCGGGACCTTTGGGTAGCGGGGAGGAGGAGGGAAGAGCTTTACAGGATGAAGAGGATAAAGGCAAGGATGGGAAGGATGAGAGGCGGGGAGGGAGAGAGAAGGAGAGAGGAGGGGGAGTGGCATACGTGGAGAGGTGCCAAAAATGGGGACGGAGCCTTTGCGCGAAGGAAGAGGAGAGGGTTCTGGCGAGGGTGAGGTGGCGCGCAAAGGCTCCGTCCCCATTTTGGGCGAAGGGAGGTCGGTGATAACGGCCGGGCGGACCACGGTGGGCGACGGTGTCATGCCGGTTGATCGGAGATAACGGCTTGGGCCGGCTGTGAGACCGAAGACGGTCTCGGCGCGGCCCCTCCGGGGAGACGACCGGGGATGACGGCTTGGGCGGACCACGGTCCGCCCCTACTGGGGTGCGGGCAGCAACGGAGTGAGGGTGGCAGGAGGGAGGGGGAGCATTTGTGGGGAAGGGGCTGTGTAGTTTTTACTGGAGGTAGTGAACTGGAATGCAAAGGCTACTGGTGTTGGTTGTTGTGGTGCTGGTTTGTGGGTTGGCTCTGGCGCAGACAGTGGCGCCGGTGGTTAATGGGTCCTTTGAGGAGGGGACGGCGGAGGGGCTGGTGGGATGGAAGATTGATTGCTATGACGGGGCTACTTTCACTACTCGATTGGTGGAGGCTCCGGTGCATGGTGGGACCCGCGCTTTGGAGGTCGCTAAGACCAACGGGCGCGGGTTTTTGCTTTTGCATACCGCTGAGCCGGTGGCGGTGAAGCCGGATACCTACTATGAGTCCGAGATGTTCATGCGGGTGGTGAAGCGGCAGTATGGGGGGATGGTCTACTTTGTGAATGAGGAGTTGGATGCGGAGGGGAAGGTCATTGGCGTGCGGTATAGCCCGCATCATATCTGGACGCCGGGATATCTGCCGGAGGGGCAGTGGAAGCGGATGTGGGCGGGGTGGAAGACGGGGCCCAAGGCGGCGGCAGTGGTGCTGCGGTTTGTGATCATGGGGAACCCGGCGACGCTGGTGTTGGATGATGTGGCGCTGAAGAGCGACGTGCCGGTGCGGACGCATCCGGCTAAGGTGCAGTCGAGCGAGCCGGCCTATGACGAGGCGAAGGCGCTGGCGACGCTCAAGGCGCGGAAGGCTGAGCCGGCGAGCGTGAAGATGATCGGCGGGCAGCCGCAGGTGGTGGTGGGGACGAAGACCTATGCGCCGCTGATCCATAACGGGTCGTTCTGGTCGCCGGAGAACACCAAGTTCGGGGGCTTCGGGAAGGCAGGGCTTCATCTGCAGACGCTGGCGGTGCAGCTTGGGCCGCAGGTGGCGCAGAATTTGATCTGGGACTACCCGAAGGACATCGAGTTTGGGTTTGTGCAGAAGATGCTGCGGAAGGTGGCGTCGGCGGACCCGGAGGCGCAGGTGATCATGCTGGTGCGGGTCAACCTGCCGCGGCAGTGGGGTCTGGATCATCCGGAGGACGTGTACACGAACGAGAAGGGCGAGCGGGTGGTGTCGGACGGTCACCCGGCGCGAATTGGGACTCCGGAGAAGCCGCAGGAGTTCTGGGAGCCGTCGTATGGGTCGCCAGCGGCTCGCGAGGCGGTTGTGGGGGCGCTGAGGAAGCTGGGGGAGTGGGTCAGGACGCATGAGGAAGGGAAGATGGTGGCGGGGTGGATGATCTGCGGCGGGAGCGATGGGCAGTTCTTCAACAACGGGTGGCCGGTGCAGGCGCTGGACCACTCGCCGGGGCAACTGCGGGGGTACCGGCTGTGGCTGCGCGAGGAGTATGGGACGGTTGAGAAGCTGCGGGAGGCGTGGGGAGACGCGCAGGTGACGTTTGAGACGGCGACGATACCGACCGAGGCAGAGCGGGAGTCGACGGGGCTGTTCCAGGCGCTCAAGGGGCCGGGGCGGCGGATTGTGGATGCGGTGCGGTTTGACAATGTGGCACCGACGCGGGCGGTGCGGAGGTTTGCGCGGGCGCTGAAGGAGAGCGTGGGGCGGCCTACGTTCGCGATCACTTACTACCCCGATGCGGTGTATGACCAGGGAAGCAACAAGTTCGCGGTGACGGACCTGCTGGCCGGTGATGAGATTGATGGGGCGGTGTCGGTGCAGGAGTATGGGAATTGGCGGTCGCCGGGCGGGACTGGCGGCTCGACGGGGTCGTGGGGCCCGTACCGGCTGCGCGGGAAGCTGCACATTGCGGAGATTGACTACCGGACGTACCTGTCGGGGATGGCGGGGCCGATTTATGATGAGGAGGGGCTGGGGGCGACGCTGACGGCGGAGGGGTTCCGGGCGCAGGTAATGCGGGACATCGCGGCCCAGTGTTCGCGAGGGATGGGGGCGTGGTTCTACGACATGGGCGGAATCTGGTATGACGACCCGCCGCTGTGGGCGACGATCACCGAGGCGCGGAAGATGATGGAGTGGTCGCACCGGCCGGAGGCGCCAGCGCCCGACGCGCAGGTGGCGGTGTTTGTGGATGAGGCGGTGGGGTGCATCGTCGGCAAGCAGAACTATGACCTGCTGAACCGCTCGACGAATGCGGCGCGCCTGCCGCTGAACCTGTCCGGGGCGCAGTATGACGTGCATATGCTGGGGGATATCACGAACCCGAAGCTGCGGGATTACAAGGTGTACATGCTGCTGAGCTCGTACAGCATCACCAAGGCGCAGATGGCGGCGCTGAAGGCGAAGGCGCGGCGGGCGGGGCGGACGCTGGTGGTCGTGGGGCCTCCGGGAGGGGCGAGTCTGGACTATCCGGAGCCGCTGAAGGCCTTTGAGGAGCTGACAGGCTTGAAGGGGACGATGCTGCCGGCGAAGGCGCCGCTCGCGGCGGTGCGGAGAGAGGGTGATGCGCTGCTGCGGGACGTGCCCGAGATGCTGGTGTACGGCGGGACGCATGCGGACCCGCTGGTGGTGGCAGAGGACCCGACGGCGACGACGCTGGCGACGTTTGTGAGCGGAGGCAAGCCGGCGCATGTGGTGAAGCGGGGGAAGGACGGGACGGTGGTGTACATACCGGCGCCGGGAGGGTTTACGCCGGAACTGGTGCGGAACCTCGCGGTGGAGGCGGGGGCACCCATAGTCGGGACGGCGGGGCAGGCGACATATGCGGGATGTGGTGTGGCGGCGGTGCACCGGATCGTGCCGGGGGAGGCGAGGGTGGATTTCGCGGAGAAGGTGGATTTGATTGACCCGGCGACGGGGCAGGTGGTGGAGAAGGGCGTGAAGGAGTGGGAGGTTGGAGGGGAGTTGTTGGGGACGGGGACGGTTTGGTGGAGGAAGGCGGGGAGGTAAGCCAAAATGGGGACGGAGCCTTCGCGCGACGGTTGCGTTGCGGGTTCTGGCCCAAGGTGGGTGGCGCGCGAAGGCTCCGTCCCCGATTTTGGGCGATGGCTGTTGGAATGCCAGAAGGCGAAACGTGGACAGACCCCAATTTCGCATGATGGTTATTAGGAGATGAGGGGGAAGGTTGCGAAAATGGGGTCAGTCCCCATTTCGCGCGCGGTTGCGAGGAAGGTCGGGGATTATCGCGCGGCGACCGTAGCGGTCGTTTGGGGAGCGGTCGTACAGGCGTACCGAGAGGTAAGGGGAGACGTAGGTTGGTCGGGGATTATCGC
>JBDKRC010000350.1:0-34444 GCA_039683575.1 Armatimonadia bacterium | reverse complement strand
AAGCTGCTCGAGTACCTTGCTGTAGTTGCGTTCCTTGTGGCTCATCAGTAACTTCATACCCTTCAGTTCGCCGAAGGGACATTTCTACTTTGCACAAGAGGGACATTACTACTTGGCAGCGACAGACCGCCCTGTTGGAGCTTGACGCTTCCCCCCAATTCGCCTAATCTTCATCGGGTTATGCCATGTCGGTGCAACTTCTGCCGGCGTGGTTTTGTTGTCTTCTTGAAGCACCACCACCCAATCCGCCCCACACGCGCTGCACGGAGGCCTCACCGTGACCCACCAGGATGCTTCGCAGCTTTGCCAGCACATCATGGACAATGTCGAACGCGTCATTGTCGGGAAGCGGGACGTGATTGAGCGTACGCTTGTAGCGATGATCGCGGGCGGGCATATTCTGCTTGAGGATGTGCCGGGGGTTGGCAAGACGATGCTGGCGCGGGCATTGGCGCGGACGATTGGCTGCAGCTTCAGCCGCATACAGTTCACGCCCGATCTGCTGCCCTCGGATGTCACCGGGGTCTCGATCTATGACCAGAAGAGCGGGGAGTTCCGCTTCCGGCAGGGGCCGGTGTTTGCCAATATTCTGCTCGCGGATGAGGTGAACCGGGCGACTCCGAGGACGCAGTCGTCGCTGCTGGAGGCCATGGAGGAGCATCAGGTTACCGTTGATGGGATTACCCATACGCTGCCGCGGCCATTCATGGTGATTGCGACGGAGAACCCCATTGAGTATGAGGGTGTGTATCCCTTGCCGGAGTCACAGTTGGACCGGTTCTTGATGCGGCAGAGAATTGGCTATCCGGGGCGCGAGGCCGAGAAGGAAGTCGTGGTGCGACAGCTTCAGGCGCATCCAATCGAGGCGCTGGAGCCTGTGACCTCAGCGGAGGAAGTGGTGGAACTGCAGCAGGTCGCGGCGGCCTGCCATGTGGCTGAGCCGCTCTATGACTATGTGCTGGCGCTGGTCGAGTCGACGCGGAAGTCGCAAACGCTCTATCTGGGGGCGAGCCCGCGCGGGACTCTGGCCCTGATCCGGTGCGGGCAGGCGCTGGCGACGATTCGGGGGCGGGATTATGTGGAGCCGGACGATCTGAAGCAGTTGGCGGTGCCGATTCTGGCGCATCGCGTGCTGCTATCGTCGGAGGCGCGGATGGGGGATGTATCGACGAACCAGATCGTCCAGGAGTTGTTGGACCGGTTGCCGGTGCCGGTGTAGGGCTGCTGCCGCCCCTTCGGGGCTCTGGGGTCTGGGTGCGTGACATACCAGGGCCTTGCGGCCCTGGCTAGAAGCTGACGGCCCTTCGGGCCTGACGACGGTGACACAGCACGTAGCACTGAGCGGACGGCGGCCAGCGCTATGAGGCGAGTTCCGGCATGCGGAGCATGCCTACCACGCGTTCTATGGAGACGGCGGCGGGTATTATGAGGCGAGTTTTGGCATGCGGAGTATGCCTACCGCGCGTTCCGTGGAGACGACGGCGGGCGTTATGAGGCGAGTTCCGGCATGCGGAGCATGCCTACCGCGCGTTCCGTAGAGACGGCGGCGGGCATTATGAGGCGAGTTTTGGCATGCGGAGCATGCCTACCACGCGGAGAGAGAGGGATCATTCGTTCGTGGCCGATATTTGCATATGACCCGTAATCTCCGTCTTTTCATCGGTGCCGCGATCATCTTCTACCTCATCGGCGTGATGAACGATGCGGCGGCTGTTTATGTGCTTGCGGGTATCTGTCTGGCGGTCATTGCGGGGTGCTACTGGCTGTCGCGGCTGGCGGTGGCGGGGCTGGCGCTTGAGGTGCGGCTGCCTCGGGCGGAAGTGCAGGCTCATGTCCAGAGCCCTGTCGGGCTTGTCTTGCGCAATATTGGGATAATATCGCGACCGGGGCCTGTGGTCACTCTCCAGCTTCATGACCTTAGCATCCCCGGCCTGACATTGTCCTATGATGTGGCGCTGCCGGCCCTGGCCTCGGGGGCAGAAGCCGAGGCCACCATCGAGATCGCCCTGCCGGCGCGGGGACGGTGGCAGATCGGCCCGGCGCGCCTGGTTGGCACCGATCCCCTGGGGATGTTCCATCGTCCCGGTCCGGAATCCAACTCACAACCCCTGCTGGCTTTCCCCGAGATGTTTGAGGTTCCATGGACGTGGCGCCGCGATTTGCTGTCCCCGGCCGCACGGCAGATGGCGCGGGCGCGGACGCGGCATGGCGGGGAGTTCTGGGGGATTCGGCAGCATGAGCCGGGGGATGATCTGCGGCACGTGCACTGGAAGGTGACCGCGCATCGCGGCGACATGGTGGTGAAGGAGTACGCCCGGGGGCGGGAGCTGGCGGCCGCGATCTGGCTGGACCTGAATTCCGCCAATATCGCCGGCGAGGGCAGTGAATCGAGCCTGGAATACTGCATCAGCATGGCGGCCTCACTGGTTCCAGCACTGATTCACATGGATCAGGCGGTATCGGTCGTTGGTGTTGGGCTGCCACTGTCGCTGGGAGCACAGGGGCGAGGCGAGGCGGCTGCGTTGCGAGCGGTGCGGGCGCTGGCAGAGGTCCAGGCGACTAACGGCCGCCCATTTGGGGCGCTGGTGACCGAGCAGGCGCGGGATGCGCGGCCGGGGCTGACCGCGGTTGTGATTACGTCGGGCCTCGAATCAGGGCTGGAGCAGCCGCTGTTGGCAGCCGCTTCGCGGGGAATTGCGCTGCGATGCCTGTTGCTGGCTCCGGAGGCCGGGATGACTGAGGAGCAGCGGGCACGGCAGACCCAGCTTGCTGACCGGCTGAGGCATACCGGCATACCTGTGGGCGTGGCGCATAGCCGACGGGAGCTGCCGCAGACGCTGGGGCGCCTGGCGGAGCAGGACGTGGCACACGAGGTGGTGGTGTGATGGTGGCCACCGGAGCGACAAACCTGATTGGGCGCGTCGAGGCCCGCCTGCAGCGTGTGGCACGGTTCTTCCGGTTGCCTTACTGGCCGTATGACCCGGAGGCGGAAGTGGCGCGCGAGGGTATAGGGCGATGGCGGTGGCTGGCGCTGGCGACATGGCTGATGATGTGGGCCTCGCTGCTGTGCATGTGGCTGATCAGTCGCAACCTACTGATCACGGTCGAGCTTGGGCTGCTGCTGGTCATCTCGCTGCCGGTTTCCTACAAGCTGCACTTCAGCCGCACCTCCAGGCTGCTGGTCAACTGGCTGACTTTCTCGTCGGCGTTCATACTGGGTTTCATACAGTTGCGGGGGCTATGGCCGCTACGTGAGGGGATCTATGCGGCCGACAACGTCGAGTTCATGGCCTTCCTGGTCACGAGCTTCATGTGGATAACAGCTTTCCGGGCCTTTGCACTGCGCACGGTGCGGGATCTGGTGGAGACGATCCTGCCCTGCGGGTCCATCATCCTGCTCACCCTGGTCATTCGCCCCAACTCCGCGGCGCTGGCCTCGGTGGCACTGGTGGTACTGGGGGCGCTGGCACTGCTGGCGGCTGAGCACAAGGTGTTTTCGCGGCGCGATCACTATCCTGTGGCCGCGCTGACGCACACGCAGTCGAGCCGGCGGGCGGGCGCGTTCTATTCGTGGCCGACGCTGTATGCTGTGGTACTCATTGGCGCGGTGCTGATGGCGTATGTGGCGGCGCGGTCGGAGCTTTCGGGCGGGTGGGGTGACTACCTGCGATATACATTGGCCCGGCAGGTACTGGCGTGGATGGCACCGCACGACAATTATGTCATGCCGGATACGGCTGTCTCGCTCGCCCGGCTGTCATCGTGGCCGGAGAGCGACCGGCCGGTGTTCCGAGTGGAGTCCAAGTTCCCGGGCAACTACCGGCTAGGCGCCTACCATACGTACACCGGCATCTGGTGGCGTACCGACTCACACACGACCGAAATAGCGGTTGGGCGTGGTGATACCTGGCAGATTCCGCTGTCCGGCAGCGGCGCTTCGCGTACCAGCGCCAACCGCGTGGAGCAGTCCTTCACCGCCTACAAGGGGCTGGTGAGCCTCCTGCCCTCTTTGTTCGTGCCGGTCGAGGTGCAAGTTCAGCAATTGCGGGTGCGCTATGACCCCGACTACTGCCTGCGCATACCGCGATTCGTGCGCCGCGGGCAGAGCTTCAAGGTGATCTCGTACATTCAGCCGGTCCTGCCGCTGAAGCGAGCCGGGGTTGAGTTCCCGCAGGAGCTACTTGAGAAGGATCTGCAGCTACCGGATACGCTACCGACGCGGGTGCGGGAGTTGGCGGTGTCGCTGACCAAGGACGCGCGCAATCCATATGAGAAAGCGCGGGCGATTGAACAGCACCTGATGTGGAACTACCGCTATACGCTGCAGGCGCCGTCGGGGTATCCGCAGGACTTCGTGGACCACTTCCTGTTCACCAGCAAGCGCGGGTTCTGCCACCATTTTGCGGGGTCCATGGTCATCATGTGCCGCGCCATAGGCTTGCCGGCGCGTTTGACCTCGGGGTACCTGAGGGGTGAAGAGGTTGAAGGCCAGACGGATGTGTACATTGTTCGCGAGAAGGATGCGCACGTCTGGCCGGAGGTGTACTTCAAGGGGGCGGGATGGATTGCCTTTGAGCCGACGCCGGCGGCTGAGGAGGAGACGGGGGCCTTTGCCGCGGTCTGGAAGCAGATCAGTACGTCAGCGCGCACCAACGGGCTGGCGCTATATGGCGTGTTGCGCCGGAACTGGCTGAGCTTTGTCGTCGGCGCGCTGGGGCTGGCGCTGTTGGCGGGGATGGGCGTCTGGCACGTTCGCGGGCGGTATCTGTGGTCCTACCGGGGCAATGAGCCGGGTGCTCGCGTGGTTCGAGCGTATCTGCGTATGCGACGGGCGCTGGTGCAACGCGGGGCACCGGATGACCCGACACTGGCGCCGCGGGAGTTTGTGGCCGCCATGCCGGACAACCTGCAGTACCTCAGGGAGGCTTACGGGCTGGTCACGGAGAAATACCTTGTGGCGCGGTATGGACCGGTTACTCCCAGTCCGGAGACCGTGGCCGGAGTGGACCGCGCGTATGCCGATTTCCGTGCCGAGTTAGGGCGCCGGCGCCCGCGCGTCTGATAAGAGAGACTGTTTCGCTATGATAAAATACGTGCCGCCGCCGATCGAGGGCGCACCGCCTTATGTTGTGTGGATCATGGGCACCATGGCCATTTTGCTGGCCGCGTGCATACTGATGGCCCATGTGGCAGCGGTGATGTTTGTGTACCGGGATGCTCAGACGCGACGCACCAGCCCGGTTCTATGGCTGATTGCCGCCAGCATCGGCGGCTGGGTGGTGGCGCTGCTATGGCTGTGGCTGCGCGAGTATTTTGCCGATTTGACGCTTGAGATGATCATGAACCGTCCGGATGGGGAAGCACTGCCTGAGCCAGCGAAGCCAGTGCAAACCTGACGGCCTGCTACTGCGCGCACGCGCGTGTCCGAAGGGATGATTCAGATGCTGCACCCGCCCGTTTCGTACCAGAAGCTTATCCCGGCGCTGCTCCTGTTGGGGCTTTGCACGGCCTTTGCGCATGCCCAGGCGCCCGCAACGGGGCCTGACCAGGCCTTCGACCTGGCAAACGGGCTGTTTGACCAGGAGCACTGGGAGGCGGCGCTGCAGAGCTATGAGCAGTTCATCAAGGCGGCTCCACAGCATGCGAACCTGCCGTTTGCGCTGCTGCGCGCGGGGGACTGCGACTATAACCTCAAGCAACTGGACAAGGCTTTGCCGTACTACCGGCGGGTTGTGAACGAGTTCCCCAACTCCGAGGCGTTTGTGGAAGCCCTCTACCGGACGGGGGATGTCTACTTTCATCAGGACAAGCTGCAAGAGGCGCTGAAGGCGTATCAGGGGGTGCTTGCGAAGGCACCGAAGGGGCCACTGGCCTCGCGTGCGTCGTATTGGCTGGGGGAGACACAGTTTCGGCTGGGGCAGTTCGCCGAGGCCATTGCGTCGTATGAGAACAGCCTGACGCTCAGCCCTGACGGCGAGTACGCACCGTATGCGTCCTATTCCATTGCGCTGGCGAAGCTGAAGCTCAAGCAGAACAAGGACGCGATCATCCGGCTGGAGGCGATACTCCAGAAGTACCCGAAGCACACGCTGCAGCCTGAGGTGCTGTTCCGGCTCGGCGAGGCGCACTATGCCGCGGCGGACTATCCGGCAGCGATCAGCAGGTATCAGCAGGTGCTCAAGGAGTACGGGGGCACGACGCTGGCGCCGTTTGCGCAGTCGGGTCTGGCGTGGTCGTACTGGAACCTGGAGAAGTACCCGGAGGCGCTGGCGGCTTTCCAGCAGCTTCAGAAGAGCTCCGATAAGGCGCTGGCGTCGGAGGCGGCCCTGCGGGCTGCTGACTGCCTGTTTCTGATGAACAAGTTTGCCGAGGCGGCGACGGCGTACGGCGCCATTGCCAAGCTGCAGACGGCTGCCTCGCCCAACGCGGCTTTCTGGCAGGCTATGTCGCTGGAACGCAAGCCGGATAAGCCGGCGGCAATGAAGGCTTTCCAGGAGTTCCTGACGGCCAATCCGAGCCATGAGCGGTTCGCCGAGGCGTCGCTGCACCTGGCGGCGCTGCAGGTAGAGACCAATCAACTCGAGGCGGCGGAGAAGTCCTATCAGGCGGTCGCCAAGCAGGCAAAGGACCCCGATCTGGCGATGCAGGGACGCTATGGCGCGGCGTGGACTGCCTACCAGCGCACCAAGAGCGAGCCGGCACTAGCGGCCATCGAGACTATTGCCGACGAGCAGCCGACGACGGCGCTCGGGGCGCAGGTGGCCTACCAGACCGGGAAGCTGCGGCTGGCACGGAACGACTATTCACGCGCGATTCAACTGCTGTCGGCGCTGGTTGAGCATCACCCGCAGGATCCCAACGCCGCGGAGGCGCTTTACCTGCTCGGGACGGCGTATGACAAGGCGGGGAATGCCGCCAAGGCCGAGGAGTTCTGCAAGCGCGCGCTGGAGCAGTTCCCGCAGTCGGAGTTTGCAGCCGACGCCGCCGGGACGCTGGTGGGGATGTATGCCCGCAGCAACAAGGTTGCGGACGCGAAGGCTGTGCTGGATACGCTCGTTAAGAAGTACCCATCATCGAAAGCAGTCGCTCCCGCCCGGTATGCACTGGCGGAGGCTCTGTTTGCGGCCAAGGACTACACCGCCGCTGCCGATCTCTATGCGGCGGTGGTCGCAGCCAAGAGCGCGGAACTGGCGCCGTATGCCCAGTATAGCCTCGGCGCCTGCCGGTTCGGGCTGGGGGACTACAAGGCCGCGTCTGAGGCCTTCCGCGCGGTGTTGACGACGAGTGCGACTTCGAGCCTGGCGCCGCTGGCGAAGTTCCAGTTGGCACTGTCACTGGGGAAGCTGGGGCAGGCACAGGAGAGCCTGAAGCTGCTGGACGAGGTGCTTGCGGCGGCCCCGACGGGGGACCTGGCCGATGATGCGCTGATCGAGAGCGCGTGGGTGTACATGGACCTCAAGCAGCCTCTGGAGGCCCTGGGGCGGTTTGAGAAGCTGCTGGCGACGATGCCGAAGAGCCCGCATGCCCCGCAGGCAGCGTTCCGTGTGGGTGAGCTACGATACGACCAGGGCAACTACCCGGCCGCCCGCGCAGCGTACGAGAAGCTGCTGGCAGATTATCCGAAGAGCGACCTCGTTGACGAGGCCTCGTACAAGCTGGGCTGGACGCTGCTGAAACAGGACCAGCCGGCAGAGGCACTCAAGCGTTTCACCACTGCTGCCGAGGGCGCCAGTGACATCTCTGTCGGGGCCGATGCACGCTATCAAGCGGGGGCAATACTGCTTCGCCAGAATCAGCCCGCGGAGGCTGTGAAGCTTCTGGAGCCGGTACAGGCGACCGCGCCGGCGGAGTTGGCGCCGCGGTTGTTGCTGCTGCTTGGGCAGTCGTATCTGGCCGCCAAGGAGCCAGCGAAGGCCGCAGCCGTGTTCCAGGAAGTCGTGACGAAGTACAAGGATGACGCCCTGGTTCCCCGGGCGCTGCTTGGGCTGGGGCGGGCGCAGAAGGCTGACAAGAAGTACGATGAGGCCTCGACCACCTTCACCCGCGTAACCGGCGCCAAGGATGCGCAGGCGGCGATGGAGGCCCAGTTTGAGTTGGCGGAGACCCGCCGACTGCAAGGTGATCCGCGCGGCGCGGCCATGGAGTACCTGAAGGTCGCCATCCTGTATAATGACGCTGAGTGGGCTGCGCGCTCGCAGTACGCCGCTGGCGTGTGCTATGAGCAGGCCCAGGCTATCGAGGACGCAGTGAAGGCCTACAAGGTAGTGGTGGAACGGTACAAGGAACAGACGGAGTGGGCGACGAAGGCGCAGGAGCGCCTGAAGGCGCTGGAGTAGCCGAATGGGCGCACACAGAGCACCCGAAGCTGGAGGAGATCATGTCCTCGCGTGGGAGGGCCCGACGACGTTGACGACGGCGATATCGAGCGGCTCCGCGTATTGGTACTGCCCTGGCCTATCGAGGATGTAGATCGGGCGCTGGAGATGCTTGACTTCTTACAGCTTCTCGAGCCGATGCAGCGATCACAGCAGTCAACGAGGAAATGTAGTGTATGGTCCTGCGGGGGTGATCGAAGACCTACCGATAGCCGCCGGCCAAGACGCCCCACATTGAGATGATGCGGCCGTGCGGCTGACAGCGAGGGATGGATCACACTACGATGACCGTCTCCCGAGCCTCCGCAGCATGGCAATACCGAACTGCTACTAGGAGGGGAACTATGCGGAATCTGTATACCGTGCTTGTGCTGTTGGTCGTTGTTGGGATCGCGTGGGGAGAGGAGCCGTTGCGGGGGCTTGGAGGAATCACTTCCTGTGGAACACAGATCTCGCTCAGCGGCGAGGCCGAGAAGTCATCCGGAGTGGATGAAGCCTTCTTGAAAGACACTCTTTCGGCTGCGCTCTTGCGTTCGAAGACCGTATGGGCAACTAACATCCGGGAGAGCCCCCGGCTCGCAACAGTGTACTTGAACTTGAACATCCTGCCGCTGCCAAATGACAATCTGTTCGTCTACACGCTGGAGATGGAGCTACTTCAGAACGTGGTGCTCTGGAACAGAACTACCTGTTTCGCGAGCACATGGCGAGAGGTGGCCTATGGCACATCAGACAGCCTGCACTTCCGCGACTTGGCCCGCAGCATAATCCTGCAGCAGGTGGACAGGTTTACGGTCGCCTGGAATGAGGAGAACCCGCAGAAGAAATGAGCTCTACAACGCCAACAGTGGACCGCCCCACGCACGCGGCGGCGCTGATTCGCATGTCCACCGCGCGGCAGAATGATAGTCCCGAACGCCGGCGCGTACTGTTCACCGAAGCTGGAGGAGAGACCCATGTCCTCACGTCTGGCTGGCATTGACCTGTCGCGCCGTGTGAAGAGCAAATCAGCTTACGAGAAGCGTCTCAAAGACCTGCAACTGCGCCTGCTCAGCCTTGAGCAGGCGCTTCGCTGTTCGCACTACAGTGTGCTCATCGCGTTCGAGGGCTGGGATGCGTCGGGCAAGGGCGGGGTCATCAAGCGACTGATCGAGCGGCTCGACCCGCGTGGCTACAAGGTGTACGGGATCTGCGCCCCGACCGAGGAGGAGAAGCGGCGACACTACCTGTGGCGCTTCTGGACGCGGACACCGTCGCGCGGGGAGATGGTCATCTTCGACCGATCGTGGTATGGGCGCGTGCTGGTGGAACGAGTCGAGGGTTTCGCAACAAAGGACCAGTGGCGGCGCGCCTATGAGGAGATAAACGCTTTCGAGCGGCAACTGGTGAATGACGACACGCTGGTGCTCAAGTTCTGGATGCACATCAGCGAGGAGGAGCAGCTCAGGCGGTTTGAGGAGAGAGCGAACAGCCCCTTCAAGTCATGGAAGATCACGCCAGACGACTGGCGCAACCGGGGCAAGCGTGCGGAGTACGAGAAGGCCGCCGAGGAAATGTTTGAGGAGACGGACACGAAGGAATGCCCGTGGCATCTGATCCCGGCCAATGACAAGTGTTTTGGACGGCTGCAGGTTATTGAGCAAGTCGTGCAGGATATGGAGCGGGCGCTGGGGAAACAGGATATGCTAACGTCGGAGCAACCGGTCGAGTCGGAGCGACCTGCTAGGGAAGCAGCCTCAGAGTAGCGTCATCGAAGTATGCTACGCCGATCGAGGCGCTTGAGCCGTAGATCAGAATTGTGGCGGTGGTTGCTTCAGCCGGGGCCTGTGCGGAGACTTTGAGGTCAGTCCAGTCGCCGACCTGTGACGTGGACGCCGCACTGTTCAGGAGCCGCTCGGTCCCGTTCCAGTACTCCAGATAGCAGGCAAAGCCGCCGGCCTGCAGGTTCTCCACCTTTGTGCGCACGGAGGCTTCGTAGGTCTTGCCGCCCTCGATCTTGACCGGCCGGGACCGCAGGCCCTGCGAGTCGGTGGCGTTGTCGTCGGTGACCAGGGCTGAGGCCACTCCGGAGCTGGCGGCACCGAGGGTGAACGCAGTGAGATTTCGTTGAGGGTTCCAGGGCGTCCAGCCCAGCGGCAAGCCGGTCTTGGCATCAAGTTGTTCAAAGCTCCCGTTGAAGATCTCCAGGTCCTGTGCAGATCCCAGCACTGGGAGCAGCAAAGCGGCAACGATAGTGGCAAATGAGAAGTACTTCGCAACATTCATGATGGCAGGTTTCGCCGCCGATGGTCGCTTCACCTACCTGTACCCCGAATGACCGAGCGCCTGATTTGCCCACGCCCCAGATCGTTGTGCGCCCCCTTTGGGCCCTTCTTGGGCTGCTCACTCTACTCGTTCTGTGGCTCGGGCTGGTGCTCGTGCAGGAACGGGGCGACGTGCCCTCTGCTCTGACCACCATCGCCCGCAGCGCCGAACGCTCCGGTCTTCCCGGACTGGCAGCCAACTGTCACCTGCTCACGGCGGACTGCTACCGTCGCCGCCTGGGCCAGATGGACCACCGGAAGGCAGAGGCCCAGCCGCTCCTGCGCGCGATAGCCAGGAGCCGGATGGCGGCGGCACGGCAACTCATGCAGGCGGGCAATACAGCCGGTGCCGAGGGCATCGCGCTTGAGGGGGCACGCGCTGACTTCGATGATGTGGAAGCGCGCATCCTGCTCCTGGAGACCCGGCTGCAGGGCACTCAGACAGACGCAGCCCGCCGCGAACTGATGCTGCTGCTACTGCGCCAGGAGCACCCGCAGGCGCTATACCTGCTCGGCAGGTCGTTTGAGGCGGAGCAGAGGCTTGACGATGCGGAGAGTTTCTTTCGCCGCGCGTTGCAGATCGACCCGCGCCACCTTGCATCCATATTGGGACTGAGCGAGGTACACATCGCTCGCCGGGACCGCCCGGGAGCGCTCGCGTTGCTGGGGCAAGCCTCGACGCTGAGTCTTTCGGCAAAAGAAAAGCGCGAGGTTGCCAGGGTCCGGCAGCAGGCCGATCCCAGTCTCACCTCGCGTTTCGAGATGCCGCTGTACTGGTGTAGCCAGCACTACGGCAGCGTTGTCTTTGGTCTGATCTACGTGCTCTTCCTGTTTACGCCCCTTTGGCTGAGCCTGCTGCGAGAGCGTTCCCAGCCATGCCGGGCTCACTGAACATGATTCCGGCATGCGGAGCATGCCTGCCACGCGACTTACTACCCCACCACGCTGATGCGCCATCGCGCCGAACTGCTATCCAGGTTTATGGCCAGTACTCCCATCTCGCTGCCGTTGGTCGGGGCGCCGTCTATGGCGTAGGGGTTGAAGGGCATGACGGGCCACCGGAGTCTTGCGCCGTGTGGCAACTCGATCTTCACCCTGTCGATTTGCAGCCAACCGCCCAGTTTGGCTGAGTCCCACCAGATGGGGTCCTCGCCAGCTACGGTCTCAAAGCCCGCACCAGTGCGGAGGCGCTGGCCCTTCTTCAGATTCAGCACCAACTGGTGCACAGCGGGCCCCTGTTCAGCCTGCCCCACGACCGTCACCCAGTTCGGCTCAACCTCGATCTCCAGCAGCGTGTAGACCTGCCCGTACGCATACGCCACGCCGTTGCCGTCCGGCACGACCCGGGCCTGATCGGGGATGAAGCGGCCGCCAGCCACGAATGACGACCATTCCGGCTGGTCCTTGGAGTTGCCTCCGCCGATGATCAGTCCGCAGTCACGGTGCCAGATGGACAGGCAGTTCTGGCGGTCCTGCCCCCAGCGGCTGCCCACGGCGGGCGTGGCCAGAGCGCTCAGGCAGACGAACCACGGTTCTTCCCTCCGCACCAGTGCCATGTCGTGGTAGTTGGTGCTGTAGCTTGCTTCGTCCAGCGGGACAGCCTCTTCCTCGCCCTCGACCAGATGATGGTAGGCGGAGGGCAGAAGGCCGCCCTGGACCCCGGCGCAGTCGCGCTCCGGCTTCATGACGGCCAGCAGGTAACGCACGTAGCGGCGGCCATGGGGGAATAGCGAGAAGCTGACGAGGGCGAACTGGCTGACGTTGGGGTGGTACTTCACACGGCCATCTATGGTCTCGACTACTGAGCCGTCGGGATAGGTGAAGGTCTCATGGAAGCGCGCAGAGGCCTCGAGTGCGGGCAGCACACTCTCGTCCAGAGAGAAGATGAAGTAGAGCCCGAGGGCGTGAACGTAGACGAGGTTGTACAGGGTCGTCGGGCCTTCGTGCTCCGGCCAATAGCCCCCGGGACGCTGAGTTGCCACCACCTGCTGCATGGCCCTGGTGGCGAGTTCCTGCCAGTCCGGGCGGTCAAATAGCTGTCCGGCGCGATAGCAGCTCATGGCTTTCCACGCCATGATGTTGTGGACGCCGCCGCTTGCTATCTCCTTGGCCTGGCCCTCGTGCGCGAGCTTCAGCCCCTCCTCCCAATCCTTGCGGCGTTTCTCTCCCAGCTCATCCTTGAGGAGGGCATAGGTCTCCAGCCAGGCATAGTTGGTCCAGCCCATGTAGGTCGGGCCCCACTTGCTGCCGTCGGCTTTGATGAACTCAACCTGTCCGTCGGGGTACTGGAAGCTGCGGATGGCGTCGCCAGCGCGGCAAGCCATCTTCAGGAGCTTGTCGTTACCGCGGTACGGGCTGCCCTCGGCCACGTAGAGGGTGGCCAGGGCATACAGGATGTCCTGGTTAATCGGGCACCAATATAGGTCAGCAGGTGAGGCTCCTGGCGCGATCGGGCCATCCGGCTGCGTCAGGAAGCGGCCGGTCTTGTCGTCGTAGCGCTCCAGGGCTTGCTCTACGCATACGGTCATGTCCGTCAGAAGCTGCTCTCTCAACACCGACATAATGCTACCTCCGGGGCGTCTTGAGGGCTCGTTCGCCGCGGGGTGAACTCTCCCCTCCCGCTGAGGCAAGTATCTCGCAGAATCGAAAAGGGCCCGACAAAGCGGGCCCTGAAGGGACAGTGCGAGCGCGCGCCTAGCGGATGACGAACTCCCGGACCTGTGAGTTGCGGATAGTGGTTACGTCCCGCGTCAGCTCGCGGCGGGCATACGCCAGACGGTTGCCGGGCTCTTCGGAGGCGGCGTAGACTTCACGATCATCTTCGGCTTCCCGGCTGACCCAACTTGACCTGACCTTGGTAGCGACCCTGACAGGGGCAGACTCCGGGTGCCGTGCCGATGAGGGCACGTCAGCGGTTGCCACTCGGGTTGGCCGCGGCGCTTCGACTTCGTGCGCCGGCGGCGGCGTTGGGGCTTCCACGCGTGGCGCGGGTTCGGCCGCGGGGATTGCGGCGACGATAGTGTTGTGAGGTGCCGCAGTACGTTCGGGAGCGGTGGGAACGACGGCTACCGCTACCGGCCGGGGGGACTCATGCGTCATGGGAGCGGAGAGTGCGGGGATACCCAGCGCAGGCGAAACCGTCGGAGTGGTCCGCGGCCTGACGATATGGGTGGTCGAGGTAACTGTCGTGCGGCCCGAGGTGGAGACTGCCACACGCATCTGGGACTGCACTGCCGGCACCGAGGTGGCCGGGGCGAGCTTCGCGACGAAGGCGGCGACGCGGCTGGCGGTAGGCGTAGACGGTTTGGCTGCGGCCACGACCGGAGCGGGCGTCGGCTGCTGTGCTACCATCGGAGCGGTGACCGGCGCGGGCCCCACGCGCGTCAGCAGCGCCACCAGCAGGGCTGCGGCTGCCGCCACGCCGCTGAGGCTCAGGCCCCAGCGCTTCCAGACCGTGGGCCGGGCCTGCGGCTGGCCGGAAGCTAGGGCGACAGCGGCCTGCACGCGGTCGAGAAGATCGGCCGGGGCTGCCTCGTCAACTACCTGCCGCAATACGTCGGTCGCGAGCTCGGTCTGGGAGGCTGCGCGGTAGCAGGCGCCGCAGGCGAGCAGATGAGCCTGCAGGCGCTGAATCTGTTCGTGGGTGAGTTCGCCGTCCAACTGCAGCGAGACCCATTCCTGGGCCTGAGTGCATGAGATGGCTTCGAGGGGCTGAAGGCCCGCCACTGCCTGTAGCAGGCGCTCGTGCAACTGAGCGGGCGGGGCCTGGGGTTCGACCTGCAGTGCCTGGCAGGTGACGCGTAGCTCGCGCAGGAGCCTGCCGCAGGGCTCGCAGACGCGACAATGGGCCGCTACCGCTTCGGCCTGCTCATGGTCAAGCTCGCGGTCCACGTACGCCTGGAGGAGATATTCGTCGCAACATCGGCACATGCGCAACCATCCGGCAAACTTGTTAAGCACGGTTACCACGGGCTGCCAAAGCCGCTCGCACAGTTCCGCGCCCTATGCAGTTCACTCAGCGCCGGACAGTGATGGGGAGTTTCGGTGGCACTGATGCTGGCTGTTAGTAGACAGTCACCAGCGGGGGAAGTTTCGCCGAATAGAAACTAATCTCGAGGGGCCCTGCCGGGGAGGCTATGAAGGGGCCTGGGTGTGGGGCAAGACGCGTCCCATGATCATCTGCACCCACGTCTTGACCTTGGCAACCAGGTTCTCTGGCTCCTGCTCGCGGAGGTGGGCGCCGTCGATTGCCGCCTGCACGGCCAAGCCGACGCCGGTGGCATGGATGGGGCTGCTGACGCTCTTGACGAGGCCGGTCAGGCCGCGAGGCTTGCCGACGCGCACGGACAGGTCACCCATGACTGCGGAGGAGAGTTTGGCGGTGTCAGGAAGCTGCGAGCCACCGCCAGAGATGACGACGCCCCCGCTGCAGAGATCGCCGACGCCGGCGCGCTTTACGTCCGCCCAGACCATCTCGAAGATCTCTTCGAGGCGGGACTGGATGACCTCGCTGACCAAACGCTGCGGCACCTTCTCGCGGTGCTCGCCGTCGGCGGAGGTGATGGTGATCTGCTCGTCGCCCGGAACGGAGGCGGCGAGAGCACGGCCCCAGCGGACCTTGACCGCTTCCGCTTCGTCCATGCTGACGCGCAGAAGCTTGGCGAGGTCGCGCGTGACCTGGTTGCCGGCGACGGGTATGGCGGAGGTGTGGTAGATGGCATTGTCGAGGAAGACGGCGATATCAGTGGTTCCGCCGCCGATATCCACGAGGATCACGCCGAGGTCGCGCTCGGCCTCGGTAAGGACCGCAAGGGAGGTCGCCAGAGGCTCCAGGACCTGCGCCTGGACGGCCACGCCAGCATCCTGCACGCAGCGCTCGAGGTTGGCGATGATGCTGGCCATGCCGGTTACCACATGGACCTCGACGTCGAGGCGCCGGCCGCTCATGCCGATGGGGCGACTCACGCCCGGCTGGCCGTCCACGGCGAACTCGCGCACCACGGTGTGGATGATCTCACGGTCCGAGGGCAACGAGACGCTGTCGCGGGCGCTCTGGATGGCCTTCTCGACGTCTTCGGGGGTGACCTCGTTGTGGGGGCCCGTGTGGACGCGGCCGGTGACGTTGGTGGAGTTGATGTGATCGCCGGAGATGCCGACGTAGGCGGCCTTGATCTCCACATTGGCCATGCGCTGCGCCTGCTCAACAGACTGGCGCACCGACTCAATGGTCAATTGGCGGTCTACCACGATGCCGCGTTTGAGGCCAGCGGAGGGGTGCAGACCCACGCCGATGATGTCCAGGCTGCCGCCCTCGAGCGGCCGCCCGACCACCGTGCAGATCTTCGTGGTGCCTATATCAATGCCTGTAACGAAGTCGTCGCGTGACAAACGTATACCTCTAATGCGCTATCAGCCGGCTCAGGAAACGCTCCAGCGCGGCTTTTCCGGAATGCTGACATCAATTGCGGCGGTGCGCACGCCCTGCTCCCGCAACTGCTCCATCAGCCGCCCGAGTACTGTCATTTTGCGCGTCAGGCTGTTGACATTCCCCAGTGTGCCCTGCAGCCCCTGGGCGCGCACGGTGATCCGGTGCAGCTTCGTCAGATCAACCTCCAGCCCCTCGCGCAGTGCTACCTTCGTGGCTCCGGCCAAAACATCGTGTACCCACTGCATCCGGTCGGCGGGGAACGTGGTGCCCAGCGCCGGCCGTCCCGCGGCCATGCCAATCAGCACCGGCAGCTTCGGGGGTGCGGACCGTTCGCGGTACAGGCACAGCCCCTGCCGGCTGATTACGGTGTACTCACCATCGACCAGAACCGCCGCGTAGGGCTCCTGCGCCGTCACCGTTACCGCAATCTCGTGAGGCGAAACCCGGTTCACGGAAACGTCTTTGACGCGATAGCAGTGCTGCGCCTGCTCGGTGATCCGGCTCAGGGGATAGAACAGCATACTGGCGCCGATGGGCACCTCCAGTTGCCGTGCTACTTCCCTGGACAGACTGGCCCTGGGCGAGATGACAATGATCTTATCCACCGCCATCAGCCGGGAACTGCCGACACCCGCCAGCAAGCCCAGCAGCGGGCTGATGATCAACACCAGAATGCCGAGACGATGATGTTGCTTCATGGCTATCCTAGCGGTATCCGATTAGCCGCAGATCCTGCGCGCCAACTCTTCGCCCGCCTGGCGGATGTCTCCGGCGCCAATGGTCAGGATCAGGTCACCGGCTTGCGCCAGCGCCTTGATCCGCTCTACGATCTCATCCTGGCTTGCAACATACCACACCGGGGTATCCCCAACCTGCTCCCGCACCTTCTGCGCCAGACGCTCCGCCGTCACTCCGGGCATGGGATCTTCGCGCGCGGCGTAGATGTCGTTGATGATCACGAGGTCGGCATCACCAAAAGCCCGTGCGAACTCTTCCTCCAGGTCTCGGGTGCGGCTATACAGGTGGGGCTGAAAGATTGCGATGACGCGCCTGGGCTCGAAGGTTCGCGCGGCTGCCAGCGTCGCCCGGATCTCTGTCGGATGGTGGGCGTAGTCGTCGTAGACAGCGATGCCATCGCACTGCCCAAGCAGTTCAAACCGCCGTCCAGTGCCGCGGAAGGTTCCGAGGGCTTCCCGGCAGACCTCTGAGGCCACACCCACGGCCTCCGCTGCCGCCAGCGCCGCTAGGGCGTTGAGCACGTTGTGTCGCCCCGGCACCGACAGGCTGATCGAGCCCGCAGGCGCACCGTTGCGGAGTACTTCGAACTTCGCGCTGGCGCCGTTGAGGTGCAACTCGCCTGCCGCATAGTCGGCCGGGACACCAACGCCGAAGCTGATGGTGCGGGCGGGGGAGCCGCCGATCATGCGCGTAAGGCGCGGGCAGTTGGCACCCCACACCACGAACCCGTTGGGGTCAGCGAGGCTCAGAAACTTCGCGAAGGCCGCTTCGAGCTTCTCTATGCTGTTGTGCTGATCCAGGTGGTCCTGCTCGATGCTGCTGATAATCTCGTTGCAGCCGCGGTAGGCCACGAAACTCCCGTCGCTCTCGCAAGCCTCGAACACGATGTGCTCGCCGCGACCGAGCCGGTAATTGCTGCCCCAGTTATTGACATCCCCGCCGATGAAGGCGGTGGGGTCGAGGCCAGCCTGCTCAAGGATGTGCCCGAGCATGGCGCTGGTAGTCGTCTTGCCATGGGTACCGGTTACTGCAAGGCCGATCTTGCCCTGCAGCATCCACGCCAGCATCTCCGAGCGATGGTAGAGCGGCTTGCCGGCCGCCACGGCCGCCGCGCGTTCCGGGTTGTTCTCGCGGATGGCGGTGTTGTAGATGACCACATCCGCGCCGTCCACATGCTCGGCGGCGTGCCCCACCCAGATGGTCAGGCCGGCATTCCGCAATTCCTGCAATCGGGCGCTGTCACCACGATCCGAACCGCTGACGCTATATCCCCTATCGGCCAGGGCATGGGCCAGGGCGCTCATGCTTACTCCGCCCACGCCGATGAAATGCACTTTGTCGGTCTGTCGTAACTCCATGAAGCTTCCTTAGGATCATCAACCGCCCGCTATTGTACGCAGCCGGTGCGTGTTTGGCAAGTTAGGCGGGCCTTATATTGCTGCTCAGCATCTGCCGGATCCGACCTCCGCGAGCACTCGCGCGATCTTCTCGCCAGCCTCGCGTGTCCCCCACGCCTGGGCCGCTGCCGCCATCGCTGCCCGTTTGTCGGGCCGCTGGAGGAGGTCCAGGGCTACTTCGGTGAGCTTTCCGGGGGTGAGTTCAGAATTGGCTACGACCACCGCCGCACCGCGCCGCTCCACTTCCTCGGCGTTGACCTTCTGATGCCCATGGGCGAAGTCGCCGGGAACCACGATCATCGGCAGGCTCCACGCGGCGGCTTCAGCAAGGCTGCTGGCGCCCGCGCGCATGAGGAACAAGTCCGCCGCTGCCAGCACCGAGCCCATATCGTGGATGAACTCGCGGCAGACGTAGCCGGGCCCCCAGTTCGCCGCATCGGTCTCGGCCTTCACCTGTTCGTAGTCAAGGCTGCCGGTCTGGTGAAAGACCTTCAGCCCGGCCCCGAGTAGCTGCGGCAACGCTCCCACGGTGGCCTGATTGAGCGTTCTGGCGCCTTGGCTGCCCCCGGTGACCAGCAGCACGACATCGTCGGGCCCGTAGCCCAGTTCCGCCCGCGCCGTCTCGCGGTCTGCCTGCAGGATCTCCTCCCGCACCGGCTGTCCGGTTACGACTACCTTGTCGGCAGGGAAGTGCTCCAGGGCCGCTTCGAAGGCTACGGTAATGCGCGTGGCCTTCGCCGCCAGTTTGAGGTTGGTGCGGTCGGGGCAGGCATCGGAGGCGTGGATCACGAGCGGCAGGCCCAGGGTTTCGGCGGCAGTAAGCGACGCAGCGGCGATGTAGCCGCCGGTGCCGAGCACGACCTGCGGTCGAAAGGCCTTCAGTGCCGCACGCGCCTGCATGCCGCCCTGAGCAAGCTTCAGAAGCGAGGTCAGGGTCTTGAGCGACCGGCCGTACGGCAAGCCAGTACCCGCGATCAGCTTGTGGTTCGTGCCTTCGAGCATCCGCCGGTCGAGGTCTTTCTGGGCGCCAAAGAAGAGGACCTCATTGTCCTCTTCCAGACGCAGAAAGCGCTGGGCAACCGCCAGCGCTGGGCAAAGATGCCCGGCCGAGCCGCCTCCGGCGAACGCCGCTTTCATGTCTTGTAGCTCCATACCATGTGGCCCAACCCCTATGCTCCCTCGCCGCGCTTTCCATGGCGATATACTGACATCACCATGCCTGCGGCGGTGAGGCAAGTGATCAGACTGCTGCCGCCATAGCTGATGTAGGGCAGCGTCAGCCCAGTCACGGGCATCATATTGGTGGCCACGAACATATTGATGAGAGCCTGCGTACCGAGCATGATCCCGATGCCGCTGGCGAGGAAGTACCCGAAGCTGTCCGAGGACCACTTAGCGGTCTGGAAGCAGCGCATGACGATGGCGCCGATGAGCACCAGGAAGCCGCCCATGACCAGGAGGCCCAGCTCGCCGGCCATTACGCAGAAGATCGAGTCGGTGTGAGCCTCCGGCATCTGACCCCACTTGTCCGGAGACATCCCAAGGCCCAGCCCCCCGATCCAGCCGCGGGCGCTGGCTACGAGCATGCTCAGGATGTGACGCCCGGAGCTGTCCTGGTACTTCAGCGGGTCTATCCAGGCGCGAATACGTTCGAGACGTTCGGCATCGGTGACCGCCGCGAGGGTGGCCAGTGCTCCGGCGCCGCCGAGGATGGTGCCGAGACGCCCGAGTGAGAGCCCGCCCAGGTAACTCATGGCAAGCGCGATCAGGAAGACCAGGACCATCATGCCCTGGTCGCTTTGAAGCAAGAGTATCCCGCAATAAAGCGCCGTGGCCCACGCAATCGGGTAGCCGACGCGCTTGAGGGTCTTCCCGTCGAGGGGTCCCAGGCTGAGCTTGGCCGCGAGGAACGCGATGAAGAAGATTTTGGCGAACTCGGAAGGTTGGAAGCGAATCGGGCCAATGTCAATGAACAGGATGGCTCCGCGGGTCTTTTCGCCGGTTACCATCCCAATGACGAGCGTGGCAAGCATCAGGCCCAGACATACCAAGAGCCCCAGGCCGCTGTAGCGCTGCATCATAGCCGGCCGCACGCGGGAGGCCCAGATCATGCCCGCGAGGCCGATGCAGACGAACATCAGGTGGAGCTTGAAGTACTTGAGCGCGTCGCCAGGCACGCTGTCACTGGTCATGGCGCTGGCTTTGGGATAGCTGGCGGAAAACGCCATCACGAGGCCGAGCACGACCATACCGGTGATCAGGGTCACCCAGCGGACATCGTAGGAGGGTTTGGGTTCGGCGGCCATCCTAAGCTCCAAGGCGTGTTGCGCCATTAGTGCTCCTGCTTGGGAGTGGTGATTACGCCTGATTGCCAGAGCCGAGGGCACGCACGGCCTCGGCAAAACGCTCACCGCGCTGGGCTTGACCACGGAACTGGTCGAAAGAGGCACAGGCGGGAGCGAGAATGACGGTGTCGCCGGGCTCTGCTACCGCGTGAGCGGCGCGCACAGCCTCCTCGAGCGTTCCGCTGAGGGTGGCCGGAATGCGTCCGGCGATGTCCGTAGCGATCTCGCCGGCACCCTCGCCGATGAGAAAGGCGGCCCGTGCCCGCCGGGCCAGTGCCTCAGCGAAGTCACGCATCCGAAGGCCCTTGGTCAGGCCTCCAGCAATCACGATTACCGGGCCCTCGACGGTGTTGAGATCGGCAACAGCCGAGGCCGGGTTCGTGGCTTTGGAGTCATCTACGTAGCGCACGCCGTTGATGACGGCTACTTCAGTCAACTGGTGGTCTACAGGCCGCCAGGAGCGTACGCCGGTTCGAATCGCGTCAGCCGTGCAGCCTGCGGAGCGGGCCACGACCGCCGCGCAGAGGGCGTTGGTGAGGTAGTGCTCCCCGCGAACGGACAGGTCGCTGCGCCGGCACACCGTCACCGGGTTTTGCTCGGAGGGCAGTTGCACCAGTAGCTCATCGCCCTCAACACAAGCCGCCAGCGGCTCTTTGCAGGCAGCAGCGACGCGGAGGGCCTCGAAGGGCAGGCTTTGGGCGACTTGCCGCGCTGCCTCGTTGTCTACGTTAACGACCGCGACATCTCCCTCACGCATGTTCTTGAACAGGCGGGCCTTGGCGGCCACGTAGCCTTCGAATGTCCCGTGGCGGTCAAGATGGTCGGGTGTGATGTTCAGCAATATGGCTGCCCACGGGTGGAAATCGGCGATAGTCTCAAGCTGGAAGCTGGATAGCTCGGCCACTACGACATCCCAGTCACCCTCCACCACAGAGATCAGCGGCGTGCCGATGTTGCCCGCAACGGTTACGCTCAGGCCCCCAGCCCGCAGCATCTCGCCCAGGATGGTGGTGGTGCTGCCCTTGCCGTTGGTCCCGGCAACGGCCACCATGGGGGCCGGGCAGAAACGCCAGGCGAGCTCGATTTCGCTGATGATCTCGACACAGCCGCCACGCGCCCGGGCCAAGAAGGGATGGTCTACCGGCACGCCGGGGCTGACTATCAGCGTCTCCAGTGCCCCCAGCTCGTCGTATTCTTGTACTCCTGCCAGTGCTCCGACACCCAGTTCGCCGAGTTCGGCCAGTTCCTTCGCGAGCGCTTCGGCGGGTTTCTGGTCGAATACCACGACCTGCGCGCCCTTGCGCTTCAGGAAGGCGGCGGCGGCCAGGCCACTGCGCGCCATGCCGAAGACACCGACGCGGCGTCCGTGCAGGTCCATCCCCCTGGGTTGCTGTCTGTTGGGTAAGGCCATCTGTGTCCGCTCGAACTGAAGTGTTACTTTGAAACAATGATCCAGATCGCTGCCAGGCCGATAGAGACCGCCATGGCCGTCACGAGCCACAGACGGGCTGTGATCTTGGTTTCCGGCAATCCGCCGAGCTCGAGATGGTGGTGGAAGGGCGCCATGCGGAAGAGGCGCTTGCCCTTGCTGGCTTTGAAGTAGAGCACCTGCAGGATCACGGAGACTGCTTCGACTACGAAGACGATGCCAAAGAAGCCGAAGACGAGCTCCGCGCGGGCTGCGACGGCAATTCCCGCCAAAGCCGCTCCTAACCCGAGTGAGCCGACGTCGCCCATGAAAATCTGGGCAGGAGCCGCGTTAAGCCAGAGAAATCCCGCCGAAACCCCGGCCACAGCCAGGGACATGACAGCGAGATCGGCATAGCCGAGGGCAGTGCAGATGACAGCCAGACCGACCGCGACGATGGCGCTGACGCCGGCGGCGAGGCCGTCGAGGCCGTCGGTGAGGTTCACGGCGTTGGCTCCGCCCACGATCACGAACAGGACGAAGGCGCCCCAGATAAGGTCCGGCTGGAAAGGAATGATCTGCAGCGGGGAGGGCGTGGTGGTCATCGTGCCGGTGCGGACCATCACATATGCAAAAGCCGCCGCCAGGGCGAACTCTATGGGCAGTCTGACGCGAGCCTTCAGCCCGAGCGGGCGCTTGTAGCGGACCTTGGGCCAATCATCGGCAAAGCCGAGTGCGCCATAGGCCAGCGCCAGCCCCAGCACTGCCAGCATGCGCACCGGAAGCGCCTCGCCTTTGGCGCTAAGGGCTGCAACGACCAGGCCGCACAGCACGACCAGCGCCGCCAGTATACCCGCCCCGCCCAGCGTCGGCGTTCCCATCTTCTTCAGGTGGCTCTCGGGGCCATCTGACCGCACGGTCTGGCCGATCTGCATGGCCACCATGCGTCGCCAGACAATCCAGGTGAAGAAGGCACTCAGCACCAGGCCGAGCGGGAGCGCGAGCGCGATGAGGATCGGAGCGATATTACTCGGCATTTAGAAGACCTTTCACTGCCCGCTCAAGCTGCATGCCGCGCGAGCCCTTTATGAGCACGATGTCGCCCTCGCGCAGCTTGGTGTGCAGGAACTCCGCCGCTTCTTCGGGGGTGTTGGCCACCCGCACCTCGACCCCACGCTCCTCAGCCGCTTCCGCTGTCTGCGCAGCAAGTTCTCCCACCGTCACGAGTAAGCCAACTCCGGCCTCTGCAACCGCCTCTCCGACCTTACGGTGCGCAGCGACGGCTCCCTCGCCCAATTCTAGCATGTCCGCGAAGAGCACTACCTTGCGTCCGGGCATCGGCCGCAGCATCTCCATCACGGCTACCATCGAGGTCGGATTGGCGTTATAGGCGTCGTTGATGATCGTGCAGCCGTAGGGACCGGCGAGGATCTCTCCCCGCATCTTCATGCCCCCGTAGCTCTCGATCCCTGACTTGACCTGCTGAGCGGTGAAGCCCAGCGCATACCCCACCCCGGCCGCTGCCAGGGCATTGAGCACGTTGTGCCGTCCCGGTAGTGGCACGGTAAGCCCCACCGTCTCCTCGCCCATCGCCAGTTCGATTGTGCTTCCTGCCAGGGTCTCTTGAGCAACTTGCGTCAAGCGGACCTCAGCCTCTTCAGAGAGGCCGAAGGAGACAACTCTGCATCCGCACATGCCCCTGAGCAACGGGTAGAAGAAATCGTCAGCCGGGAGGACCGCGGTGCCGTCCTCTGGCAGCAGCGGCAGCATCTCGGCCTTGGACTCGGCAATTGCCTCGCGGGAGCCCAGAATGCCGATGTGGGCCTCGCCGATGACCGTGATGACGCCGATGTCGGGGCGCGCGATCTCGGCGAGTTGGCGAATCTGTCCCCGGCCACGCATGCCGAACTCCACCACGCAGAAGCGGTCATGTTCGGTCAGGCGCAGCAGCGTCTGTGGCACGCCAATCTCGTTGTTCTCGGTCGCGACGGTGGCCACGGTGGGCTCAAACTGAGAGCAGATCTGGGCGATCAGGTCCTTGGTTGTGGTTTTCCCCGCCGAACCGGTCACGGCGATGACTGTGACGTCCATGCGCCGCCGCCACCAGGTGGCGATCTTGCCCAGCGCCGCCAGAGTGTCAGGGACGATTAGCTGTCGCTCGCCCAACTCGGGCACTTCACGCTCCACCACGGCCACGGCCGCGCCGCTTTCGAGTGCCAGCGAGGCATAGTCGGCGCCGTCGAACTTCTCGCCCGTCAGGGCAACGAACACGTTTCCCTGCTCGATAGTGCGCGAATCAGTAGAGACGCCGCACACGAGACATCCATCGTCCAGCCCCTGCGGCAGGTGGACCTCAAGTATGGCAGCCAGTTCCGCCAGTGTCAGTTCCATGGTATTGCCAATCTAGAGTGAAGGACGCTTGTCCAGTGCCTCCGCCGCCACTTCGCGGTCGTCAAAATGCACCTTGCGCCCGCCTTCGAATTCCTGGTAATCCTCATGTCCCTTGCCAGCAATGACCACGATGTCGCCGCCGCCAGCCTGGGCTATGGCCTTGTGGATCGCCTGCTCGCGGTCCACCTCAACCTCATATTGCGTCCCCGCCATTCCGGCGGTGATGTCCGCAACGATGTCTTCGGGGCGCTCGGAGCGCGGGTTGTCGGAGGTCACGATCACTACGTCGGCCAGGTCGCCGGCGATTTTGCCCATCTGCGGGCGTTTTGTCCGGTCGCGGTCTCCGCCACAGCCGAAAACGCAGATCAGCGTACTCGGCTCCAGTTCTCGCGCCGCCCGCAGCACGTTCTCAAGCGCGTCAGGTGTGTGGGCATAGTCAACCAGGACGGCGAAGTCCTGGCCACGATTCACTTTCTCAAGCCGGCCCGGCACGCTCGCCAGGGCTTGCAGGCCACTGACGATGGCTTCCTGCTCCACTCCGAGCCCCCACGCGCACGCGGCGGCTCCGAGGGCGTTCATGACATTGAACTGCCCCACAAGCTGCAGCCGCATGGGAGTCTGCCAGGTCGGGGTCACCAGGTTCATCTGCGTGCCCGCCCACGACCGCTCGACGCCCTCCGCCCTCACCTGAGCCTCAGAACCGGTTCCGTAGCCCACTACCCGGCACTTCGCCTCCGCCGCGATCAGTCGTCCTGCCTCGTCGTCCACATTGATGGCGCCTACCATCTCTCGCGGCGCAAAGGCGGCGTATTCGCTGAACAGGCGCGACTTGGAGCCCCGGTAAGCGTCCATGGTCTGATGCCAGTCCAGATGGTCCTGGCTGAGGTTGGTGAACAGTGCGGCGGCAAAGCTGCATCCCCAGGCGCGGTCGAGGTCAATCGCGTGCGAGGATAGCTCCATGCTGACATGAGTGATGCCTTCGTCGCGCATGCGCGCGAGAAGGGCCTGTAGTTCAATGGCGTCAGGTGTGGTCCGAGACGCTACGACAGTCTCCTCCCCCACTCTTCGGCCTAATGTGCCGATCATTCCGGTCTTGTGACCGGCGGCCTGAAAAATGCTCTCAAGCAGGTGCACCGTGGTTGTCTTCCCGTTGGTTCCAGTCACCGCCACCAGGGTCAGATCGCCCGAGGGATGGCCCCAGAAGCGATCCGCCAGCACCGCCGCCGCGCGTCGGGAGGCTGCGACCTGCACGGCTACCACGCCCTGCGGTATCTGCGCGGCATACTCCGGCCGCTGGTAGACCACTGCCACAGCACCGCGCTTCAGCGCGTCGGCCAGGTAGTCATGGCCTTCTGAGACTGTGCCTGTGATGGCGACAAAGAGCGAACCCGGCGTCACTGCGCGACTGTCAGCGGTGACAGCGGTAACCTCTACATCGGGCAATTGCCCCTCGGCCAGCCCCTCAAGCAGCTCAGGGAGCCTCATGATGCGGTAATCCTCAAAACCCTGTGAGTATTGGCCAGCCGCGCGTCACTGCGCAGGCTGTGGCGGCGTAAGCTGTCGCAGTGCATATTCTGCGATGTGCTTGGCCGCCGGCGCTGCCGTGTCTGAACCGTGACGCCCAACCTTGGGGTCGCTACAGGCCACCCAGATCACATAGCGGGGGACATCAATCGGCGCGACCTCGATGAAGGACATCATGTACCGGTCGGTGTACCGCCCCAGTTGCGGGTCCCACTGCTGGGCCGTCCCCGTCTTGCCACCCACGCGGAAGTCCGGCATCTTCACCGGTCTGCCGGTGCCATTCTGGACGGCGTTCTCCAGCATCTGTCTGATTATGGCTGAGGTCTGCGGGGAGCAAATCTGCTTCTCGGAAACCACTGTCTTGCGGAACACCGTGCCATCCCGATTGAGGGCCGCCGCCAGGATGTGTGGGTGCTTCATTATACCGCCATTCACGATTCCTGACACTATCGAAGTGAGCTGCAGGCCACTGCAACTCACGTTCTGCCCGAAGCCCATGGTCCCCAGATCGCGCCGGCGCAGGCCTTCGGCTGGCTTGAGACGGCCTTTGGCCTCGGCTGAGAATCCCGCTTCGGGGTCGATCCCGATACCGGCTTTGCGCAGGAATTCACAATATCGCTTGGCTCCGAGCCTCACGGCTATCTGCGCGGCGCAGACGTTGCAGGACTGGGCCAGCATTCCACCTATATCCAGACTGCCATGCCCTTTGGCAGCCCACTCGCCCCAGCAACTGATGGGCCGGCCTCCCATGTTGATGGTCCCGCCGCAGTGGAAGGTGGAGGAGGGCACTACTGCCCCGGAGTCCAGCGCCGCCGCAGCCAGCAGGATTTTGAAGGTACTCCCCTGCTCCACTGCCTCGGTCACCGGAATGTTGCGGGTCACGCCCTCGGGCACGACAGACCACTTGCAGCCTGCGGCGCGTTTGCCTCTTACGTAGTCATTCGGGTCGTATCCCGGACGGGCCGCCATCGCGACGATGGCGCCTGTTGTGACGTCCTCGACGACGCAGGCAGTCCACTTGGGCCGCTCACGCCGCCACAGCACGTCCATTTCGCGCTCCACCTGCCGCTGGAGGTCCGGGTGGATGGTCAGCAGCAGGTCTTTGCCCGGCGAGTCCCCGACACGTCGGCTCTCAGCATTGTCGAGCCCCAGCGGGTCCTGTGATGGCAGGTTGGCCCCGGGATTGCCGTCGAGTATCAGCCGGTAGCGATACTCCAGCCCTGACAGAGCATTGTGTGACCTGTCGCGCCCGCCCACGAGGTGGCATGCCAGCGTGCCGTGCGGGTACTCGCGCTTCCATTCAGGCTTCAGGCCGAGGCCTTTGATCCGTAGCGCCCGAATCTGGCTTGAAACATCGTGCGGCACGCAGCGTGCCAGTTCGACAAAGTTGGTGTCCTGTCGGCGGGTGAGGTCGGCGAGGATGTCTTCGGCGGGACGGCCAATCAGCGGCGCGAGTTGCTGGGCCACGGCCTGAGGGCTCTCACGCCGCTCGTGGCGAGCCATGAAGAGGGGGTCAGCGAAGAGGGTATCAAGCAGCAGGCTCTCGGCGAGGGGTTCGCCGGTACGAGCAAGAATGGACCCCGGCTGGGGGGCCGGGGCCGCATATTTGGACTCCAGCCTCGGGCCGACCTCGGCGACGTAGTAGTCGTGCTTGAGGACCTGGATCTGAAACAGTCGAAGGAAGACGAGGACCAGACCAGCCAGGAGGAGGCCAGAAAGCCACCGGCTTCGCTCCAACTCCGGGCGGTAACGTGGTTGCGTGGCTGCCAACGCCATCCCTCCTCAAGCCACCCGCCCGTAGTTACCGACACCATTGCTGGCGCAAAGCATGGTTATGTGGCTCCTTGACGAAGATGGGTTTGCTGAGACTACCCCCCGCTAAGGCAGTTCTCGAGGCTCTGCAGCGCTGAGGGCACCAAGCTGTAGGCCCTCGCCCAGCCGCTCACGCCCGGGCTCTTCTGGAAGCTGCCAGTATACCTGCGGGCTGGGCAGCAGCCCGACCTGCAGCGTCTTCACACTCTGCGGCGCGACCATACCCCTGCTCTGGGCGTAGGTAGTAAGCCGGGCATTGCTCACCAGCGCCCGGTGCTCACGCAGCAATTCGGCTTCCATAGTCTTCTGTTCCAGAATCAGGCGGTCCAGCCGGCGGCTTTCGCACTCGAGCTCTGACAGCCTGGCCAGTGACAGGATGTGCAGAATCGCCATGGCGCCGAGAATGAAGATGGGAAGCAGTCTGGGGAATAGGCGCGGTGCAGGGGCGGGTCGCCTTGTGGCGGCAGGGGGATGGATGCTCCTGGCACGGCTATTGCTCCGGTTCATGGGGCCCCTCCCTCACCTGCGTATTGAGTGCGGCAGGCCCGCCCCACCATTGAGATGGGAGCGGGCCGTTGAATTCGACGGAGGGCAGTCAGCAGGTCACGGTTTGGCTGCTAGTGTTGCTGCGGTCAAGGCTGGGTATGTTGGTGTGATTGTCGCACCCGGAGGCGCGACGGGCTGTGATCTTGGCGTTGACTGTAGCGGCGGCACTTGCTATGATGAAGACTACGAAGGTTGCGGTGTATAGTGCTGTGATGTAGGCTGCGATGGTTGTTGCCGTAGTGTGTTGTGTGTGTACCGTGACTTCTGCCTGATCTGCCCTCCTTCCCTACTCCGGGTCGCCTCCGGCCAAGGTATGCGCCCGGAAAACTGAAGGTGCTCTCCCCCGCTGTTTGTCCTTCCCCCCAGAAACTCTCTACTCCGCGTGATGTGCGCGTCTCGCCCGCGTTTGGTGCTTCGGCTTAAGCTGTGACCTTTCGGTTATCTTCCGCCGGGACAAAGCGGCTTGTACCGCCTCATTGAGCGGGCGAGAAGCCCGCACCACGCGCTAAGAAAGCTCGAAAGACCTGTCAAATCGCCTCTGCTGCGTGCAAACGGCAACTGCGGCATTGTGGCCCGCTCCGCCTCAGACTCGCTTCCTCGGGCTTCAGTGGCTTCGGTGTGAGTATCTTCACCGTCGCCTTCGCCCCGCATACACACGGCAATCGCGGTGGGCAGGTACACCTTCCGGCCAGGACCCTCATCGTTTCCCGCGCCACCCGGTACTCGGCGCTATGGAAGGTGAGTACTATGAGCCTGCCGCCCGGCCGCAACGCCTGCGCCCCTACCCTGACCCCCTCGGCCAGGTTCTCAAGCTCGGCGTTGACCGCGATCCGGAACGCCAGCAGCGCGGGTGCGGGTTGCCGCCCTTTGCGCCTGGCCTCCGGCGTCCGTGTGCCAAGGATCACGTACGATAGCTGTCGCGTCGTCTGGATCGGCTCTCGCTCTCTCGCCCGCACAATCGCTCTCGCGATCTTCCGTGCCTCCCGCTCCTCCAGCGTCGCCCGCAGCACCCCGCGCAACTCGTCCTCACTCGCCTCGTTCACAATCACGCCCGCCGGCACTCCCCGATCCCGCCGCATCCTCATGTCCAGGCCCTCTTCGCTGTCCTGCGACAGAGACCGCTCCGGGGCCGTGAGTTGCCAGAGGTTCACTCCAGCGTCCAGAAGCACCCCATCGACTTGCTCCACGCCGGCTTCGGTCAGGATGGCCGGCAGTTCCGTGAAACTCTCGTTGAAAAGGGTCACATTCGGCGCGTCGCCAAGTCTCTCGCGGGCCTGCTGCAGCGTCTCCGGATCCCATTCCAGTCCGAGGTACCGCCCGGCTGGCCCGATCTTCTCAAGTATGGCCAGGCCATGTCCTGCAAGCCCGACTGTCATGTCAACGATTGTCTGCCCCGGCTGCAGGTCCAGCCACTGCAACGTCTCTTCAAGCATGCAGGGCTGATGCTGTACCATTGTCATCCCATCAAGTCTTGTTTACACCTGCGTGCCACGCCGTCGCAGTACCAACCGGTTCAGCGCTACCTGCCACACATCCGCGGGCGCGTCGATCATCCGGTCAAACTCCGCTTCGCTCCATACCTCGATCCAGCCGTTGCGCCGCCGAGGCACGAGATAAACTTTTGCGCCTTTCTCTGGCAATCGCAGGCGATTGAGGTATACTGGCGGAATACGCATCCGGCCCTGCTCATCGACGGGCGCCGGGTCGGCCAGACTGTCGAGCCGAAGCTCGATCTGGTTCTGGTCCTCGTCAAGCAGCCCTTCCTCGTCAGCCAGCAGCATGTCGAGCAGTTCCTGCCGCCGCTGCGGGTTGTGGATCAAGATGCTACGACCGGGGCCAAATGTCACGTCCACGCATTCGGGGTTACCAAGGTACTCCAGGTGCGCTTTTTTGAAGGTCAAGCGCCCATCTGTAACTGATTGGATTGCGGGACCGATGGTTTCAGGCATGATGGCTGCAGGAGAGTTATAGATCCGTTTATAGCCCAGAAAATCCCAACTTCTCCCGTTGCCGCCTGACTATACATCAGGCTTCCTTGCGGTGTCAATACCTTTGTTGGCGTCTACCGCCGCATTTTCGGGGTTCGGCCCGCGAGCGTGTAGTCGGAGACGGCGCGATCCATGGAGGGGCCGAAGGCGAGACTGCAGCCCGATCGCAGGCTTGCATCCGGCCCGCGGGCTGGCTGATCGCAAACGGCGCGATCATTCAGCCCCTCCAGCTGTCGAAAGAAGGACTCGGCGCGCGGGGCGCGAACCAAGCACAGTCTCAGCGTTCACTAGCGATCAACGCCTCAACCATTAACGGAGATGATCCCATGGCTCTCAAAGTCGGAATTGTCGGCATGAATGGCATTGGCTATTCACATGCCCCCACCCATTTCGCCAGCCCCCTCGCTGACCTCGTCGCAATCTGCGATGCAGTCAAGGAACGCGCGGACAAGGCTGCCGAGCAGTTCAAGTGCAAGGCGTATTACAGCCTCGACGACATGCTCGCCAACGAGGAACTGGACGTCGTGGACTGTGCGACGGGCGGGTTGGAGAATGGTGGCTGGCACTACGAGCCCGCCATGCAGGCGATGGAAGCGGGCAAGCACGTGCTGGTGGAAAAGCCCATCTCGAGCAACATCGAAGAAGCGCGCGAGATGGTGGACGTCGCCACCGCTATGGACGTCTACCTCGGCTGCGACCTGAACCACTACTTCACCCCGACGGCGGAGAAGGCCAAGCAGTACCAGAACGAGGGGAAGCTTGGGGAACTGGTCTACTGCCTGTGCAAGATGGGCTTCCAGGGCGGCGCGCCGGAGACTGCGGCGGCCCCGACTTCGCCCAAGATCAAGGACTTCCCGTACTTCCACCTCAAGGCGTTCCTGACTCACCCGCTCAGCGTCATGCGCCACTTCTGCGGCGATGTCACGCATGTGCAGGCGTTCCTGAACCGGCCGGGCTTCCGCCGCTCGGTGGGCGATGTGATGCTCTCAACGGCGAGCATCCATCTGAAGTTCGCTAACGACACAGTGGGCTATCTGCTCAGCCAGCGCGGGGATGCGTCGTACGGCCTGGGCGGCTGGTGGAGCTGTGAGGTGGCAGGGACGAAGGGGACGTTCTGTATCGAGAACTGCATCGAGCGGACGACCTTCTGGAGCGCCCCGGACGCGGCTCGCGGCCCCGGCAAGCCCGGCTTCATCAATCCTGGCGAGCCCGGCGCGCCGGAGATCTTCGAATCAGGGACCCATGACTTCGGCCAGACCTTCAACCGGCGCATCACGGGCTTCCTCGAGGACATCACCAACAAGGTCCCGAAGCACGAACTGCGCGGTTCGGGCCGGGACGCTCTCGCGGTGATCGAGTACACCTTCGCGATCATCGAGTCCTACGAGAATGGTGGCGCGCTAGTGCGGCCCAACCCGCTTCCGCCGCTGTATGTGAAGCCGGAAGAACTGCTGTAGGGCTCCAAAGACAATAGAGAAAGTGGGAGGGCTCTGAGGAGCCCTCCCACTTTTGTTTTTGGGCTTGGATCGCGTGGCAGGCATGCTCCGCATGCCGGAATCCCGTTTGGTTAGTCCGGCATGCGGAGCATGCCTACCACGCGCAGGGAATACTACAGCCCCGCCGCAATCTCCCTCAGCCGCCGGATCGCCCCGCCGTATCCTTCGGGGTGCTTGAACACGAAGCTGGCCGATACCAGCACATCAGCGCCAGCGCCGATCACCTCGTCCGCCGTGGTACCATTCACTCCCCCGTCCACCTCGATCATCGTCGGCAGTCCCGCTTTGTCGATCAGCGCGCGCACCTGACGGATGCGGTCGGTGGTCTCGGGATGGTAGGCCTGCCCCGCATAGCCCGGGATAACTCCCATGAGCATGATGACGTCGGAGTGCGGCAGCAAGCGCTCGATGTCATCCAGTGGCGTCGGTGGGTTGACGGTCAGGCAGGACTTGCAGCCGCGAGCCCGGATGTCATCGAGCAGCCTCGCCGGCTCGTCGGTGGTCTCGATGTGGATGGAGATGCCGTCTGCCCCGGCGTCCACGAAGAGCGGTATTTGCGGCTCAGGATTGGTGAGCATCAAGTGGGCGTCAAAGAACAGGGTAGTCAGCGGCCGCAAGGCCTTGAGGACGAGAGGCCCGTGAGTCAGCTGGTCGGTGAAATGCCCGTCCATGCAGTCCCAGTGCAGCCAGTCAGCGCCGGCAGCCTCGAGAGACTTCACTTCCTCGCCAAGGACAGTGAAATTGGCGGACAGCATGCTGGTAGAGATGAGTAGATTGCGCATAGCGTTGTTTGTGTTGTTACCTTCTACGATAGTCGGGACAATTCGTAACGTTGGGGCGGCCGGGGCGGCGACAGGAATTGCCGTAGTCATACCGGCAGCTATCGCACAGGAACCTGCCCGGGGCCTTCATCTGCTGCAGGCGCTGCCTGGCACGCCTGCGCCACTGCTGCCACCAGCGTTGTAGCTTGCTCATCGCCTTGGGCCGGCTAAAGCTCGGCCCCTCCTTGTTCGGCCGTTCCCTGCTCGGGCAGCCGCTCTGCCGCAGCCCAGTGATCGCGGAGCAGATCGTTCCCTGCAGGGCGGCTCAACTCGCTACCAACCAGGAGCGCCGCGAGCCTGCCTGGCTCCGAGCGGACGAGTAAGGAGACACGATCAAGTGAGACCGAGTTCAGTCCATGACCGGTGCGGCTGCCGAGGGATTGTATGCGGGCCAGCGCGGCTCCGGGGTCCCGCTCCCACGCGCCGGCGGCCACGACGTCGGCCGAGGCCAGCAACGCCGCACCCACGCCCGGTACCGCCGCAGCGGTGGCAACGGCTGCCGCCGCGGTGGGTGCCTGCTGTAGATCCGGCAGCAGCACCGGCTGCGGGGCCCCTTCCAGGGGCTGGACCACTGACGCTGGACGGTTCGTGTGCCAGGCGGCGAAGACTACGCCGGTGAGACATGCGAAGGCAAATTGGAGCGCCGTGCCCGGCACGTAAGCCCATAGACCGCTCTGCAACGCATCATATGCCGCCCGCGGCTGACCCTCAACTGCCGAGTAGCCGAGCCCCATCAACAGCGCCAGGAACAGGTGTGCCACAATCATGATTACCACGCCCAACAAGGCACCAACGGTGGGGCCCTGGGCGATTGCCTGCACAAGCACGTAGAGCACCACGGGAATGGCCATGAGCCATGGTGGCTGCAGCGGCAGGTCCTGCTGATTCGCTTTCAGCACCAGCGCCAGCGTGAGCAAGCCCACGCCGAGGATTATGAGCGAGGGCCATGATTCGCGGCGTCCCAAAGTCATGCGCCAGCCTCCGGGCCGATTGCCGATAACAGCTTCTTAACGTGCACGTTGTGTGCGGCAATCTCACCGGGGGTAGCGGCCACCATGGCGGCGATGAGACCTTGTGCCAGTTTGGCGATCACCAATCCACCGGTAGGCCCTGTGATCAGGAGGCGGTTGGTATCTGCATCGACTGCCTGCCATGCTTTGAGCAGCGACTCGGCCGCGCCAGCCACGACCGCGGGATCAGCCTGAGCGGGCAATACCAGGATGAGGCCCTCGCGAGAGTAGGCTTGCAGGCGGGTATCCGCGGTCAGCGCAGCCACTGCCGCCGGAGGCAGGTCCCCCTCCCGGGCGGCCTGTGCGGGCGCCGGGGAGGCGGGCGGTATCTGAGCTTCCGGCAGTTGCAGGCTACCGAGCAGGCTGCGGAGTTGCTTGAGGCCGAGCGTGGCAGTGCCGAGGTTGCCGGCCTGCGGCAGGTCGGCGAGCAGGTATGCGCTACCGGTCGCGCCGGCCAGCGAGGCTAGCCCGGACATCCTGTCGTCAGCCATGGCTACGACGGTCTCCACGGCGCCGCCTCGAGCTGCGACGGCGGCGGCGACGGCTGCTTCGGCACATGATCGGATAGTGGCGCCAGGCACATCGGCACCGCTCCGCAGAGCGGCAAACAGCGGCTGCCCCGGCTGTTCCCACACCATCGGGCGCAAGCTGGGCGCCGCGGCGACGAGAGCTTCGCGGACGGCCGTGGCCGTGGAAGACTCTGGTACGGGCTCAACCACGGGCTCAACCACGGGCTCAACCACGGGTTCGACCACGGGTTCGACCACGGGTTCGACCACGGGTTCGACCACGGGTTCGACCACGGGTTCGACCACGGGTTCGACCACGGGTTCGACCACGGGTTCGACCACGGGTTCGACCA
>JBDKRC010000349.1:0-17875 GCA_039683575.1 Armatimonadia bacterium | reverse complement strand
AGCCTGTCGATTTCTTACTCTACCCCTTGTACGTCCCCAGTCCCAGACCTCGCAGATCAGCCAGCTTGTGCTGTTCCTCGGCTTCGTAGAGCTTCCAGATCACCTGCAAGCCCTCCAGCGAGCTTACCGGGTCCGTCAGCGGCTTCTGGCCGGTCTTGATGCACTCGATGAAGTGCGCCATCTCGACCTCGGTCGGCTTGGCGCCGGGGGCCTCGAGCAGGATCTCTTCGCCCTGACGCTCGACCTGTCCGGGCACGTGCGGGGCCATCTCGGAGTGCAGGATCAGCTTGCCCTCGCTGATGTTCGCCTCGATCATGCCCTGCTCGCAGTGGGCGTGGAAGGAGTAGCGCAGGCGGGTGCCGCGCGCGCCCCAGGTGCCCTGGTGATAGCCGATGGCGCCGTTCTCAAAGCCGATGGTGACGTGGCTCGTACCCTCGCGCTCCATCCACGGCGTGCAGAAGTTGGTGCCGAAGTGGGTGCCCTGCACCGGACGGCCCATCATCCACAGCATGAGGTCAATGTAGTGGCAGCCGTGGCTGAAGAGCTGTCCGCCGCCGAGCAGCTTGGCGCTGCTGATCCAGTGGTCGGGGCCATACTTGGTCAGCTGCTCGGTCCAGATCGAGAGCTGGAAGCACTCGCCGAAGGTCTTGTCGGCGATGAGTTCCTTCATCTTCACCGCGAGCGGGTTGAAGCGCATGCAGTAGGCAGTCATGAGCACGCGGTTGGCTTTCCTGGCGGCCTCGATCATCTCGATGCATTGGGCCTCGGTGTTGGCCATGGGCTTTTCGACGAGGACGTGCTTGCCGGCGGCGAGGCACTCGAGCGTCACGGGGTGGTGCAGGTGGTGCGGCAGGACCACGAGCACCGCATCCACCTCGTCAAGGACATCGTGGTAGTCTTCGGCGACGATGGTGCCGGGCGGCATCAGGTCTGCGACGGCCTGGGCCTTCTCCCGCACGATGTCCACGGCGGCGGCGATTTCAACCTGGTCGAGGATCATGCTGAAGCGGCTGGCATGGCTCTTGGCCATTCCGCCACAGCCGATGATTGCGATACGCGTCTTGCTCATATGGGTCTCCTGTCTGTGCTTCGGTTGGCTTGGTATTCTGTATGTATTTGTCACTCTGAAAGCCGGTGGGTATCTCCGGAGAGATGCTTCACTTCGCTCAGCATGACAGACGTGTTGGGAGATGCTTCACTTCGCTCAGCATGACGGACGTGTTGGGAGATGCATTACTTCGCTTGGCATGGCGGACTGTGTGAGCCTGTGATGACATGACAGACTGCGTGCCGAGGTGATGATGACAATTGAGTGACTGCTAACGGTCCGTCACCTTCCACACCAGCGCCCAATCATGGTCAGTTGTTCCCAGATTGAGCTCCCCAGGGCCCGTCATCTCGACCCGCTTCTCCACGCCTGTATCGAGATCGGTTGCGGTCAGGGCCAGCTTGCCGGGCGAACTGAGCTTCACCACGAGCGGCTCGGGGCGCCGGTCGCGCAGGAACATGTTGGTCTTGCCGGGGTACTCCCAGTGGCGCACGCCTGCGAAGTTGCGTATATACGCCAGGCCCTGCCCCTTGACCTCCTCCAGACTGGCCACTTGCCAACCCTTGCCTGCGGTTACGGGACCTGTCGCCGGTGGCGGCGCGAAGGTCTTCAGGTCGGCCGTCTGCGCATAGCCGTTTGGCTGCATTGTGAAGTCGAAGGCGCCGCCGCTTGTGAGGTAGTGCTGGGCGTACCGGCCCATCATAGCATAATCGGCGCGCCCCTGCGGAGAGCGATAGTACTTGTCGTCCTCCCAGGGGTGGTCTACCACGATCCCGACTTCGGGGCGCTTGCGCTCCCATTGGGCCAAGTCCAGCCCCGACACAACCTTGCGCGCCAGGCGGAACTCCTCGACCTCAAAGCCACGGGAGTTCCAGAAGAAGCATCCGGGGTTGCCGTTGACGAGGCTGAACCAGATGGTATCGCGCATGATGTACCGGCGGTCGGCGTCCCGTTCTTTGGGGTAGTAGCCAAACTCGTCTCCGGCGGACTCGCCCAGCATGCAGGTGCCGGCCATGCGGCCGTAGGTGGTGAGGACGTGGACTGCCGCACCGTAATCCGTCACTTCCGAGGTCGAGTCGCGGTGGGAGTAGAGATGGTAGGTATAGAAGTCGATGTCTGCCTTCTTCGACCACCAGAGCGGGTCGCCAGTGTGCAGGCCGCCGCCGCCGTGGCTGGCGCAGATCGGCGTCACCGGGTCAACCGAGCGGATGACGCCGGCCATGTGCTGCGCCCAGGACTGCGGGCAGTTAACCATCTCGTTCTCGAACTCCCACCCGAATAGCTGCGGGTTGTCCTTGAGCAGCCCCAGTAGCTCCCGCGTGTACTGATCCTGGCAGGCCATCACGTCAGGATCGGTGTACTTCTCGCCAATGAGGCCGATCAGCTTGCGGTCGCGGATGAAGCCGCGCTGGTAGGGCGGCAGCTTGTCGAGGTCCTCGCCCGCGTATTGGGGCAGGCAGAAAGCCTCGAGCGGCTGCCGGTTGAAGTAGGCCGGCTTGGTGTAGTCCTCATGGATCACCAGCAGGAACTTGATATCGTGCCGCCGCGCGAGGTCCATGTAGCGGAGGACCCTGGCGAATAGCGGCATGTTGACCCGGCCGATGACGTCCATGGGCTCCATACCGAGCTTGGTGTGGGCGCGGAGCATGAAGCGCATGGCCGTGACTCCTTGCGAAGCGAGGAAGTCGAGCCAGTGGTTCATCTGCTCCTCGGTCGCGTCCACGAAGGAGATCAGCTTGCGGCCTTCCTCGCCGTCTTCCGGCAGACCGACCCAGTTGGCGTAGAAGCCGCCCAGCGGAACCCAGGCGCGGCCGTCTTTGCCCTGGCGGAAGTAGCCGTTGGGGCCGAGTACAATGGGGTTCTGGCGCGGCTTGGTGGGCAGGAGGCAGATTGGCGCCGACTCGCCGGTCAGGCCCTGATCGTCTTTCACCCTCACGGTATAGACCCAGCGCTGGCTTTCGTCCCCACGCCACGCGGCTTCACCCAGACCGGCACTTGTGCTCGGGCTGGTGCGGGTGAGACTTGCCCTCTCGTCGCTGCTCCACTGCAACTTGCGCGGCGTCGGGTTGGCGACCGGGTTGTCGAACTCGTCTACGAGGCGGGCCGTGAGGTGCAGCGGCAGGCGGTCCGGTTTGAGGGCGAGCACTTTGGTGGGCTGCACCAGATAGTGATGCGGTGCGCCGGGTGTGGTGATGACAACGCGTTGGGCCTCTGGGACCGGCGTGAACTGCGCCTGCGCCACGAGCGCGTCCGCAGGCTTGCGCGCCTGTCTGCTGGCGGTGTAGCGCACCACCAGCTTCCCGTTCGGGCCGGTCACTCCCATCCGCGACTGCGCCGAGACTTCCAGCGACCGTTGAGCTTGCGCCTCGGCCAGACTGCCGCCCGAACCGTCGGCGAGGCTTATACGGACAGGCTGCCCTGCCACTGGCTTGCCTGCGGCGTCGTTGACCGTTAGGGCCAACTCATGGGCTGATCCAGCTACCACTGCCGCGCCGTCTGGTTGCGACAGGTCAATTCGCGCCGCCACGCCCGTGGGCTGCCCCAGTGTTTCTACCTGCCCGTGCTCCACTGGCGTGAGCGCCAGCAGTCGCACCCAGTCGATCTCGATGTGCGCTGCCCCGGCGCCCTCTGTCGGGTCTATGCGGAAGGCAGACAGGATGCCACTCCACCGGGCGTCCCGGCGGAGGTCAATCCTCACCCGCTGCCAGCCGCTGCCGCTGACGATGAAAGCATGGTGCAGCAGGTCGGCTGCGGCGCCCACTCGGCCGAACAGCCCCCACTTGGCCTGCGGAAGGCTCTGGCGTACCTTCATCTCCAGGGTGGGATACTTATCGAGGTCAATGGCGATCTTCTGGTTGGTGGCATTGACCTGGCCCCACATGTCGCCCCAGATGAACCACGGGTCCTGCTTCACATCCATGCTCAGGATGCCGTTTTCGACCTTGCGATTGCGCAGGTACTCCGGCTTGTCGCCCCACTGGTCGATGCCCGAGAAGCTGCCGTCGTCGAAGTTCCAGGGCTTGCCCAACTCGACTGTGGCGTAGTCTGTCGCGGCCGGCACAACAGCGGGCGCGGTCACCGGGGCCGTCACGCGCTGGGCCACCAGCGGCTGCGGGAACGTGAAGCGGCTGCTCTGGAAGTACAGCCAGAAGCTGCGCCCGGCCGCGGAGGTCTCGCCTGGGGCCACCCAGTCCGCCAGCCCGTCCTCGACGCGGACCGGCACTACCTGCGGCTTGCCATCCGTGGCGGTTTGCACGACGCGTAGCGAGCCGGGGTCGAGGGTTCCTCGCTCCCCGAGGGCCGACAGGTCGCCTCCGGCGCGCAGCGGGCACCGCACGAAGAGGTCGCGACGGGCAGTCGCGGCGGGCGGGACCTCGACCCTGACCCGGTACGGCCACGCTGTGTCCCACCAGCCCGGCACCGACGCCCGCGAGGCAGCCATTGTCGGTACCTCATACGGCAGCCGCCGCACGGCCTCCACGCCCTGCGCGATTTGCTCGGGGCTGAGCGGCCGGCTGTAGATGAAGAGATCGTCCAGATCCGCGTCGGCATAGTCCGGAGAGGCGTCCTGATCGCGCCCGATGGCCATCACGTCGTTCGTTGGGCCCACGTCAATATGCTTGCCTGTGAGGCTGGCGGCGGGCGCGCCATCGAGGTAGAGCTTCATCTCGCCGTCGGGCTGCCCGGAGTTGACGTTGTCCCAGGTGACAGCCAGGTGGTGCCACTGGCCCGCCCGCCAGGCCTTGATGGGTGAGGCCACGCCTACCGTCTTCCCCTCGTCACGGGTGAAGATCGTGAAGCGCATCGTCCCTCCGCCGCAGTCCAGGTTGTAGCGATTGACGGCGTAGGAGTGGGGGAGACCGCGCTGCCCGTAGAGGCAGAAGAGGTACCGGTTGGTGGCGTCTGTGCCGTTCCAGTGAGGGCGTACCCAGAGGGCGATGGTGCCGCTTTCGGCGCGGAAGTTGCCTTTCACACCGTACTGGCAATCGCTGCTCAGCGAGACTGCCTGCCCGCGCAGGCCCTCGACAAAGCTCAACAGGTCGCGCTGCCGCCCGTCACCACCCGCCACCGCGGCATCCCCTGAGCCGTCGAAAGGCGCGTAGAGCAGCAAGTCGGGCGTCTGCGCCCACAGCGGTGTCGCGAACAGGATGAGGAGAGCAAGCTGGCGCATGAGCGGCTCCTTGGGTTAGCTATCGAGCCCCACCGGCTGCGCGGCTTTGAAGGGGTCCGCGGGTAGCTTGCGCAGTCCCGGTATGGCTGTCGGGCCGCAGCCGCAGACATAGTTGGTCGGGTCCACGCCGAGTCTGGGGCCGAGGTCCCGCCACATCTCCAGCGATTCGGTTGAGAGCGCAACGGGGACCTCTTTGTCATACCTATGGATCTCGTCGAGGGCGAACTCGTAGATCGCCTTGCGCACATGGTGGGGGAAGGGGCCTACTCGTGAGGTTGCCATCTCCCCGGCTGCCTTCTCGGCCTCGCCGAGGGCCCACGGATCGAGCAGGCTGGTGTCGGCGAGCTTCACGAGGTCGGGGTAGACCATCCACGCAAGCGTGAACAGCGTGATGTTGTCCGGGCGGGTGCGCTCGAAGACCAGCTTGATCATCTCGGCCAGTTCGTCGCGCCAGTTCAGCACCGGCACGATTGGCTTGAACTTGAACCGTGGCGTATAGCCCCACTGCTGCGTCTTTGCCGCTGCCTCGATGCGCTCGACCATGCTCCCTGACGCCGCCTCCATGAGAGTGCTCTGCGTGGCGCCCGTGAGGCTCCAGGTCAGGATGGTATGGCCGCGGTGGTCGAGGTCTTCGAGGAAGTCCACGTTCGCGCTCTTGGTGTGCACGGTCAGGTAGCGGTCGGGAGTGGTGCCGAAGTACTCCACGAGCATCTTCATGCCGCCGTACTCCGGCTCCAACGCCAGTGCTTCGGCGTCATCGTCATAGAGCCAGCAAAGCTCCCAGGGGTTCTTCTCGACCAGTTCCGCGAGCTTGGCGCGGTACTCGTCGAGATTGGCCATGGCGGTCATGGCGCCGGTGCAGCCGCAGTAGAAGCACTTGTGGGGGCAGCCCCAACTCAGGTGCAGGCGCCATGCCGGGCGGCACATCCCGAAGGCCTTGGGGCTGGTCTTGCCGTCGGTGCAGAAGCTGGCGTAGCTGAAGGCATCATAGCCATAGAGCTTGTGGAACATGCTCAGCGGGACGTTGGGGGCCTGTGCCTTGAGGCGCTCCTGCAGCTCCGGCCACTTGCCATCCCAGCGCATCTTGCCGACGACCAGGATGGGGTCCTCGGCAGGAGGCGGCATTCCCATGCGCACGCACTTCTTCGGCCAGTCCTGCTCTGCCACCAGGTCTGGCAGTGTGTCGTCGGTGACGATGTGTACAGGGGTGTCTGCCGGCACGGCAGCCCGCAGGCGCTCATACACAGGCGTCATGGCGGGGTCATCGAGAACGTCCTGGAAGACCACGATACTCGGAGGCCGTAGTTCGTACATGGTAGAACCTCACAAGCGGATAGCGGTATTACCCAGTTCGTCGGAATCCATAGACGTCCCTTCACGCAGCGCGGCCGGCGGGGAACTCTTCGCTTCGCTCAGAGCGACGACGGGCCTGGGTATGTGGCGTTCCCCATTTCCTCGTCCTATCCCATTTTACTTGACACCTAAACTTTTGATTTCTATCATACCGTCTATGAGTAAGGAATCTTCTGCCGATAGCCAGCAAGCGCTTGAGCTTTGGCTGACAATGTTGAAGGTCTTCTTCCGGCTGCGCAACAGTATCCGGCCGATTTTCGCCGAGCATGGGCTGACGGGCCCGCAGTGGCGCGTATTTCGGATGCTGGGTGAAGCTGCTGGAGAGGGCCTGACGCCGGGACAGATGAGTGAAGAACTCCGGGTAACGCAGGGCAACACCACGGGCATTGTTGACAAGCTTGAGGAAGCGGCACTGGTGCAGCGCAAGCCCCACCCGGACGACCGCCGAGCGCTGCTGATCCATCTGACTGAGCAGGGCGAGAGGCTATACCAGGAAGTGCGGCCGGTGTTTGATGCGCGGCTGACCGAACTGCTCGGGTGTTTGCCGCCGGACTGCAAGGCGGACATGCTGTCATCGCTGCAACAGATACTGCAGCATCTGGACGACCTCAACATGGGGATCTGTCAGGACTGCGGCGGCCGGTGTTCTCACGACGCGGGCAAATAAGCGGAATCTCAGTGACGGAGTGAACGTCTGGAACGGCATACCATCATTGTTCCCCTGGAGGAAAGGCAGCATGAAGCGCATCCTATGGCCCGTTCTCGTATTCTGCCTCGTTCTCGCGCAGCTTGCTTCTGCGCAGGACGCCCCGGCGGTCAAGACCGTTACTCTTGACGTCACCGACCAGCCTGTCGCTGACGTCGCCGCCGAGATAACCAAACAAGGCGGCATCCAGGTTGGGGTAGTCCTGCCCTGCGACGCCAAGGTCACCCTCAAACTCGACGGCGCTAAGCCCGAAGAGGCCGTAAAGGCCTTTGCCGAGGCTTTTAACGCCTCATGGCTCCGCGCCTATGTTCTCGAAAAGCAGCCCCCCGCCACTCCGTACACCGCCAACCAGCTTCTCGCCGGACTTGAGAATCAGCGCTCGAACTGGTTCGACAGCTTCACGGAGGAAGAGCAGCGCGCGATGTTCGAGCAATGGCGCGCGGCGCGCGGCGACCGCGACAACCCGGCGCCTCCAATGCCCGGCGCCGGCACCTCGACCCTCGGCCGAGGCTTTGGCGGGCGTGGCGGTCAGGGCGGCCCCGGGGCACCCGCTGCTCAGGGAGCCCAGGCACAGCCCGCGCAGGCGGGGCAGCAGCCGGCACAGCCCGAGCAGCAGGCCGCACAGCCCGGACAACCGGGTCAGCAGCCCGGCGGCCAGGGCCAGCGGCGCGGGATGATGTTTGATCCCGTCCGCCAGCTAATCATCCCCTTGCGCAGTGACACAGTGACGCTGACGCTGGACAATCAGGATCTGGCGCAGTCACTCTTCGATTTCACCACTTGCAGCGGTTTCATCCTCGCAGCCTCTGCCGATTTGACCGGCGCAGTTGCGCTACAGGCCGAGCAGAAGCCCATTGACGAGGTCCTGACGCAGATCGCCACGGCGGTTGGCGGGCAGTATCGCCCGCTTTACCTGCTCTCCTTGCCGCGCGAGCTGACCCAGGAAGAGATGGATGCACGCATGGAGGCGGGCTTCCAGAGCCGCTGGGCCAAGTATTGGGCCAAGCCGCCAGAGGAGCGCGCCAAGGACATTCAGCAGCAAGTTGACCGCATCGGCCAGATGGCCGAACGCATGCGTCAGGGCGCGGCGAACGGCCAGAACGGTCGCGGCGCGGGCCGCATGCAGCGGATGATGCCTCGGATGCTCAACCGCCTTGGTAAGTACTCAGCCGGGCTCACTCCCGAGCAGCGCATGGAGATCAAGCCGCTGCTGCGAGCGATTGGGGCCGCGATCAACGGACAGCAGCAATAGGCTTGGTTTAATACAAGGAGGATCGACATGAGCTTACCGACAATTCGTCGTGGCTTCACGCTCATTGAACTGCTCGTCGTCATTGCCATTATCGCTATTCTGGCGTCAATCCTGTTCCCGGTCTTTGCCCGGGCACGGGAGAAGGCACGGGAAAGCTCGTGCATCTCAAACCTGCGCCAAATCGGCACAGCGATTCAGATGTATGCTGGCGACTACGATGATCTGATGCCGCTCGCGAATGAGTACCCGGCGACCCCCATTGGGGATGAGTATCACCAGGGAGCGCCCGGCATCTTCGACGTGCTGGAGCCGTACACCAAGAACCGGCAGATTTTCCGCTGCCCCAGCGACCACGACAAGACCGCTGTCTCGTCCTACTTCACGCAGGGCACCAGCTATGACTACGGCGGCGGGCGTCTCGACGCGGACGTCCCGATGCCGGTGCAGTCCATCGACTCGCCGTGGAACAGCGAGCCCTCGCGCACGTTGCTTATGTTCGACTACAGCCCCGACTGGCACACCAAGGGCTACGTCGGCCTGTTCTGCGACGGTCACGCGAAGATCCAGCAACGCAACTAACAGCACCAAAGTCCTGATGTGAACATGATGGCCCTTCCCCTGCGGGAGGGCCATCGTGTCTTTGGCAGACGCTCCTTGCAGGTCTCCCCGCGACGACGTCGAAACCCTCTTCCATCTCTTACCCCGAGCGCTCTCCATGACCCTCACGCAGCCCGAGCCGCAGGACAACCCCGTGCCCGTCCGCCCCATTGATGATCTGCGGGCTTTCTACGACCGGCTGGCGCCCAGCGACGCCTACTGGAAACGCCGCAGCGCGTATTACCATCGCCATGTCGCCCAGGCGGTGCGGCGGCATGTGCCGGCGGGGGCGAAGGTGTTGGAGGTCGGGTGTGCGACGGGGCAGCTGCTGGCGGCGCTGGAGCCTTCAGAGGGCGTGGGCGTGGACTTCAGCCCGGAGATGATCCGCCTCGCGCAGGAGGCGCACCCGGGGTTGCGGTTCGTGGTGGGTGAGGCCTTGGCGCTGCCGCTGGATGAGCGGTTCGACTACATTGTATGCCACAATCTGCTGGGCAATCTGGACGATGTCCAGGGCTTCCTGCTACACCTGCGGCGCTTCCTCACGCCGGGCGGTACCGTGGTCGTCGTGGGCTACAACCACCTTTGGCAGTACGCCATCGGCGCCCTGGAGCGACTGCGGCTGAAGATGCCGAGCCGCGTTACCACCTGGATGCCGCGCCAGCAGCTTCACCAACTGCTCTACCTTGAGGATTTCGCGGTCAAGAGCTTCAAGAGCTCCTTGCTCATCCCACGCCCCTGGCTGGGCCTTGGCAGCGCTCTGAACTGGCTCGCTGAGCGCCTTCCCGGCTTTCATCACCTGATGCTCGTGCAGACCACCGTAGCCGCCATGCAGGCCGAAACGGCCCCGCAGCCATTGTCCTGCACGGTTCTCATCCCCACCCGCAACGAGCGCGGCAACATCGAGAATGCCGTCGAGCGCACACCGCAGCTTGGGACGCATACTGAGCTGCTGTTTGTGGACGGCAACTCGACCGATGGGACGCAGGACGAGATCAAGCGGATGATCGAGAAGTACCAGGGGCAAAAGGACATCAAGCTCGTCATTCAGATCAAGGACGAAGACCTGGATGACGCCGCGCGGGCGGCTATGGGGCGGTCTCAGGAGACTGGGAAGATGTTGCCGCAGGGCAAAGGGCACGCGGTGCGGCTGGGATTCAGCCAGGCCGAGGGCGATGTGCTGATGATCCTCGATGCGGACCTGACAGTCCCGCCAGAGGACCTGCCGCGGTTCTTTGAGGTGCTGGCGAAGGGCAAGGCGCAGTTTGCCAACGGTTCACGGCTCGTCTACCCAATGGAGAGCCAGGCGATGCGGCTGCCGAACCTGATGGGCAACAAGATGTTCAGCGTGCTCTTCTCGTGGCTGCTGGAGCGGTACGTGGGGGATACGCTCTGCGGCACGAAGGCTTTGCGCCGCGAGGACTATCAGAGGCTGGCTGCTAATCGCCAAGTGTTTGGTGATTTCGACCCGTTCGGCGACTTTGACCTGCTCTTTGGCGCGGCGAACCTCAACCTGAGCATGGTGGACGTTCCGGTGCATTACCGGGCGCGGGTCTCGGGGGACTCCAAAATCATCAACACGGTCCACACGCCCCTGCTATTCCGCATGTGCTGGATCGCCTTCAGGAAGCTCAAGCTGGCGAAATGGTTCGGCCGCCGCCCCAAAGTGGAGCAGCAATGAGCCAGACTCGCTCGACGTCAACCTGGGGTGTGGTGATAGGGGGATGGTTGCTGGCGTACCTGGCGCTGCCGCTGTGGGTGCGCAGCGACGACCCGGGGCGCAATGCGCTGCTGCTTGGCGGGCTTCTGGCCTGCTTTGTGGTGGCGCTGCTGGTGCTGAAGCTGCTGCGCCTGCCGGCGTGGCCGCAGTGTCCGTCGCTGCCACGGCTGGTGCCGCGGGCGTGGCCGCTCATAGTGCTGCCGTGGCTTGCGATCCAGATTGTCGTCCAGCGCGGGCACCCGCTTGAGATGGGTTACGGCGACGAGGAACTCCATGCCGGCGTGCCGGCGGGGCTGTATGACCTCCTGACGTGGCGTACGGGGCACGACCTGGCCCTGTGGTGGCACATTGCGGCGTGGCTGGCCGTCGCTGCCGTGGTGGCAGTGGTCTACCTTGTGCGCCGACGCGGCCTCCGGCTTCCGCGCCTGTTCTGGTATGTTGCGGGGCCCGTTGGTCTCGCCGCGTATTTCGCTCTCTACCAGTGGCTCTATGCCCATGTCCCGCAGGCGAACCTCGATCTGTTTCGCTATCCTCCGCTCGACCCGGCGGCGCGTCTGGCCTCGCTGCTGCTCTTTGGCGTAAGTGAGACGGCCCTTCGCCTGCCCGGTCTGCTGTTTGCGCTCATCGCTGCGTGGTACACATATCGCTTCGTTGCCCTCGAGCATGACGAGAGTGCCGGGGTCTTTGCCGCCACTGTTTTGCTCTACACGCCCATCTTCATGCACTGGTCGCTGCAGGTGTACCTCGTCAGCGGACAGGCGGCGCTGGTTGCGGCGACTGTGTATTGCTTTGCCCGCCACCTGAAAGACGGGTCGCGGACACACGCGGCCAGTGCGTTCCTGCTGGCCGGGCTGCTTGTCCTGTACGAGCGGATGGCGGCTATCATCGCCCCGCTCATGCTTGTGGCGCTGCTGCTGTGGGTCTGGCGGGGGAGGGGACAGGGGCGGCTGCTGGCACGGGATTACCTCAAGCTCTTCGCGCTCTCGCTGCTGACGATGCTGCCGTGGCTGGCCATCACGAAGGTCCTCGACGTCCGGCCGTTCCTGCTATGCCCGCGCAACTGGCTCGATTTGTCACTGGTGATGGCGTACCCCCTGCGGCTGCTGAGCGACCTGACGCCGCCGCTGGCGCTGCTCGCCCTGCTGGGGCTGGTGGTCGCGCTGTCCCGCTACCGCAGTTGGACAGGCATCTTCCTTGCCGTGTGGGGGCTGGCGCTGTACGTCATCTACACTTCGGATGCGCCTGAGTGGATACCGACCTCGCGGTTCCTGGCAGTCCTTGCGCCCGCGTGGGCGTACTTCGCCGCAGTTGCGATGGTGTGGATCAAGGAAGGGTTCCAATACCGCCATTACTGGCGCGTTGCCACGCTCGTGGCGGGCATCTGGCTGGCCTTCGCCTGGTTCGTCCCGCAGCGTCTCCTGCCGGGGGCGGGCAACGATATTACCCGTTGGCGTACCATTGGTCAGCCCATTGACCCGGCGATCCGCCAACTCGCCCGCACCCCCGTCTTCCGCAGCCAGCCACTGCTGGATATGACCTATTGCAGCACCTCGCCGTTCTACTTCGCCAAGTACCGCATGCGCCCGCCGCGTGTCGAGCACTACTCGTGGTACACCCACCGCGGGGACTATCCGAAGACAGAAGCAGACCTGCTGGCCCTGTGCCGCGAGCGCCGCTGCAAGACGATGATCTATGCCCTCCCTGCCTGCCTGGAGCCCTATGAGGGCGCGGTGACGTTCATGGACCTGCTGGTGCGGGTGGGCAATGGCATGAACCCCAAGTCGCCGTTCCAGCCGCTTATCACGCTCAGAGGCCCCCACGGCTCGTATCACGTCGTCACGGTTCGGGCTGGCGAGGTGTCCGGTGCCCACTGACCTCGCCGCCATCACCCGCGACGCCAAGGGCCGCTATGCTGACCTGCTCGCGTCCGGTCAGGCACCTGCGCACTGGTGGACGGCGCTGGTCATCACTGCCAGTTCGGCGCGACAGGCCGAGCGCTATGAGCAGGAGATCGCGCGGCGGCGCCAGTCTGGCCAGTTGCCGCCGGGCGTGCGAACGCTAGTGGTGCCCGATCTGGATGACCGGAGGCTTGGCTCCGGCGGGGCCACGATCAACGCCTTGTATGATTTGGCGCAGCAGTCCCCGGAAGCGCAGCAGCGGGTGCTCCTCGTTCATGCTGGCGGCGACTCCCGCCGCCTGCCGCAGTACTCCCTCTCCGGCAAGCTCTTCAGCGCCTTGCCCGTTGACACCGCCTGGGGAGCGCCCAGCACGCTTTTCGATGAGGTGCTGGCGCTCTCTACGCCCTGGACCGACCGTCTCGATGCGGGCGTGGTGGTGCTGTCGGGGGATGTGCTGCTCACGTTTGCCTCCGCGGAGGCTGATTGGTCGGGTGAGGGCGTATCTGGCGTCGCCATGCGGCAGCCTTTCGACGTGGGCAGCAAGCATGGCGTGTATGTGCTGGACTCGGCGGGGCGGGTCTATTCATTCCTCCAAAAGCCTACCATCGAGGAGGCCGAGGCGTCGGGAGCGCTGCTTGACGATGAGCAGGTGGCTTTGGACACCGGCCTGCTCTACTTCAGCCCGGACGTGGCCGGGCGGCTCACCGGGCTCGCGCCTGCTTTGCGGGCGGCCGGGCCCAACTACCCCGTCGTAGACCTCTACGAGCACGTTACTTTCAGCCTCACCGGCCAGTTCCACCCTTCCGCCGGCGACCACCCGCTGCTGCATGACCTGGCCGCAGCGATGCATGGGGTGCCGTTCCGCTGTGACCTTGTGGATGGCGAGTTCACCCACGTTGGCACCACGCGGCTGTTCAGGCATCTCATGGCCGAGGAGACCAACTTCTCGCGTCTGTATGAGGCGCGGCAACGTACGGCCGCCGCGCCGGCCGGGGTTCACTCGGCGGGGGTGATACTCGACAGCGTCCTCACAGGTGGCGGCGACATCGCTTCCGGTGCCATCCTGCTCGAATGCCACCTCACCATGCCGGTCCGCGCTGGTGCCGGAGCCATTCTTCACGGACTTACCGATCTGCCGAAGGCGGTTGACATCCCGCCCGACACCGTCGTCCATCAGGTCCCCGTGCGCACGGATGGGGGCCTGCAGGGCACGGTCCTGCGGGTGTATGGCGTCGGGGACGATCCCAAGGAGCCTGTCGGCAGCGGCAGTTGGCTGGGGCGCCCGTTTGGGGAAGCACTCGGCGAGCTTGGCATTACACCTGAGCAAGTCTGGCGTGGTGTGCCGGAGGCCGAGCGCAGTCTCTGGAATGCCCGGCTGTTCCCGGTCACCGACCCTCGAACCGCCTGGGCCTGTGCTCGCTGGCAGATGAGCCTTGCCGACGGCTTTAGCGCCGCCGGATGGGCCGCCCTGCCCCGCCTGAGCCTTGCCGAGAGCGCCCAATGGGCCGATAGCCAGGCTCTGGCCGAGGCGCGGGCCCGACGCCTGGAGGCGCAGTGGGAGACCGCTGCCGTGGCGCTGGCCGAAGAGGACGCGGACATACGCCCGCTCCTGGCCAATGCCCCCGCGCTGGTGCCTGTGGCGTCAGCAGGGCGCGCGCTCATGCGACGCGGCGAGCATGTGTTGGCCGCCGCGCCAACCGCCGCGGCGAGCCGTTTCCAGCAGGCGCAGTTGCTGCTCATCCACGCCGGACTGACCGACGAGGCCGCACGTGCCCGTGCCAGTGCCTTCGCCTCCGTGCGTCGCGCGGTGGATGCCGCCGAGTATGACGATCCCTTCGCCGCCGCCCCGCGCCAGTGGGGCACCGAGCAGGTCTGCGTTGCCGCGCCTGCGCGCGTTGACCTCGGGGGCGGCTGGTCGGATACCCCGCCCTTCTGTCTCGACTGGGGCGGTACGGTGCTCAACCTGGCGCTGCTGATTGATGGCGAGTACCCGGTGCGGACGACAATCCGGCGGCTGGACGAACCTTTGATCCGGTGCCTGTCCGCCGATTGCGCCGATCGCTTCGAGTACCGCACGACTGAGGAGGTACTGGTGGCACCCGACCCCGGCTCCTCGTCGGCCATTCCGCGAGCGGCACTGGCGCTGACGGGGCTGGTGCGACAAGGTGATGACCTGGCGGATCTGCTGACCAGCGCTGGTGGCGGGCTCGAGATCACTACCAGCGTCTCGTTGCCGCTTGGGTCGGGGCTTGGGACCTCGAGCATCCTGGCCGCTACGGTGCTCTCTGCGCTCGCCCAGATGATCGGCCTGACGCTCTCGCCTGCCGCGCTGAGCGAGCAGGTACTGCGCTTGGAGCAGTTTATGACGACGGGGGGCGGCTGGCAGGATCAGGTGGGGGCCATCTATCCCGGTGCGAAGCTCGTTCACTCCGGGCCGGGCCTGACCCAGCGCCTGCGCGTGAACCCGCTGTCATGGTCGCCGGAGCGCCAGAGGGAGTTCGCCGAGCGGTTCGTGCTGTACGACACCGGCCTGCAGCGCCTCGCGCGGGGGCTGCTTGAGCAGGTGGTGGCGCGCTACCTCGCTCGCGAGGCCGGCACCGTGCAGATACTCCACAGCATCAAGACGCTGGCGTGGGAGATGGCCCACGCGCTCAGCGAGGGCGACTGGCAGTATCTCGGGCAGCTTATGAGCCGCCATCACGAGCTTAACCAGCAACTGGTCTCAGCGACGTCCAACGCGCCGCTGGAGGCGCTGCTGGAGGGCGTCAGACCTTTCATCACAGGCGCGAAGCTGGCGGGAGCTGGGGGAGGGGGCTTCGTGCTGCTATTGACCGCCGATCCCGAGCAGGCGCGGCGGTTGCGTGTGCATCTCGGGAGGCTGGCCGGGCCGGGGGAAGTACGGGAGTGGGAGTTGGCGGAGACGGGAGTGGTGGTGCGGGACCGGTAGCGGCGCCGCTGGCGATGAGTATCGCCGACCCGGCTGCCTGTAGGAGCGGTCACCAGACCGCGATGGCTGGGCGCTACCCCTAGTGGTTGGTCGGTGATGATCGCGGTCTGGTGACCGCTCCTACAGGCAGCGTTGGCGGCTCTGCCTTCACCGCCTCGTTCAGCCCCTTGACGCCGCCTGCTGCTGCTTCTACAATGCCACCACAACCTGAATGGGAAGCCGGTTCAAGGCCGGCGCCGCCCCGCGACTGTATGCGGTCACCCGCGAGCCAGGACACCATTACGATGCCGACACTCCTCGAGGGCGGGAACGGCGACGCACTAGCTAGATTGCCCTCCAGGCAATCTTTTTCGGTTCTGCAGGCTCCCTTCTTGCGCCATTGCATTCCTCTGTTGCTTATCGTGGTCGTCCTGACGGGATGTCGGGGTCTGGAGACCCCTCCCACTGCGGGGGGGGAGACCACTCCCACAAGAGATAGTGCAGCCACCTCCTTCCCCCTCACCATCAGCGATGACCTCGGCGTCTCCATGACCTTTGAGCGCCCGCCGCAGCGCATCATCACCCTCGCCCCGAGCCTCACTGAGATCGCCTTCGCCCTTGGCCTGGGCGACCGTGTCGTCGGCGTCACGACGTTCTGCAAATACCCGCCGGAGGCGCTGCAGAAGGAGAAGGTGGGCGGCTATGTGGATGCCAGCGAGGAGAAGATTGTCTCGCTGGCCCCGGATGTGATCTTCGCCACTCGCGGTACGCCTCGGGCCTTCATGGACAGCCTGCGTGGCACGGGGCTGAAGGTCTTCGCGTTGGAGCAGACGACCTGGGACCAGGCTGTGGGCGCTATCGAGAAGATAGGGCAGGTCGGCGGGGTTGCGGACAGGGGTAAGCAACTGGCGGGGACACTCACTTGTGCGCGGCAGCGCGTCGAGCAAACCGTGGCACAGGATTCGGCGCCGCGCCCGGGCGCGCTGCTGATCGTTTCGCTCGATCCGCTGTTCGTGGCCGGGCAGGGGACCTTTCAGTCAGAGATGCTCACGGCGGCAGGAGCCCGCAATCTGGCCCAGATCGCCCAGCCCTTTGGGACGCTCTCGCTTGAGAAGGTCGTCGAGCTTGACCCGCAGGTACTGGTCATGACCAATGACGAGAATGGCACTCCGATGACCCGCGAGAGCCACCTGCGCCGCCTGCGGGCTAACCCGGTGTGGCGGAACGTGAGTGCGGTCAAATCCGGCCGCGTGATTGTGATAGACGTCAACCACCTCAGCGTCCCCGGTCCACGTCTGGCGCTTGGGCTGGTGGAGTTGGCGAAGGCTCTCCATCCGCAGGCGTTCCATGACTGAACCGATCCTGCAAACGCGCGGCCTGCGCGCCGGATATGGGGAGGATGAGATCCTCCACGGTCTCGACCTGTCCCTGAACTCCGGCGAGATGGTCGCGCTTCTCGGTCCCAATGGCAGCGGCAAGAGCACGCTGCTGCGGGTACTGGCGGGGTTGCTAACCTCCTCGGCGGGGCAGGTGTTGCTCGATGGCCGGGACCTGCATAGCTACGATAGCCGACACCGGGCGCGCTTGATCGGGCTTGTGCCCCAATACGCCACAATTCCCTTTGCCTTCTCCGTGCTCGACATAGTCGCCATGGGGCGCCACCCGTACCTGGGATTGCTCGAAAGCCCCGGCCCGAAGGATTTCGACGTCATCAACGCCGCTCTCGCCCGCACCGACTGCGCGGGTCTGCGCGACCGGCTGGTGACAGAGCTTAGCGGTGGTGAACTGCAGCGCGTGATCATCGCCCGGGCGCTGACGCAGGAGCCGCGGATACTGCTCCTAGACGAGCCGACGGCGCATCTGGATCTGCGCCACCAACTCGACATCGCGCGACTGCTGCGGCAACTCAACACCGAAGAGGGGCTGACGGTCCTGTGGGTGTCACATGATATCAACCTGGCGTCGGAGTTCTGCCCGCGCTTGCTGCTGCTCAAGAACGGCAGTCTCGTCGCTGATGGCGCACCTGAGCAGGTTGTGACCGCGCAGACCCTCCGCGAGGTCTATGAACTCGACTTGCCGATCACGCCGAACCCGCTCTCGGGGCGGCCGCAGGTGATTCTGTCGGGCGGCGGTGAGCGCCCATGACCGGCACCAGCGCCGCCACCCGCCGCCGCATGGCAATCACCGTACCCCTGCTGCTGCTGGCC
>JBDKRC010000348.1:0-46095 GCA_039683575.1 Armatimonadia bacterium | reverse complement strand
AGACCGGTTTCGGCGTCGAGGATCAGGCTCGGCGTCGACTGGGAGACATCACCGATGTTTGTTTTCGAGCGCGTCCACGTCGCACCATAGTCGGTCGATACCATCTGGAACTGTGATTGCGTCGTAGACGCGCCTCCCCCCTCTATCCGTGCGATCACGAGAATCCTGCCCTTGCCGAGATAGACAGCGGACGGCTCGGTCGGCCACTCGGATTTGGGCAGGTTGGACTCGATGGTGGTCTGTGTCCAGGTTGCGCCATCGTCACTGCTGATCAGCTTGCCCCAGGAGTGACTCGGGCTGTCATCGTACGCCCCTGCGAACCATAGTGCCATGAGCCCGATATTGGGGACCGAGAAGACGTCGGTGATCTGCATCGGCATCACGGCGAGCTTCGGCGTCGTCACGAGCGTGAACGTCACACCATCCGTGGTGCGGTAGAGGTCGTGGTTCCAGTCCTTCCCGATTCGCCGCACCCAGACGAACATCGCCCCCGTGGAGTCCAGCCCTTTCCCGATGGCGACCTCGCCGTAGCCCGGCGTGTTGGCGACAACAGTTTCCTTCGTCCACGTCTTGCCGTTGTCCGTGGAGGTGCGCGCGTACACCGCGCGGGCGTCTTCAGCGATCGTGTGCGCCGTGCCTCGGCTGTACACGCAAACCAGCTTGTCTCCGAGGGCCTGGATCATGGGCCACGAGTTGTAGCCGCTCACGTCCTGCACGACCTGCGGCTTCGCGAGAGCCTCCAGAGGCGTTACCTTGACCATTGCCAGGCCAGTGGGCTTGGTGAACGTGTCGGCGGGATCGGCCGGCTCCCGCTGAATGCGCACCCACAGGGGAGCATTCGGCTCCACCTCGTAGTAGGGGGCCAGGAGGATGGTCCGAGTGTAGAACGGTCCGGCGGGAAGCGCGGTTCGCACGGGGGTGCCCAGCACATACCGGGACGTGAAGGGAGCACCCTCTACCATCTGCGATAGGTGGCACCTGTAGACATCCTCATAGTCGGGGCTCGTCGAGGCATCGGTCGTGGTCACGACGATCTCGACCTTCACGGCGCCGCACCCGCTGGGGAGACCGCTCACGAGTCCGGCGACAGACTGCCCAGCCGTGCCGCCCGATAGCGACCACACCGGGATGTGCGTCGAGCCGCTCGACATGAGCACCAGCGAAGGTTGGCCCGTCGCGATCGACATGTTGTTTGCGCTCAGACAAATCGGGGCCCCCGCCCACCTGCCAGAAATTCGCGTCTGAACCATTCGCTCACCATCCTGGACAATCGCCTGTTTCTCGTGGACGGGTGCACCGACGGCCTCGCCCGCTCCGAAGCTGCCGACAGTAGCGGCAAGCAGCGCAGTGTATAGATAGATCATCTTACCGAGAGTGAAACCGTGCCGCCTGCAAGCACTGACTGCATATAGCATTGATTCTTCCTGTCGCGCTCCAACCTTGCTTCCTTGGTCGGACAGAGCTTCGCCGTTCGCAGCGGCAACCCTTCCCCCCCAATACTCTGACCGAGGATTTCGCGCTGGTACCACGCGGCGGCCACCCGGGCGAGGGCCGTCTCCTGCCAACCGGGGTGCGGATCCCAACCACCGGTGTGCTGCGGACACTGGGGACAAGCCCAGGCGCCGGCCCCGGCAGGAACTCCAAGCCACCGTTGCGAATAGCATGGAGGCATCCTCTCGAGGCATCTGCCCGGCCAAGACGCGTTGCGGCTGCTCCGCGGGGTGCCCCCCCGGGCACCGATCGCGCAACCGGTTGAGGAGTGGAGCGAGGAAGAGACAGGCGACCTTGTATATGGGCAGCCTTACTGCAGTTCGCTGTGCCGCCGCTGTCGGCTTAACCTCAGACCCCAGGAGTTGATCACGATGGGTAGGGCTTTCGTCGCGGTTATAGCTGTCTCACTGCTGACGACTTCTCTTGGGTTGGCGCAGCAGCCCCTCGCATACCCGTGCTATCGTCTGGCGGCGCCCCCGACGGTAGACGGAAGCATCGACGACGCCGCGTGGCAAGGGCTGCCCGAGGCGATGGGGTTCCATCGCCTCAAGGCGGACGGCTTTGCCTACAGAAAGCCCACCTCGTTCCGCATCGGCTGGTCCGGCGACTCCCTGTACGTGGCAGTGCGTTGCAGGGAGCCATTCAGTCGCTTGATCAGGCCGTTGACCGCCGACGGCGAGCCGCTGTGGGATGACGACAGCATCGAGGTGTTCATCGTCCCGGCAGCGGCCGACTACTTCCAACTCATCGCCAACACGGCCGGCGCCCGCTGGAATGGCAGGCAGAGCGGAGGGGCCGACAAGGTCTGGGCGTGGACGACAAAGGCGCGAATTGCCGGCGACGACTGGTGCCTGGAGGAGCGGATTCCCTTCGCCGTCCTCGGGGTCACCCCCAAGGAAGGCGACACCTGGAAGTTCAATGTTGCCCGCAATCTGACGTGTGGCCCCGCGGAGGAGAGGTTCTCCTCCTGGGCGCCGGTGAAGGACAGCTTCGCGGATGTTGCGAACTTCGCCGCCCTGGCCTTCCGAGGTGCGCCTGTGGCCGCAGAGGTCACCGCCGCTCAACAGCAGTTCAGTGCACCCTACAACGAGTTCCTGGCACGGCAGCAGGGCGCGGCGGGGAGCAGCGTCGCCAACGGCAGCTTCGAGGACGACGTGAAGGGTTGGAGTCTGCGGGAGCCGGGGCGCGTAGCCATTGACGTCGCCACGGCGACGATGGGCGGTAAGTCCATCCGGCTCGACGGTTCTGGCGGCCCGAACATCTTCGTCGGCGCCTCGCAGGGCCTTAAGCTCGAGCCGGCGACGAAGTACATCCTGCGCTGTGACATCAAGCGCACGAAGTTCAGTTCAGGGACCATCAGCGTGGATGTGATCGAGCGCGACCGGAAGGACGTGGAGTGGACTTACCGTCGTTGTGGAGACCGCGCTGCCCCGGGCGACGTGGCGGGCCAATGGGGCCACTATGAACTCCGCTTCCAGACCAGCGACAAGCTGCTCGAGTCCATGTTGATGGTCTACAACATCTCGAGCGGAGCGACCGCCTGGTACGACAACGTCGAACTTGTCAAGGATGACGGCAGCGATCCCGGCGGCTCAGGGGGACCTGTGCGCGCCTCCAGACCTCTTCGGATCGAGTTGCAGGTCCGCAATGCCTCGGCGAAACTCCTCGTCAACGGCGAGGCGATTACGGCGCAGCCCGGACAGCCGGCGCAAGCGCGAATCCGTGAGGGCGTCACGATCTTCGGCATCGACGCCCAGGCTCAGGGGCCGAACCCCGGTGTGAAAGTGCGCCTGGCGGGCGATCCAGCGACCGACTCCCGTTGGCGCGTCTCCACTCAGGAAGCGGCCGGATGGCAGGCCGTGGAGTTCGATGACAACCAGTGGCCGCTGGTTGCCCCTGACGCGCAGGGCTTCATGTGGGCGCCCGGCGGAGTGCCGAGGGCGCTGCTGCGCCAGGCGGTGCTGTGGAACGCCGGGCACGACGGGCCGGACCGCTGCCTGAACCCGCTGATCAAAGAATGGGGCATCTCCGAGGGCGCCATGGAAAACCTGGCCCTCATGCTCTATTCGCAATTCCCCTTCGCATTGGACGGCTATGAGTTCATCGTGGATGTCCCCGCCGGCACGCGCCTGCTCGACATCATGCACGAGAGCGGGCGGAGCCAGCACAATGTTCGGCCCACCGGGGTGGCCACGGAGACCACGGAGCATGACGGCCGCCCGTACACCCGCTACCGCATCTCACAGGACAAGAGCAATGTGGCGCCGGACCGGATTACCGGCCAGTTCCTGCCCTTGCTGCTCGAGAAGTGGTCGGGGCCCGAACGGACGACGGCCTGGTACTATAGGCGGATCGCCAAAGGGAACTTCACCGAGCTCGAGCAGAGGATTCCCGTGCGCGTCCTCCCGCCGATCAATGGCCGCTTCTGCAAGAACATCATGGTCTCCCAGTACTGCTCCGAGCCCTGCTCCGGCTACTATCCCGGCGCGCGGTTCTCGCCGGAGCACCATCAACAGCATCTGCGGCAATCGTTCCAGGCGGGCTTCAACACCTGGGTCGGGCCCGCACCCGCTACGGCTGAAGAGGTTCGGAAGGCGGGCGGACGCCTCATCATCTGGTCGAACTACCCATTCTACGGCATGCGAAACGTGCAGTCACGCCCCGGGTACCGCTGGCTCCAGGAGCATCCCGAGGCACGCGCGCGCTATTTCGAGGACAGCGACACCTGGGAAAAGCGCGATCAGTACTGCCCCTCGTTCGTCGTGGGCGAGGGACGGGCCGCCTTCCTGGCGGAGGTGAAGGCGTGCTACCAGAACATGCTGGACAAGCTGCCGGGGACCTCCATCATCTGGAGCGACTGGGAGGAGGTAGCCTGGGACCCCCTGCACGGCTCGCCCGGCACCGGGGCCCGCGACGGCAAGGGATCCTGGTGCTTCTGCGACCGCTGCAAGGGCGAGTTCCGCAAGTGGGCCAACCTGCCGGCGGACGCGGATCTTTCCGACGCCGCGATCTTCAGGGACTATAAGTCACAGTGGGACACCTTCCGCTGCGGACTTGACGGCAAGGTGGCCGCCATCGCCAAACAGGCCTCCAACGAGCTGGGCAAGCCTTACTTGCTCTACTCGTGGTCATCCCATACGAAGCTCTGGCATGCACTCAAAGGCAGCATTGACCTGGCGTTCCCGGGCGTTCCCGGAAACGAGGCGGGCAGCGCCTCCGGGCAGAAGTACCTGGACGACGTCGCGGTCATGTTCCGCGACAAGGTGGGCCTGAGCCGCGACAAGGTGATGGGGCAGGAGTTTGCGATGGGGCATGGCTACGCGCGGATCGTCAACCCGCAGACGTTCCTCAGCAAAACTGAGGATTACGAGGACCCAAGACTGCAGAAGCGCGAGATCCTGCGGATTGTCGCGACGCTGGGGGGAGGCGTGGATCTGTGTACTTCCATGGATCGTGTGGGCGGCATGCTGTACTGGATCGGAGAGGCCACCCGGATCCTGGCCACGTATGAAGACCTGTTCCACACGGGCGAGCGTGACGACAGTCTGGCCGAGTGTGATAAGCTGCAGTACCCGGATGTGCTGGTGCTGAAGCGCGGCGGCGAGCGCCTGGTCCTGCTCTTCAACGAAGGGGACAAGCCGTTGCAGGTCAGGCTGCGGAACAAGGACCTGCAGGCCGGGCAGGTGGCAACGGTGTTCGAGGCGGGCGTGAAGAGCGATGCTCCCGCCGAGATGACCGTGACGATCCCGGAGCAGGACGTGGCCGTGGTCCACATCAAGTAACCGATAGCTCGTGAGGTCCCAAAACCGATCTGGACCGCGAGCATCGGCTGCCAGGCAGATCTCACAGGCTCTTGAAGGGACGCCGGCTCAATCCAGGAGCGTCTTGAGGCCGAGGGGCTTCCCAGGCCCTGCAGATTAGCTCTGGGACCCTACGGGGCCATGACGAGATCTATCGAGGCTCGAAGCGGAGTACTGAACGATGCCATCCCCAGACCGACCTGCGCGAGGCGAGGGCGAAGCCCAGGAACTGCCCGAATTGTCGGACGAGCAAAAGCTGCGGGGCCTGCCGTGGCAGTTGGCCGGTAACGCGCTCAATTCAGCCTTCGCGAACCTGACGGTCTTTGGCTCTGTCTTCCTGCTCTTCCTGCACGAACTCGGCCTGCCGAAGACCCAGATAGGCATGCTGCTGTCGCTGATGCCCTTCGCCGGGTTGCTGGCGCTGGGGTTCGCGCCCGTGGCCACGCGCCTGGGGCGCCGGCGGGTCTTTCTAACCTGCTGGACGGCCCGTAAGTTCACCGTCGCGGGCCTGTTGCTGCTGCCGTGGGTGATGGGGCGGTTTGGGCACGCCGGCGGCCTGATCTGCCTGACCGCCATCGTCGCGCTCTTCGCGGTGCTGCGTTCCCTGGCCGAAACGGCCTGGTACCCCTGGTCGCAGGAGGTGGTCCCGGATCGTGTGCGGGGCCGGTTTGGCGCGAATTCGACTGTACTGATCACCCTGGCCTCCTGCCTGGCTCTGTTCGTCGCCGGCCAGGTTATCAGGCGCGGCACTGGCCTGGATGGCTTCATGGTTCTGATTGCGGCCGGGTTTGTCTTCGGGTTGCTCGCCGTGGCTGCCATGTTGCCTGTGCCCGGTGGCGCGCCCCGCCCGGACACAGAGTCTTTGGAGGGCCATGTGGGCAACATGCGCCGGGCCCTGCGAGACCGCAACTTCGTGCTCTACCTGGCCGGCTTCGGGTGTGTCACCATCGGTACAATGCTCTATCTGTCGTTCCTGCCACTGTTCCTTAAGGAGCGTTTGGGGATTGCGCCGGGAACAGTGGTGACGCTGGACACAGCGGTGATGATCGGCGGCGCGCTTGCCTCTTTGCTGTGGGGACGGACTGCCGACCGTTTCGGTAGCCGCCCGGTCCTCATGTCCGCGTCGGCGTTGACCCTGGCCATTCCCCTCGGATGGCTGCTCTTGCCCCGACAGGCTCCCCATCTGCTGCCCTGGTGCGCGCTGCTGTACTTCGCCAATGGCATCGCCCTCAACGGCAATGCCATCGGGGCTGGCCGGCTGCTGTTCAACGGCGTCGTCCCTCCCCCCGAGAACACCGCTTACACGGCGCTCTACTACGCCTGGATAGGCCTCGTCGGCGGAGTGGCACCGCTGGTGGCCGGTGGGCTGCTGCAGACTTGCGGTTCCTGGGAGCGCCACTATGCCTGGCTGACCACTGATGGCCATGCCCTGCTCTTCGCGCTGGCGCTCCTGCTCATTGGTGCGGGCTGGGCCTGCTATGGTGGGGTCCGACCTGACGACCGTTACCGGACCCGCGATCTGATTCAGCGAGCGTCCACGCGCCTCCTGCGTGTTCTGCCCTGGTGAGGAGACGCGCTTCATTTTCCCGGGGGGCAGGCTGACGGTTGTTAACGGTATTGCGCTCACCTGATCGGGCTGGCAGATTGCTGTTACTATTGGCGTGTGCGGGGAGGAGGTACGGGGCGGACGGGGAAGTCAACATCGATCTTGCAGATTGCCGTCTGGACTAAGGTATTCTAGCGTGCCCGTCTGCGCTGCGCCGTGTCCCAACCCTGGCGAGGCTGAAGCCAGAAGGCGTTGAGCCTGCAAATGACCTGAACGAATGGGGATCTATATGATCGGGCACTACATTGTCTTCGAGTCGATAGCCACTGCGGTGCTGAAGCCTCTCGACGTCCCGCAGCCCGGCGCTGGTGAGGTTCTTCTCGAGACCGACTACACCGTCGTCAGCGCCGGTACCGAGCGGGCCAACCTGATGAACCTGCCCAACACCTCGGGCGCGTTCCCATACTACCCAGGGTACTGCGGCCTCGGGCGCGTGATCGCGCTCGGCGACGGGGTGGAGAACCTCGCCGTCGGTGACCGAGTGCTGCTGACCTTCGGCTCCGGCCACTGCTCCCACACAGTGCAGAAGGCCGACAGCCTGACGGTAGTCAGGGACGACCGCGTCGAGTCGCTCGACGCGTCCTTCGTCGCCATCGCTGCGATGGGTCTGCAGGGCGTGCGCAAGCTGAAGCTCGAAATCGGCGAGTCGGCCATGGTCATCGGGCTCGGCCTTCTCGGCATGTTTGCCGCCCAGTTGGCGAGGCTGGACGGGGCCATTCCCGTGATCGTCTCGGACTTCGACCAGCGCCGCCGGGACCTTGCCCTTGCCCTCGGAGCCGACTACGCGTTCTCGCCGGACGAGGAAGACCTGCCGGAGAAGCTCAAAGCGCTGACCTACGGCAAGGGCCCCGACGGGATCGTCGAAGTGACCGGGGCGGCCGTGGCGCTGCAGCAGGCGCTGACCTATGTGGCCTGGCAAGGGCGGGTCAGTCTGCTCGGCTGCACCCGCATTCCCGATGTGGGCATTGACTTCTACCAGTATGTCCACAGGCGCGGCGTCTCCCTCATTGGCGCCCACACGATGGTGCGGCCGCAGGTGGACTCCTATCCCGGGTACTGGACGGCCCGGGACGACTACCGCACCCTCCTGGCGCTATTGGCGGCGGGGAGGCTCAAGGTGCGGCCGATTATCTCGGAGATCGTATCGCCGGAGAGCGCTCCGGCGGTCTACTCGCGCCTTGCTGAAGATAAGCACCCACCGCTCGGAATAGTCTTTGATTGGCAGGAGCTACGATGAACAGGATCAAGATTGGGCAGATTGGCGTCCGGCACGAACACGCTTCCGGCAAAATGGACGCGCTGCGGCGGCTGACGGACCACTACGAGGTGGTTGGGCTTGTGGCCGAAGACGGGGCCGCTGAAGCGGCGCATCCGACCTATGACGGTGTGGAGAGGATGACGGAGGAGCAGCTCTTCAGCACTCCCGGACTGCGAGCTATAGCGGTCGAGACGGACATGACCGAACTCGTGGCCACGGCCACCCGCTGCATGGAGCATGGGCTACACATGCACTTGGACAAGCCCGGCAGCGAAGCATGGGAGCCGTTCCAGCGCCTGGTAGAGGGTTGTCAGGCCAGGGCAGTGGCACTGCAACTGGGCTACATGTACCGCGTCAACCCGGCGATCCAGTTGTGCTTCCGGGCGGTGCGCGAGGGCTGGCTGGGCGACATCTTTGAGGTGCACACGGTGATGAGCCGCTGGGACGATGACGACTATCGCCGGTTCCTGGTCCGCTTTCCCGGCGGGGCGATGTTCAACTTTGGCAGCCACCTGATTGACCTGGTAATCACGATGCTCGGGCGGCCGGACAACGTCGTGTCCTTCCAGAAGGCCACCCGCGACGACGGTCTAAACGACAACGGGCTGGCGGTGCTGGAGTACCCGCGCGCGACGGCCACCATCCGGGCCTCGATAGCCGAAGTGGACGGCATGAAGCATCGCCGGCTGATCGTGTGCGGGACGAAGGGGACGGCAGAGGTCTACCCGCTGGAGCGCCACTGGGACCGTTTCCGGCACGACCCCTTACAGGTGCGGCTGACACTGCAGGATGCGAACGCGGAGTATGCGGCTGGCACTCACATGGTCAACGCCGGGATCATGAACTACCGCTACGACGACCAGTTGGTCGAGTTGGCCCACATCATCAACGGTGAGATCGAAAACCCGTATCCGTACGAACACGAATTGCTAGTCGAAGAGGTCGTTCTCGCCGCCGCGGGTTACACGCAGTGGAACGCATGACCCGTGCGGCCGGGGAGATGAAGTCTGGAGACAAATGATGCACGCAATTCTGATAGCCGAAGACCAGTCGCTCGTCTGGAGCGAAGTTCCCGATCCCGTCCCTGCTGACGGCGAGGTCGTGATTGACGTCCACGCCGCTGCGCTCAACCGCGCCGACCTCATGCAGCGCGCCGGAGACTATCCGCCGCCGCCGGGCTGGCCTGAGTGGATGGGCCTTGAGGTGGCGGGAGTGGTTGGCCACGCCCCCGAAGACAGCAGGTTTCACGTCGGCGACAAGGTCTGCGCTCTGCTCGGCGGGGGCGGCTATGCCGAACGGGTGGCCGTGCCAGCGGGCATGGTCCTGCCGGTTCCTGAAGGCCTGACGATGGTTCAGGCTGCCGCTATCCCGGAGGCGTTCGCCACCTCGTATCTGAACCTCTGCCTCGAAGGTGGCCTGAAGGCAGGGGACACCGTGCTCATCCAGGCCGGGGCCAGCGGCCTCGGCATGGCTGCGATACAACTGGTGAAGACGCTTGGCGGCACGGTGATGACGACCGTGAGCACCGAGGAGAAGGCCGCGTTCGTCCGCAGCCTCGGCGCCGATATCGTCATCAACCGCACGACCGACGACCTCGCCGCCGCAATGGGCGAGCACCCGGTGGACATCGCCCTCGACTGCATCGGCGGCCCGGATCTCGGACGCTGTGTGGAGAAGATGGCCGCCGGCGGTCGCTGGATCGTGATCGCGACAATGGGCGGTGCGAGGACGGAGCTGGACATGAACCTGTTCTTCAGGCGGGGCCTGCGGCTCATCGGCAGCACGCTCAGAAGCCGCACGCCCGAGATGAAGGCCGAGGTTCTCGTCGGGCTGGAGCGAGTGCTGTGGAGCGCGTTCTCGGCTGGCACGATCAAGCCGGTCATCCACGCCATGCTGCCGATGACCCGGGCCGAGGAGGCCCACGCCATCCTTCAACGGCGGGAGAACCTCGGGAAGGTTGTGCTGACCAACCCATAGGGCGCGCAATTTGTACGGAGGGGCCGAATGCCAACAGTCTTGCCGTTGCCATCCGGCCCCAGAGAAGCTGAACCGTTCAGTCAAGGAGCACAGCATGAGATTCGCAGATCGGGTGGCGATTGTAACCGGAGCAGCCTCCGGCATGGCCCTTCTGACCTCCCAGCGGCTCGCCGCCGAGGGCGCTCGTGTCGTCCTCACCGATGTCAATGAGGAGGCAGTGAAGGCTGCTGCCTCGGGCATCTGCGAGCAGGGCGGCGAGGCCATAGGCGTGCAGGTGGATGTGCGCTGCTACGACCAGGTTGAGGGCGCCGTGTCGACGGCGATGGAGCGATATGGCCGTGTTGACATCCTCCTCAACAGCGCGGGCGGCTGCTCGTCGCGCGTGCTCGGGCGTTCGGAGTGTTTCCACGAACTCCCCATCGAGGTCATTGACTGGGGCCTCGATGTGAACCTCAAGGGCGCTGTCTACTTCTGTCACGCCGTGCTGGGGCCGATGATCGAGCAGAAGAGCGGGGTGGTCATCAACATGGGGTCAGTGGACGGCGTCACGGGGTCATATTCCCTCGACTACGGCGCCGCCAAGTCCGGGATGATCGGGCTGACCAAGTCCCTGGCCCTTTACGGCGCGCCACATGGCATCAGGTCCTGCTGCGTCTCGCCCGGCCCCGTCCTCACGCGCCCGGCGATGGCGAACATGAAGACGCGCCTCGGCAGAGCCGCCGAACCGGGCGAGATCGTGAGCCTGATTCTATACCTCTGTTCGGACGAAGCGGCCTTCGCCACCGGCGCGAACTACGTCATTGACGGCGGACGCAGCATAGGCGGACTGTAGCGACGGCAAAGACCCGGAAAGCCGCGTCGAAGACACCTCAAAGCTCGTGCTAAGTCGCCCAGCCGCCCATCAGGCGCAGCACGCGCTCCTGGCCCATCTCGTCGCGTGCTAGTTCGGCCACCAGGCGGCCGTCGTGCATGACCAGCAGGCGCGTGGAGAGATGCAGCAACTCCGGCAGTTCGCTGGAGATGAGCAACACGCCCATCCCTTGCGCGGCTAGTTCGTCGATCAGTGCATGTATCTCCGCCTTGGCGCCGACATCCACGCCGCGCGTCGGCTCGTCCAGGATCAGCACCCGGCACTCCGCCGCAAGCCAGCGCGACAGCATCACCTTCTGCTGATTGCCTCCCGACAGCGCCGACACCATCGCCGCCGGCCCAGACGCCCGCACGCGCAGTCGCCGGAGATACCTCTCTGTCAGCGCCCGCAGTTCGCGGCGGTTCAGCCAGCCCAGCTTCGCCAGCCGCCCCATGATCGGTAGCGCCAGGTTATCCGCCACTGACATCCCCGGCACCAGCCCGTGCCGCTTGCGGTCCTCGGGCACCAGCCCAGTTGCCAGTGAGATACCTCGTAGGGTCCCCAAACTCTCGCGATTACTGCTCGGCGGCGATCTCTATCCGGGAGATCCACAGGTCGCGGTTCTCAGGGGGCTGGTACTCATCATTGATGTAGGCGAAGCGGATCTCGTGTGTCCCCTCGGCCATGTCTACGGTCAGCGGGAAAGCCCACCAGCCGTCGCTCTTGGTCTCCACCTGCCCTACGACCTTGCCGTCCACGGACATCTCAACGACGGGGTAGACGCCTTTGAGCGGCGTTCCCCTGGCGACGATTTGAAACGCGTAGCGCCCGGCGTCAAGACACCGAATCCGCGCGCTGATGTATCCCTTGTCACCCAGGTACGCCGCGTCGGGGTCAACGCGGTACCAGTACATCGTCGGGTCGTGAGGCAAGCTGTTTGCCTGGATGACAGCGCCACTTGTCCGGAACTGCGCGCCCAGGCCCGTCAGCAGCCCCGCGCAATACCGCGTGGCCTTCAGGGTGTTATCCGAAGTGCTGTCCCAGTTGATACTGTCAAGCACGATCCGCCCTGCCCCACGCTGCATCACCGCCAGGGCTGCCGGCGAGGTTAGGAAGGTGACCCCTTCGGGAAGAGTACGGCCGGGGGCGGCGGACAGAGCGAAATCTGTCGTGTTGGTGGCAAGAGCACTAGCTACCCAACAGAGCGAGGCCCTCTTTCCCAGCCAGTAGAGGTCCTCATTGGTGAGGCACTCTGATAGCGGACTCGCCACCGGGAGCTTCTTTACCGGCCCATGACTGGGGGCCAAGATCAGGTCCGTACCAACTATGGGACTCAGCGCGGCAAAATCCTGGGGACGAAGACCGTGCAGTAGTACTGTGCCTCCACGTCTCAGCAGTTCGGCGATCTGATCGCCGTACGAGCCGAGGCCGCCTAGGGGGCCGCAAGCGATCAGCAATTGCATTGCCTGCCAGTCGGCTTTGCTCGGGTCGGCGGTGATGTCTGTTGCCAGAAGACCGATGCCGTCCAGAAACGATCTCGTCGCCGAAGTGGGGCAGTAGAGCGCCGTTCGAGGGGTGTCCGGCTCATAGGCTGCCAGATAGTCCAGCGCGTTCTGCAGCAGGATCCCCGCCGCCGGCTCGACCCCGAGCCTCTCGGAGATGCGCAACTGCGAAAGCACCAGCACCCCCTGGCCCACAGGCGACTCCAGAAGCGGCGCGTAGGCCACGCCCTTGTCGCTGCCGGCAGTGACCACCGCGCGAAAGCCTCCCCCCGGGCGCGGTGGCTCGTTCACGCTGACCAGATTGTCCGGCCGCCACCACTTCAAGTCCAGCGGTGCGAGGCCTTTTAGCAGCGGGTGCTGCGGCATCTGCGCAAAGGTCATCGTGGATGCCCGGTTGCCAGCCGAGACTGGCAGTATGCCCTGCGGATCGCCCTCCTGTTCTAGAACGAGCACCCGGCCCCCCTTACGTGCGAAGGCAAGCAGGGGATTGGCGTGATCTGCCCCGCCGATCACCGGGACCCCTCCAGTGCCGGAACCTGTCGCGCCGGCGCCGACGACCAGCATCTTCACGCCGGCTGGAATATGGCTGAGGTCATTGACGGTGATGGTATTCAAGCCGTGGCTGGCAAGCGCTTGCCGGGTCCGTCCCTGCGGGTCATACAGCGCCACCGTCTCGGGGCTCTTGAGCGACAGCGCCGGAAAGACCGACCACGACTTGGTATCCTCAAAGACCTGCTTACCCTCACGCCGGATCTTCAACTGCAGGGTGAGTTCCCGCCGGGTGGTAGCTGGCGGCATGCGCAACGTGAACTGTAACTCGCGCCGCTCTCCCGGCTGCATGGTCAGATTCGTCTCGTCCTGCTGGAGCACGGCGTTGTCGCTGCCCAACAGCGCCCATTCCACCGTCAGCGTAGACGGGCTGAGGATGTCATTGTAGACATCCGCCGTGCGAGTGACCTTCTCCCGAGCGTAGAAGTTGTGATCGTACTCTCGCACATAGGCTGCCAGGTGTTGGGTGGCGTATTTTTGGGCCGCGTATGGCGGATTGTGTGCCTCGTCAAGCAGACTAGCCTCGAAGAGGTCAGCAGACTCCTCGTTCATCGACCACGGCGCTATCCCGCTGACCTCGCACTGCCGGTAAGCCTGTATCCACATTCGCCAGGCATCGGCTTTCGCTTTCGCCCGGAAGTGCCGGTGGTCGAGGTAGGCCTCATCGCCGCAAAAGACCGTGTGGGGGGAGGGATCTGACGACGGTGCCCATCCGAACTCGCCGATGTACAGTGGCTTCTGGCGATCCCAGAGCCAGTCATGCTGTGCCTGAGCGGTGGGGACGAGGAGATTGTAGTGCAGGGGCTGATCGAGCCAGTAGGCAGTGTTCGGCCATTGGTTGAAATCTGGACGCTCATGAGGGTAGTGAAGGCTAATGGCGTCCGCCACACCCATCGGGTCACCGTCGGCTTCGTAGTAGATCGGACGGGTTGGATCCCACTGGTGCATGAACTGCCCCATCCGCGCCAGGCCCTTGGTGACCGGTTCAGCAAGATCCTGGTTCGACAAGAAGAAGAACTCGTTCTCAATGCTATACATCACGACCGACGGTTTGTTCTTGTCGCGATCCACCTCAGCTTTCAAATGCGCGGCGAAGTTATCCCAAAAACGAGGATCATTGACACGGTAGTCGTGATAGTCCCCATACACGGCGCCTTCCGGGATCATCAACAGGCCAACCTCGTCCGCGGTCTCATACCAGAGCTCCGGCCACGGCTGCGTCTGCGTTCGCAGGATCACGCAGTTGGCAGCCTTGGCCGCGAGCAGACGCTGCCGGATGTAGTCTTTGTCTCTGGTGCAGTATTTTTTCCCATATAGCTCGGGAAACCACGATGTCCCGAACAAATGTATGCGTGAACCATTGAGGATGTAATCCTTGCCTTCGATCCAGAACTCGCGGAAGCCAAAACGCGTGCGCAGAGCGTCCAACGATTTTCCATTCTGGTCAAGTTGTGTGCTGAGAAAGTATAGATAGGGGTCTTCCGTAGACCATCGATGAGCGTTCTGCCACGGTGCTTCGACCACCGCGGAGGCGGTTCCCCCCGCAGGGATGGTGATCGTCTGCTCTGGGAAGCGCAAGGACGTCTGACCGGCATCTTCTACAGAGGATAGCAGCGCAACTGTAACAGCGGCGTCGCCGTCGTTGCCAAGCACATACTCAACCCGAAGCGATTGCTTGCGCACTGAGGGTTTGATGAAGAGATCCTTCACGTACACGGACGGCCGGGCGCGTAGCGTAACCTGGTCCCATATGCCCCACCACCAGCTAATACTGGAGGGCGCCAGAACCTCATCCTTCACCTGCCCCATCCCATCTCCGCCGCTGGGGAATTCGGTCTTGTGGTCGTTGAAAACCCCGGTCCAGTCGCAGCACCCAACCTCCAGCCTGTTTGTGCCCCCGAGTTTCGCGATCCCCGTGATGTCCACTTCGAAAGGCTCAAACCCACCGAAATGGCCGCCGACCTGCTGGCCGTTGACCCGCACCACGCTGTTCCACTTGATACCGCCGAAATGCAGCACGATGCGGCTGCCCCCCATGGATTGGGGAACTTCAAAGTCATGTCGGAACCAGGCGCGCTGGTACCATGCGCCTGTATACAGGTGACCCGGGACTGCAAATGGCTTCCACCCGTCCGCCGGCGGGCCATCCGCGAGGTCCTTGACCATTACGAACTCCCAATCCCCACCCAAATTCACTTCCTGCCGCAACTGCCCCCACCCAGCGGTGGCCACCAATAGCAGCAGGCCGAATACGCTCCATCGTAATGCATACATGTGAAAGTCCTCCGATGACCTGGGAGAGCCCCCAGGGGGTCTTCTGACTGGTGCGAATGAACGCCATTGACGCGGTGCGAACACGAAAACAGGGCCTTGCGTAAGGGTGATGGTTCCGGTGGCTTGGGTTGGCCGGCCGAACATGTCCGTGACCACAGTGGTCAGAGCGTCGGGAATGAGAATGCTCTCGGCGCGGCTGCTGACGAACGCGAGGCCTCGGAACACCCACATCGTCCCCAGCGTGACGACGAACGGGTGTACCCGCAAGTTGACGATGAGCAGGCCATTGAGCAACCCGCAGACGAGGCCGATCCCCAGGCAGAGGCCAAGCCCGCCCAGCACCGCTGCGCAGCCGTCAAGGTGCCACGCGCGCAGTGCCAGCGCCATACCCACACCTGAGAGGGCAAGACGGAGCCGACGGAGAGATCAATGCCTCCGGAGATGACGACCATGGTGGCGCCCACGGCCATGATCGCGAAGAACGAGGCGTCGGTGGCGGTCTGCAGCAGCGTGTTGACATTGAGGAAGTTGTCGACTGTGCGGCCAGTCTGGAGATCGACATGGCTGCCGGCCAGCAGGGTCAGCAGGACCCCGAGTAGCACGATCACGAGCAGCAGTCCGCCCTGCTCGAGGCGCAGGCGTGGCGGCGGAGCTTTCAGAGCGGTCTGGGGAGCTGTGGAGGCCATGTGCGCGCACAATTCGAGGTGTGCGCCACCCGCACCTCCCGGCCCGGGGGCAACTGCCCGAGGTATCTCCGCCGCAACTGGTGTCAGGCGGCTTGACGATAGTAGGCGTTGGCGCGGCCGCCGAGGGAGGAGGCGCGGGGTAGACGGAGAAGTCAACAACAATGCCGCAAAGCTTACCAGCTGCCGCAGATGGTCCTGAGGACCACGCAGATTAGTACCGGAGCCCTGCGCGTCGCAAACCTGCCCCGGCGCGAGTTCCAGTTTGTTGAAGGAGTTGCTGTGAGATGAATGAGTCGATATCCGCCTTGCGGTTCCGTGAAGGGTCGCTGACGCTCACCACCCCCTGGGGAGGCGAGGCCGCTGCAACGGTACTGGTGAATGACGAAAGCGTGCAGCCTGACTGGACGATCGACCAGCAGGGCCGACCGAGTTGTCAGCACGGCCCCTGGCGCCTCACAGTGGTGGAAGGCGCGCAGGGCGCTATCTCGCTGGAGGTCGCCAACGCCTCTCAGGCCCCACTCCGGCTTCGCACGGTCCATTTTGGGCGGTTCTGCCCGGCTACCTTTTCCCCCGCTTTGCAGACGTGGCGCTTCAGAGAGCTTATCCACGGTGCTAGCTTTGAAACGTTAGCGACCGGCGTCAAAGGCGTGGGGCGTAAGGCATTCGGCCTCGATTTCGTGGTACCCAGCGGCATCCTGACCGTGTACCAGCAGGAGGACGGCGAGGCACTGCTTCTGGGAGTGCTGCCCCCGGTCGGCAGTGCCTTCAGCGAGTTCACCACCCTCCACTCGGAGCCGCATCTGGAGGGTAGCTTCGGCTTCGAGATCCGCCATCGCTTTGATTGTCAGGTGGCTCCTGGCGACGCCGTGCTCACCTCGCCAGTAATCGCCATGGCTGGCGCTGACGGGACGCACCTGATGCAGCGCTACGGGGAGATGTGGGCTGAACTGCGCGCGCGCACCTCTCCCCGCCCCCCGTGCGTGGGCTGGAACAGCTGGGACTACTACAGCGGTGCGATCACCCGGGAAGCGATGGATGAGAACCTGGAGGCCGCCGCAGAGCTCTTCGGTGATGCGCTGCAGGTGTTCGCCATTGACGAAGGTTGGGAGCAGCAGTGGGGCAGTTGGGACGCCAACGCCAAGTTCCCGGAGGGGCTCGCCGACTTCTGCCGCCACGTGAAGGCCCAGGGGCGTGTCCCGGGCATCTGGACGGCGCCCCTGATGGTGAATACGTACAACCCCCTGTTCCTGGCGAAGCCCCAGTGGTTTGCCGCGCGGGCCGATGGTCAACTCCGCACCGACAGCTACTCCTACGGGCCTATGGCCTATCTCGACCCGACCCAGCCCGAAGTACTGGACCACCTTCGTGCCGTGTTCGGTCGCCTGCGTGAAGCCGGCTTCGACTACTTCAAGGTGGACTTCACCCAGTGTATCCTGAAGGCCGAGCGGTTCGCAGACCCAAGCGTGGGCCGAGCCGACCTCGTCCGCCGCGCTTTCGCCGCCATCCGCGAGGCGATCGGCGGCGACGCCTATCTATTGGCGTGCGGCGCGCCCTTTGAATCGGTGACGGGGTTGGTGGATGGAGTGCGCACGACCGGCGACATCCACATCTACTGGGGGCATGTGCTCCGTAACGCCCAGGCGCTGGCCGGCCGCTGGTGGATGACCGGCAACCTCTGGAACGGCGACCCCGATTTCCTCGTGGTACGCGGCCCCGATACCGCCCGGCCGCCCTACGGGAAGCGTCAGGTGGTGACCCCGCTGGGGCCGGACGGCGGCTGGCTGTCCGGTCGCGAGTTGAACGAGATGGAGGCGCGGACCTACGCGCTGCTTGTACACCTCAGCGGCGGTGACGTGATGCTGGGGGACCCCCTCCGCCAGCTCGACCCCAACGCGATATCGATGATCCGGCGCGTGCTGCAGCCGCGCCGCCCCGCCACGCCAGTAGACCTGTTCACCAGCGACCAGGACCTCCCGCGCATCTGGATCAGCCGGGGCGAAACGGACACTCTCGTCGGGCTCTTCAACTGGTCTGAAAGCACGGCGCGGCTGGAGGTCGACCCGAAGACGTATGGCCTCTCCGGCACGCCGCATGACTTCTGGACCGACGCGCCGGTCGTCTCCCTGCCGGCCCGCATGCCGCGGCGCAGTTCGCTGGCCCTGCGGTTCGACGCTGCTGAGGGCACCCCCGCCCCTGGGTAGTGAGGAGTCTCCGGGCCTTGTGCGGCCGGGGAGGCCCCACGGTGGAATATGCCCTGTAGCCCTCAGGAGGGACGCCTGTGCGCCATATCGTCAGCAGTGACCATCTTACCTACAGCTTCTCCCGCCGGCATGGGCCCGCGCTCACTGTGGCGCCGGGGGATGAGGTATTGCTGCAGTGTCACGACTGCATGGACAACCTCATCCCGCTCGTACCCGATGGCGATGGGTTCCGCTTGCACGACCCGGCACGGGGCAATCCCGCCACCGGGCCGGTAGCGGTGGAGGGAGCATTGCCCGGGATGACGCTGGCCGCCGAGATCATCCAGGTCTCCTGCGCCGAGCGTGGGCTGATCTGGTCAACGGAGCGCAGTACCGGCCTGCTCTCGGTGCGCATCCCCGAGATTGACGGAGCGCAGGTGGGCTTCGCGCCGGGGATGAGCTTTCCGCTCGACCCCATGATCGGCGTAATCGGTGTCGCCCCGCCGACTGGTGCGATCCCCAATACCACTCCCGGTCGGCATGGCGGCAATCTGGACTGCGCCGACATCAAGCCCGGTGCCACCGTCTACCTGCCGGTGACCGTCCCCGGAGCCCTGTTTGGCTGTGGTGACATCCACGCCCTGCAGGCTGATGGCGAGGTGTCCGGGATGGGGATCGAGGTGGCCGGAGAGGTGCTCGTGCGGCTGGACCTGCTGCCGCGCATCGTCTCGCCGTGGCCGGTGGTGGAGCAGACGGGCCATTTCGCGGTGCTGACGGCGGCATCGACCCTTGACGAAGCCGCCGATCTGGCGGTGGCAGCGGCGCGCGATCTGCTGAGGGACCAGCTCGGTGTGGATGATGCCGAGGCGATGATGCTGGAAGGCATGCTGTGCGACCTGCGCGTGAACCAGATCGTGGACCCGCTGAAGGGCGCGCGGGTGTGCATACCCAAGTCGCTACTGCCGGTGATCGACTGGGAGTAGCGGGCTGGAGACCGCTGCCGTGAACCACGAGAGGAAGGTCGAGGGCCTCACCGCCGCCGCTGACCGGCATCTTCGCCGCCGGACGCCCGGGCCACTCGGTCCCGACTCAGCGAGCCGCCAGATACGCCAGTGCTGCCCGCCTTAGGAGACAGCCCTACACAGTAGACTATTTGACTGGAGGACAACATGAAAGCTCTGTTGACGGATAACAACGGCAGACTATGGCTGCAAGACATCTCGCGGCCTACACTCACAGACTACGACTGCCTCGTGCAGATCGAGGCCTGTCTGTTCTGCCACAGCACGGACCGGCACCTCGTGTCCGGCAAGGTTATGGGGCCCTTGCACAACCCCAGCATCATCGGGCACGAGAGCCTCGGTGTGATCGTGGAGACGGGTGCCCGGGCACGGCATCGTTCCTGCGGCGATCGCGTGCTGCGGCCTCAGGCCCTCTACCCGGGCGAGGTCGTCGAGGGCATCGGATCGGGCTGGGGCGGCTTTGCGGAGTTCGGCAAGGTCCGCGATGTGCAGGCGATGGTGGATGATGGGGTGATGAAGGAGGAAGAAGTGCCGCTTGGTTTCCGTTACCAGGCCTTGGTGCCCCAGGACATTCCCTTCGAGAAGTCGCTATTGCTGATCACGCAGAAAGAGATCCACTCTGCGGCAGCCAAGATCGAGGAGGTCGCCGGCAAGCGCTTCGTCGTGGCCGGAGCAGGCATCACCGGCTGTCTCTTTGGACTGTTCCTGCGGTGGCGCGGCGCCTCACAGGTAACCATGGTCGCCCGGCGCGAGGCGCCGCTGGCGTTCGCGCTACAGCATGGCTGTGCCGATGATACGATGCTGCTGTCCGACACCGCCGGAAAGCTCGAACAGTACGACGGCCTCGTAGACACCACCGGCAGCATGGCGGTGATGGAGGCGCTGGCAGATACAGCCCTCGCTGAGGGTGGCACAGTGTATAGCTACGCCGTATACGAAGGAATGGCGCAACAAGGCTTCTACAGTGGCCTGGCGGCGAAGCACTCCTTCCTGAGGATTGATCCCGCTGAAGCCACCGCCCACGAGGCCGCGTTGGACATGATTCGCAGTGGCCGCTTTGATCCCGCCCCCTTTGTGACTGGGCGCTTCGGCCTGAACGAGTGGGAAGCGGCTTGGCGTAGCGTGACCGAAGGCACCAGCCTGAAGACCGGCATCTTCTTCGCTTAGCCGGAACGAGACGATGAGGGGAAGTCAATCATGCCTGGATGAGGAGCCTCCCATGAGGACCGCACGCGTCGTCTGCAAGGTCGCGAGCGACACCCCAGCCGAGTTTCCAGCAGTTCAGGTGCTACGAGAGGAAGATGTGGACTCATGATCACGCGAAGCTTTCTATTAGGGTGCGGGCTGTTGGCCCTGTCTTTGCTGCCTGTACAGGCGCAACAGGTTGTGACCTCCGGCGGGCTGAGGCTTGCCCTGGGCCAGGACGGCAGCGTTAGCAGCGTCGTTGTCGACGAGAAGCCGTGGCCTCTGGCCAAACAGGCACCATCCGGCCTGCTCCTCCGCGACGTGGCCGCTGACGGCCAATTCGTGCCGGCCGGCGGATCGCTGGTCTCTGAGGCGGGAGCGGTCAAGCAACGTGGTACGAGCGCTGCGCTCAAGCTGGAGTTCGAAACCACCTACCGCTCCCTGCCCGGTGCGATTGAGGTGAAGGGCTTCATTCACGACCTTTCCGCGCAGGATCGAGCCATCACCGTCCGCTTCGCGTTGCCCGTGGACGCAGTCGGCGGGGTCTGGTGGCAGGACCTGCTGAAGCACGAGGCCATCGCTGACGGCACCTACGCCAACCTGCACAGCACCGGTGTCGGCGCCACCGGCAGTACTTCCGCCTTCCCCTGGGGCGCGATTTCTGCCGCCCCCGGCGAACTGTGCCTTGGCGTGCCCATGAACCACTTTGTAGTGCATCGTATCGCGTACGACGGCCAGTCCAGGAGCTTTACCCTCGACTTCGACTTCGGTCTCAGCCCCCTCACCAAGGCCTTCCCCTCGCGCGCTGACTTCTCGCTGGTCATTTATACCGCCGATCCGGGCTGGGGGTTCCGTTCCGCCACTGCAGGCTACTATGCCCTCTTTCCCGATGCCTTTGTCCGCCGTGCCGACAAAGAAGGCCTCTGGATGCCCTTCACGGACATCGCCAAGGTGCAGGACCCCGAGGACTTCAACTTCGCTTTCCAGGAGGGGGCCCCGAATATCGCCTGGGACGAGGCCCACGGCGCCGACAGCTTCAGGTACATCTCGCCGCACTGGGCCATGTTGTGGATGCCCGAGCGTCAGGAGCGTCCCACGCCCGAATTCGTGGAGCAGAAGCTCGCCGAGGATCTGAAATCCGACAACCCGGCGACGCGCAAAGCGGCGGAGACCATCGTCAACTGTGCCGCGAAGAACGGGCAGGGGGGATACCAATACACGATCGGGCAGGCGCATTGGGCGCCGCACAAGACCGGCTACCTGGGCTGGTACGCCATGTACGCGGCGAATGCCGACCCGGACCTCGCCCAAGCCAGCAAAGGGCCGACCACCGGCTCAGAGACGATGGAGGCAGTAGACCGGGCCGTGGCTGCTTACAGCAAGCCAGGGGCCTTTCTGGACGGGTTCTACTTTGATGGGGTGGATGAGCGGCCGCTGGACAACTACGCCACCGAGCAATTCCAGTTTGCTGAGGCGCCCCTGACGTTCTCAAAGGACACCCGGCGGCCAATTCTCTGCGGGGCCTTTACTTCGTACAAGTTCGTCAAGCGCGTGGCCGAGAAGATGTGGGCGAGCAAGCGCCTGACGATGGCCAACGGCATACCCTCACAGTTCCCCTTCTCACTGTACTATCTCGACCTCGGTGGTTCCGAGCAGGAGCCGTCCATCGAGAAGGAACCGGTATCCGGCAGCTACCTCGCCTATGCGCGGGCTCTGATGTACCACAAACCGCTCGTGCTGCTCTACAAGCCCCGCCTCGAGGAACGCTTTGACCGCGACCTGTCTCCGTACCTAGTGGACTACATGAACGCCTGCCTGCCGTATGCGGCCGAACCCAGCCTGTTCATGATCTTCAGCAACACGGACCCCAGCTTCTACTACAACTTCTGGGAGCGCCCCGACTGGTACAACAAGTATCGCTCGATCTTCGTAGAGTACCTGCCGCTGGTCAAACGTCTGGCGCTGGCAGGCTGGGAGCCGGTCACCAACGCCCGGGCCAGCGATCCGAGCATCGTTGTCGAGCGCTTCGGCAAGGCTGACATGCATCTCGTAGCGTACAATCCCGCTCGTGAGGGAGCCCCTTTGACCTTCGATCTGGACGTTGACAGGGGCTCATTGCCGAACGGGCTCGCCTGTGCCGTCAACCTCGTTGATGGCACCGTAGTGCCAGCGACGCCCCGTCCCGAGGGGGGTGTTCGCCTGCGCCTCACGCTCGCGCCGCGCCGCTCGGCGGTGCTCGCCTTTGCGCCGCAGCGGCAGCAACTGGCGAGCTTTGACCTCTCCGAAGCAGAGCGCTATGGGCAGATTGCGACAAGCCGCCTGCGGGACAAGCTAGACAGGAGCGCCGCCACCGACTTCGAAGCCGACCCGACCGACACCGGCACACCTGTGGGTTTCACTCCCTACAACGAGGGTGAGGTGGCCTTCAGTTCGGAGCGTCAGGGCTTCCACTCGGCGCCGAGGGCTACGAAGGTGGTGCTCACGGGCAAGGCGCGGGCGGTCCAGTCTACGCACCTCCCGGTCCAGGCGGGCGTCAAGTACCGTTTCTCTGTATGGGGCAAAGCAGACTTCCCCACTCCAGGGTCATTGAGCTTCTACGTGCGCTGGAAGGACAAGGCGGGCAAGGACGGGGAGACGCTGAACAGCCCTTCACTGGCCGCCACAAGCGACTGGAAGCAACTCGAACTCGAGGCGACCGCCCCGGCGAACGCCGCCACGGTGATGCTGGCACTGGTCGGCACCCACCAGGGAGACGGCTCGGGGACTGTCTGGTTTGATGATCCCGCAGTGGTCTCAGCAGGTGACAATGGACAGCAAGTCACGCTCCTGCCAGTGCCTCCGGCGATGCCGCCCGCGTCGGCTGCGCGAGTGGCGACGGACCTCAAGCAGCGTGGCGATCAGTTGCAGAGGCTTGCCGCCTCCGCCACCCGGGCCACAGACAGCGTTGCGCTCTGCGCGCAGGCCCTGGACCTGGCGACGGCGCTTGCCAGACAGGCCCAGAGCTTGCGCCAGGAGACACCGGAGTACACCAGCATCGCCGCGGCTCTGGACGTGAGTGCAGGCCGGCTCCGCCGCGCTGGTGGCATACTCGCCGCCTGGCAACTGGCGCTCACCGGCGGCGGACAGGTCGCCCTGGGCGAGACGCCGCAGTTCGTGGTGCAGGTCCAGGCCGGCGTAGCGCCCCTCAAACAGGTATCGGTCTCTCTGGAGGGGGAGTCGGGTTCGGTCGTCGGCCGCGGTTCCACCCCGTTCTCGCTGCAGGCGGGTGAGAGCCGGACCCTCAAGTTTGACCTCGCTTCCTCGGGGCCAGTCGGGGCCGGCGGTCGCGTCAAAGCCATCGCTCGCGCCGAGATTGCCAAAGGCAGTGTTCTGACCCTCGAGCGCGACGCCTCCTACAAGATCGTCTCGCCCTGCGAGACCTCACTGACTGACCAAGGCCAGGACGAGACCGGCCGCGTGCAGCGCTTCCTCCTCACCGCCCGCAACATGCGGCGCGAGAAGCCACTCTCGGTACGGGTAACCGTCTCGCCAGCCCAGGGCTTCACCCCCTCGGTGGCCGACCAGACAAGCGAAATCAAGCCCGGCGCGGAACTGAAGCTGCCGATCACGCTGACTGCTGGCGGAAGCGTGCAGAGCGGCTGGCGGGAGACCACGGTCAAAGTGTCGTGGGAGGGGGGCGAGCAGACCCACCAGCAGGCTCAACTCTACCTGCCGGCCGAGGCCAACCTGCTTAGGAACGCCGGCTTTGAGGAAAGTCAGGGCACGACTGCCACCGGCTGGGGCGCTGCCGGCAAGAATGGCTACGCTCTCGAGGGGAAGGTCACGCATGGCGGTAAGCAGTCCGTCCGAGTGAACGGCCCCGACGGTGGAGCCCTGCAGCGGATCGAACTGAACCAGCAAGTCGCCCGGCCGCTGGTGGTGCGAGGGTGGAGCCTGCACGAACGGGCCCAGGAAGTCATGACAATCGGCCAGACCGAACAGGCCCCGGCGGCTGCGCGCCGCTCAGCCAGCTACTCGCTCTATGTCGACCTGCACTACGTGGGCGGCGGTGCGCTTTACGGCCAGGTCGCCACCTTCGACCAGGCCGCCGAGGGGTGGCAGTTCTCTGAGAAGATCATCAACGTGAGCAAGCCGGTCAAGGATGCTACCGTCTACCTGCTGTACCGCGGCCAGCCCGGCACGGTGTGGTTCGATGATGTCTTCCTGGCTGAAGCCGATCCGGACCAGGCCTTGCTGCCCGGCGTCAAAGTGACGACCGACAGCACTTTCAGTGGCTACACGAGCGCGCCCCTGATCGACGGCGTCACTGAGACGGAGGGTGTCGCCTGGGACAAGGCCGCGTGGGCTTCGGCGGACACCAAAGGCGAGCACTGGGTAGAGTTGGCTTTCCCCCGCGAGGTCACCCTGAAGACCGTGCTGATCTACTGGGCCATTGACGTGGGCAATACCTGGACCTCCCAGCGTTACTCGCTGCAGGCCTTTGTGGACGGCGCCTGGCGAGACGTGGCGACGGTGACGGGCCAGAGCCAGCGGGACCTGTCGGTCCACAGCTTCACGCCCATCAAGACGACCCGCTTGCGGTTGCTGCAGCCCGCAGGCGGGGGGAACGCAGCCCGGCCGAACATCCTGTGGCTGCGGGAGATCGCGGCGCTCTAGCGTGCTTCACTCAGGCGGCCCCCAGTGCTTTCCCGCACTGGGGGCCGCTTTGAGGACAGCTCAAGGCAGTCGCTCCCCCGTCCGCCGGAAGTGCTCCCAGCGTCGTCGGTACTCGTCCTGGTAGTCTGCGACGGCCTGCTCGTAGCTTCCGACACCTGCGTCGGGGCGGATGGAGCCGCGCAACACGAGTTGCCGGGCCCCGGGCGGGATGAGCACCTGGCCACTCTCTGGCGTCACGTCCACCCCATCCAGCGTCGCGTCCTCTACCTCGTAGAACCACGGAACCCTCACCCACAGGCGGTCAGGCGGATTGCGGAACTCCGTCGGCAGGTCGATCACCAGCCGCCCCTCCTCGGCCTTCAGAGTGATGTTCAGCGGCCCGAAGGCCGACGGTTCCCCCCGGACCTCGATGCGCTCCCCTGGCCGTACCCAGGCGGGCGACACGGTCGAGAAGAGGTAGAGCTCATCGCCCTGCTCGCGCACGAGCATGTTGCGCAAGACTTCGATGGTCTTGGCGATGGTCACGCCCTGTGGCAGGAGGTTGAAGCAGTTGCTGCACTCGCGGGTGCTCCAGGGGATCGTGCCGAACTCGCCCGGAAGGTGAGTCGAACTCGTGTGCAGCAGCAGCGCATATAGCTCCTTTACCGCCCACTCCTGGTCCCAGGCCGTGCCACGCACCAGCGAAGTCTGGGTATTGTTGGGTGTTTGCCAATAGTGCATCAGCGGTTGCTCGCTGAAGGTGAACGAATCCCCTTCCTGGCTCACTGCCGAGGGCCACACGTAGCGCAGAATCCCCTCTTCGTACTCCTCCCGGACGTGACGCAGGGTTGCCTCCACTCGGGGGGCGAAGGGATCAAACAGCACCTCGGGGTAGAGCGTCAGCAGGTTGTCCCAGTCATTGCCGTCCGTCGTACGCTCAAGGGCGGGTGGAATGTAGCCGCCGGTCTGAGCAGTCTGGGCCGCCAGCAGCGGGTCAAACGCCGAGCGGAAGCGGTCGTGTTCCGCCACCCAGTGCGCGGCATCCTCAGGCCTGCCCATCTCGCCAGCCAGGAAGGCCGCGCACTTCAAGCCTACCAGCGTCCAGAACTGCTGGCCAGTCTGGCGGCAGTCCTTGAGGAAGGCATCGTCGCCGATGGTCGCTATCGGCCACAGCCCGTGGGGGTCGGCGGCCGTCATTCGCTCCTCCCAGGCGCAGGCTTCCACCACGCCCGGGTAGATAGTCTCCAGGAAGCCCCTATCGCGGGTGAAGCGGTAGTGTTCGGCCCAGCCCCAGAGATTCCACCCAAACAGCTCCCAGTACCCGACGTCGGGGTGACGGTGCATGCGAAAGCTGCCATCGGGGAACTGCATCTTCCGCCAGAACAGGAAGCCCTCTCGTGCCACGTCCAGAAGGCCCATGTAGTCTATCGCTCGCAGCATGTGGGTAGGGTCGCTGCCACCGTACCAGTCGTGGTAGTGGAACTTGTTCACATTGGCAACGGTGTCCTCGCCGATGTGGTCTATGGCCAGAAGGTTAGCGATGGTCCCGGCCACGAGGTACTCCTGCACCTTCCGCTCGGGGAACCGCAGCGGCACCCTCTCGACCACCATCTTCTCCCAGAAGTCCATCGTTGCAGCAAAGACGGCGTCATAGTCCGCCTCCCGCACCTGCTGAGCTTCCGGGGAACCCTCCGGCAGGGGTACAATTGGCATTTTGTACACCAAGCGCCGGCTCTCTCCAGGGGCCAACTGGAGGCAGTACGTGATGATGCCCAGTGGCGTCTGAGGACCGAAGCTGTGGACGGGATCGGGGTTGCCTGTGACCTCGCCCGAGAAGTAGCGTACCATGCGCAGTCCACTGTCCCTCAGGGCGAGAGACTGCGCGACAGGGGCCGGGTCCAGCGGGCAGGTGTGGATAAGCCTTCCATCACGGATCAGGGCGTCACTGGCGAATTGGTACTTCCACTGCGGGTTGAACTCGGTCTGCCCTGCGACCAGCTCTTCCGGGATGTTGTCGAGGCGCTGGGCGAAGCGGAAGTCCGCCACACCCCTGTTGGCGGTGTTGACCGGTCCCCGGAAGCGGACGCCAGTTGAGAAGAACGCCGCTCGGGGCTCAGCGGTGGTGTTGGTGACGGTGACCCTGATGAAGTTGACGGGAAGCCCCGCCAGTCCGTCCCCGAGATCGGCCGCGAACAGTTGGAAGTCATATCGGACACCGCAGTCCTCGACGTCGTACTCGACTGCCGGCAGACACCCCCGGAAGAGGGTCCTGTGGCGCTGCCAGGTCGGCCGGGGCGGACTGCCGACGAAGAACATCAGTTCCCCGAAGCCGGTGAAAACATACCCTTCGGGCGTAACTTCGCTGGCCACCGGCGCCCCGAAGGCCCCCAGGATGTCGTTGGGGTTGGCGAAGTAGCTGAATGGCTTCCCCGGCTGGTCGATAACATCCGGATCATGCATGCCGTAACGGTCAGACATCGTGGTCACCCTCGGTCGTGGAATGTAAGCAGCTTCACGCCCTGAAATGCGAGGTATGGTGACGGTCTGCGGGCGCATTTGAACTCAGTCCCCCCGGCGCTCCGCTTGGCGCGCCCTAACCGTACTCCTCGTACGCCTCGAACAATGCCAGCGCATTCTCGAGCGGCGTGTCCGGCTGGAGGTTGTGCGCTGTGCAGATGATGTAGCCGCCTTCGTGGCCGGCGGCGCACATTCCTGCCCCAATGCAGTGCCGCGCCCGCTGCCCCAGAAGGTCGTTGCGGCGCGATGAAGAAGATGGGCGTATCAGTGATCTGCTGCCCCTGCCATTACCAGGCCGTCAGCCAACAGGCGCGGTGGCAGCTCTTTCAGGCCGACGGCATAGAAAGGTACCCCGATGTCCGAAATGATAGGTTTTCTTGGTTTGCTGGGCTTGCTCGCCATCGTAGCCGGCCTGCTGTGTCTCACACCCAGGAGCGCCGACGCCCAGGAGCCTGCGCTGACCTGGATCGATGCCCGCGACCTCACCATCGAGGGCAAGGGCTGGGCTGACACCGCGGGCTTCTATGATCGCCTGCCGGCGAAGGCCAAAGGCGTCGTGCGCCCCCCGGTATGGGACTTGAGCCTCGACAGCTCTGGCTACTGCGTGCGCCTGCGTACCGATGCCCCCACGCTCCATGTGAAGTGGGAGCTGCGCAAGCCGAACCTGGCCATGGACCACATGCCTGCCACGGGAGTGAGCGGCGTCGATCTGTACGCCAGGGAGGCCTCCGGCTGGCGTTTCATCGCCACTGGGCGCGTAACGAAGCAGGCCAACGAGGCCACCTTCAGCACCGCCGGCCGCAGTGAGTTCGCTCTCTACCTGCCCCTGTACAATGGCGTGAATTCAGTGTCTCTCGGCGTGCCGGAGGGCAAGTTCATCGGGAAGATCGATGAGAGCAGCCGGGGCAAGCCGATAGTCTTCTACGGTACTTCGATCACTCAGGGAGGGTGCGCCTCCCGCCCCGGTATGGCCTACCCCGCAATCGTCGGCCGCGCGCTCGACTTGCCGATCATCAACCTCGGCTTCTCCGGCAATGGCCAGAGCGAGCCGGAGATGGCGGACTTGCTCGCCGAGCTGGACCCGTCGGTCTATGTCCTCGACGCGCTCTGGAACATGACAGCGGAGATGGTACAAGAACGCCTCGCGCCGTGTGTGCGCAAGCTGCGGGCCGCCCACCCCCAGACGCCCATACTTCTGGCCGAGGACTGCACCATTCGTAACCAGATTCCCACCCCGAAGGGCAAGCTCCTGAGGGAGATTTTCGACCAACTCAAGCAAGAGGGCGTCACGGGGCTGTACTTCCTTTCCGCGGAGGGCATGATGGGCCCGGATGACCAGGGCACGGTCGACGGCTGCCATCCCACGGACCTGGGGTTCATATACCAGGCGGAGGTCTTCACGAAGGCTCTGCGGCCGCTGGTGGGCAAATAGAGACACAACCGCCTCTCGTGAGGCCAGGCCATTTGACAGATCATCAAGGAGCAGTGGATTACAATGTTCGATAAAGAGCAGCGCCAGGAGATTCTCAAACGACGCGCACTCAGCGCTATGTGGGGCGGCGAGCCCGGCCTCGGTAGCTGGTACACCGACGCGGAGTTCGACGCGATCATAAACTGCGTCAAGAACTCCATGAACCCGGCGACCGGCTTTGGGTTCATCTGCGAGGAGATTGTGGAGTTCGAGCGGAGATTCGCGGAGTTCTGCGGCACCGAGTTCGCGATCTCGATTACCTCCGCCGGGTCGGGGCTGGACATGGCCATGATGTGCCTGGACCTCGGGCCCGAGGACGAAGTCATCGCCCCCATCACCAACTTCCCCGGGGCGCTGTATTCGATCCTCGGACAGGGTGCCAAACTCGTGCTCTGCGAGGCGGACCCGCGGACCCTGTGTGTTGACCCTGCCGACATCGAGAAGCGCCTGACGCCCAACACGCGGGCGATCCTGGCCACGCACATGAACGGCTTGAGCGCGCCGATGGATGAGCTTGAGGCGCTATGTCAGGCGCATCCACACCCGAAGTACGGTCCGCTGAAGATCATCGGCGACGCGGCACGTGCCGGCGGGGCCGGGTACAAGGGCACACGCGTAGGCAAGCGGGGCTGGATGACGGTCCACAGCTTCCATACCATGAAGATGATGACGACCCTCGGCGAGGGCGGGATGATCACCACTGACGATCCGGAGGCCGCACGGCGGCTGCGGGGCCTCCGCCAGTGGGGCAGCGGCCTCGCGGACCTGGAGGGCAACCCTTACGATCAGGACAGTGTGTTCGAGCCGCGGTGGGGTTGGGGATCGAACTACAAGATGACGAAGGTGCAGGCTGCCGTTGGGATAGTCCAGTTGGGCCGTCTCGATGAGATGATCGCCGCCCGCGTGGCGTTGGCCGAGGCGCGGACGGAGATGCTCTCGGGCATACCCGAGCTGCAGCTCCCCTACACCTCCCCGGACCACAGCCCGGTTTACTACCTCTACTCGATACTGGTGTGCCCCGAGTGGGCTGGCGAGAAGCGCGATCTGCTGATGAAGATGCTGCGTGAGGAGTATGGAGTGACGTCGGTCGTCGCGAACCCGCCCGGATACCTGGCCAACCCGTATCTGCGCCGGCACACCGCCGGGCAGATCCTGCCGGTCTCAGAAGACATTGGGCGCCGCCTGTTCTGCCCTGGGATGCACCCCTTGATGACGGCCGACGACAACGCCTACATCGCCGCGGCGATCATAGACGCTGTCGAGCGCATCCGCGAAGCCGGATAGCGGGCCGGCGGGAAGCCATCCAAACACCCAAAGGGGAGGGGCGATGGCGCTTCTTTCGTAGGGACCGGCTCTGGGGCAGGCTGCTGACTGCCTGGATTGTAGGGAGATTAGCCATGGAGATACTGTCGATCGGTGAGCTGATTGTCGAGATCATGCGCAAAGAGGTGGATGCGCCACTTTGCGCGCCCGCTGATTTCACCGGGCCTTACCCCAGCGGGGCGCCGGCGATCTTCGCCGACCAGGCGGCGCGCCTCGGGCACCAGGTGGGCTTCATCGGCGCGGTGGGTGATGATGACTTCGGACTGTGCCTCACCGGGCGGCTGGCGGACGACGGTCTGGACACCTCGTACATCGCCCGCGTGGCTAGCCCCGCCAGCGGCTGCGCCTTCGTCACCTACTTCTCCGATGGCACCCGCAAGTTCGTCTTCCACATCGGCAACAGCGCCGCCGGCCAATTGCCTGAGCCGGACCCGGCCGCCTTCGTGGGTCTGAAGTGGCTGCACATCTGTGGCTCGACGCTGTCAGCCTCCCCCCAGATGCGGGAGCGCTGCTACCGGGCCTGCGAACTGGCGGCCCAGGCAGGAGCGAGAATCGCTTTCGACCCGAACCTGCGCCCCGAGCTTCTGGGGGGCGAGGAAGCGCTGCGGCGCGTCTGCGGGCCGGTGCTGCAGCGGGCTGCCCTCGTCCTGCCCAGTGCCTCGGAGGCGCAGGTGCTTACCGGCCAGGCCGACGCGGCCGAGGCCTGCCAGGCCCTGCTCGATCAGGGGTGCGAGGTCGTCGCGCTCAAGCGCGGGGCCGAGGGCTGCACTGTCTACTCCCCGGCCGGCGTGATTGAGGCTCCCTCCTTCAACGTCCAGGCTGTGGACCCCACCGGCGCCGGAGACTGCTTCGACGCCGGCTTTGTGGTGGGGCTGCTGGAGGGGCTGCCGCTGTCGGAGGTGGCGCGCCTGGCGAATGCCTGCGGGGCGCTGGGAGCGACGCGCAAAGGGCCAATGGAGGGGGCGAGGTGGCGAGACGAAGTCGAAGCTTTGCTGGCGGCCCAGGGCTGACAAGCCTGGCGGGATGTCGAGAACTACGGTCTGATACGAGAGGTGATCACATGTTGACGGCTGGCGTATCGCAACTGGATATCACTCCGCCCCTGGGGACCCACATGAGGGGCTACTTCGAGGAGCGCACCGCGAGCACTGTCCACGACCCGCTCTACGTCCGCAGCTTTGCCCTCGAAGACTCCGGTGCCGCGGTCGCGGTCGCGGTCTGCGATGTGATTGGGATCGAGCGCAAGTACCTCGACCAGGCGAAGGCCCGGATCAGCGAGACCACGGGACTGCGGCCTGACCAGGTGCTCATCTCCTGCACCCATACCCACACCGGGCCGCAGACGGGCGACGACGCGTACACGGAATGGCTCTGGGCACGCATCGCAGACGGTGTGCGAATCGCCTGGCAGGCGCGGGAGCCCGCACAGGTCGGGTGGGCGCGCACGGCGGAGGAGCGTCTGGTCTTCAACCGTCGGTACCGCATGGCTGACGGGTCCGTGCAGACAAATCCCGGGGTCGGCAACCCCGACGTGGTCGAGCCCGCGGGCCCCACGGACCCCGAAGTCGGCGTGATGGTCCTGCGCCGGGGCGAGGGCCAGACCCTCGGCCTGCTGAGCAACTACGCCCTGCACTACGTTGGGATCCCCGACGACTTCAGCGCCCTCTCTGCGGACTACTACGGGTTCTTCTCTACGCTGATCCAACAACTTCGCGGGCAGCGCTTCGTTGCGGCACTATCGAATGGGGCTTCGGGAGATATCAACAATATCAACGTGATGGGGCGCGTCTCGAACCGCAACGACCACTACCAGCACTGCGAGCGCGCGGCCGCGCTGGTGGCCGCCAATGCCCTGTGGGCGTGGAACGAGGCTGACTTTGTCGAGGAAGCCCCGCTGGGCAGTGCGCTCGGCGAATTGACGCTCTCCCCCCGCCCCCCAGCCACCGCGGAGGACCTCGCGCAGGCCCAGGAGATTGAGGATCGGCTTGCCGCCGGGAAGCCAGTGCTCATGGGCGAGAGGTCATTCCAGCGCCGGGTCAGGCGCTTTGCCGAGAACCCGCCGACGGCCCGTGACACGGTCGTGCAGGCCCTCCGCATCGGCGACCTCGCGCTCGTGGGCGTGCCGGGCGAATTCTTCGCCGAACTTGGCCTGGAGATCAAGCGCCGCTCGCCCTTCGCGCAGACGATGGTTCTGGAACTGGCCAACGACTGGGTAGGTTACATTCCCAGCCTCCGGGCGTTCGAGGACGGCGCCTACGAGCCCAATTCCAGCCCCTATGTGCCGGGCTTCGGCGAGAGCATCGTGGAGACCGCGGTGGGGCTGCTGGAAGGGCTCAGAGGGTAGAAGCTATTTAAGAACCGCGTGAATACTGCTCACTCCAGACTGCACGCTACTCGCGGGCATACGCCTTTTGGCGCCTGGAGAAGACGTGACGGCACTGCTGAGATGGCAGGGATTGATACCTGATGCTTCAACTGACGGCGGAACGTCTGACGCTGGTAGTCATCCTGCTGAACTGCCTGTTGTGCCTCGCAGTTCCCGCTTGGGCTGGCGGCCGAGCTGTGGGGCTCAAACACCCTGTGCTAGACCACCGGATCGACCCGGCCAAAGCTGCCGATTATGAGCGCGCCGCGGCTCAGGTGATGGCGATGACCGAGGCGCAGGTGCTGGGCTTCGTCCCGGAGGAGCATTTCACGCGTTTCTGTAACTGCCCCGAGTGCTTCGGCGGGGTGGATGCGGACATGGTCTTTGCCTGGAGTGTGGACCGCCCGGAAGAGCTCAAGTGCCGCTACTGCGGCTTGGTGTGGCGTCCGGATGGCAAGTACCGGGAGACGGAGGTGCTCGAAGGAACGAATGCACTGGGGGAGACGGTAAAGTACCCGTACTACTACGACGAGAAACACCAGACCCAGCACTTCTTCTCCCTCAACGTGGCCATGTACAAACGGGACTGGATCCACCAACAGGCCGCCGCCCTGGGGCGCGCTTATCTCGCCACCGGTAAGGCGGAGTACGCACGGCGGGCCGCCCTGATCCTCGACCGCATGGCCCAGGTGTACCCTCACCTCCCGGTGATCCAGGTGGGCGGCATCCCCAATCGGTATTTCCGCTTCGCGGCTTCCCAGAAGCCTCCATACACCTGGGACGCCGGGAAGTGGGGTTGGCACTACCCCGGAGGTGAACTACCGTCCGGGGCCATCGAAGTCTACGACATGATCTACGCCAGCCCCGAATTGGACCGTCTCTCTACGGAACGCGGCTATGACGTCCGCGAACGCATCGAACAGGACTTCTTCACTCCCATCTTCGAGGCGGTCCGGGCCAACCCCAAGCACATCGACAACTACGTCGCCTATCTGGGCACCGCTGCGAAGATGGGGCGCGTCCTGAATGAGCCCTCCTGGGTACACTGGGCCTTTGGCTGGATCGCTGCAAACGTCAACGCTGGCTGCTTCTACGACGGCATGTGGCACGAGTCGGCCTCATACCATTACATGACAACGGGCGGCCTCAACAGCTGCTTTGGCGCAGTCCGTGGCTACTCCGATCCACAGGGCTACACCGATCCCACCGATGGCCGGCACTTCAAGCAGCTGGATCCGGACAAAGAGCTGGCGTTCTGGGCACGCGTGCAGCACGCGCCGGAGGTGGTGGACTTCCCGACCGGTTGGTCTCCCCCGGTGCACGACACCTGGCCACAGGAGAGCCGTTCGGCGCCTCGGGAGAGCACGCAGTCCGCGCTTCTTCCGGGGTTCGGCCAGGCCTCGCTGGGGCGTGGCGCGGGCGACCACCAGATGCAGGCCCTGCTGCACTTCTCCGGCGGCTACGGTCACAATCATCTGGACAACCTGAGCTTACAGCTATGGGCCAAGAAGCGGGAGATGCTATCGGACATCGGTTATACATGGTCCGACATCCGGCCGTGGTGCGGCAGTACCATCAGTCATAACCTGGTTGCCGTCGACTGTCAGGACCAGGGCGGGAGTCCGTCGGATGGCGACCTCGTCTCGTTCTTCCCCGGCACCAAGGGCGTCAGTGCTGTAGAAGCTGACGGCCGGCGGGGTTACAGCCGGATCCAGGGCCTGGATACGTATCGCCGGCTGCTTGTGCTAATCCCCGTGTCCGATCAAGACGCGTATGTGGTGGACATCTTCCGCGTCCGCGGGGGAAAAGTCCACGACTGGCTCATGCATGGCGATGCGGATGAAGACATGACCGCCGAGGTCAACTTGCCGCTGACGGATAACCCGAACAGCCTCACGGCCCCGCCAGCGGCCATCTCGTCGATTCAGCCTTCGAAATCATACGCCATGCTGCGTGATCTGCGGACGGCCTCAGCTGAAACCGGCTTCCTCGCCACCTTCCGCTATGCGGCGGAGACGACGCGAGGGGTGCGCCTGCACGTCCTGCCGCCCTCGCCGGTGAGTGTCTACCTGGGCCGCAGCCCTTCGGTGCGCCGTACTGGCCGTGGCAACCAGGCTGATAACCGCAAGATCTACGACTATTGGATGCCGCACCTGATGATGCGGCGGCAAACGGACGCTGGTCCGCTCGACTCCGTCTTCGCTGCCGTCCTTGAGCCCTTCGCCGGAGAGACCTTCATTCAGAGCGTGGAACGGCTTTCACTCACCGAGGCGCCGCCCGGGGCGGTGGGGCTCCGCGTCCGTCACGGACAAACCGAGGACATTATATTGAGTATGCCACAGCAGCCTGCCGGCGAATGCAGGACTGCGGACGGGGTGGTACTGCAAGGGGGCCTCGGCATCATCCGGCGAGTAAACGGCCAGCCCCGGGGGCTGTGGCTGTTCGACGGCGAGCGGCTGGCTGACGGGGAGATGAAGCTGGCACAGAAGCAGACGCGGTATCAGGGAAGCATTGAGGGGGCTTCGCGGAAGGTCGAAGGGGCTGGGGACGACGCCTTTGTTACTACCGCTGATATCCCCGCAGGTGAGGCCCTACGCGGTGTCTGGATGATCGTCACCCACGGCGGCGGTTTCACCCACGGATACCCGATCGATCATGTTGAGAAGCGGGACGGCAAGTCGGTAATCGTGCTGGGTACGGATCATGGCCTGCGGGTGCAGGGCGGCGTGACCGAAGAGGTCTGTTTCCCCCAGCGGAAGTTCACCGGGCCGAACACGTTCGTCATCCCGCTCGCGGCAGCCGCCGAGCGCTGAGGTGGCTACTTAGCTACAATGTCTGGCCGTCGGTCCGGGGAAGGGCCAGTGAGGACAGGACCCAACCCGGTCCACAGCCGTGCCGACCACAGACAAGTGAACTCGCCTTGATACCGCGAAGGAGAAGCCCCTGGGGCTCCCACAGCTCATGAACCAGCAACTCACCAACCAGTCCGTCCAACTCGATTTTGCCGGTGACGGACAGCTTCAACTCCGCAACCTGCTCAGCGGCTCCGAACGTATATGCCGCTGGCCCGCCTTCCGCCTCGTTGTCGGGGAGCACAGTATCACCGCCGAGAACTGTGAACTGACCGCAGAGGAGGCCATTGGCTTCGATTCTCTCGGCTTACGGTACTCCCACAGCCCCACCGGCATGGAAGTCGCCGTCATGTACTCGCTGTGGGACAAGGGCTTCCGCAAGTCACTCCAGATCACGGGCGCCGACCTGCAGACCCCGGAGCGGGTCTATGTGGATCTCCAGCCGGTCGAGCGCGATGAAGTCACCATAACCGGCTTTGAGGCACAACTGCCGGACTTTGGCGAAGTAGCCGACCAGGAGGGTGAGGAAACATCCTTTGGTACCATGCCAGGCTGCGGCTACCCCTTGTACATAGCAGATTGGTTTGTGGCCATGGAACATGCCGCCGCCTTTACCAGGGTCAGCCGCGGCAGCCTGGAGGCCTACCACCACCCCACCTGGCGCGATGGGCAGATCGCTACCGTACCCATCATCTACGGTGCCGCCACGTCTTCCGAAACCGTCCGGGCCGCTCTCGATGCCTATATCCGCACCATCCGCCTGCCCCGCCTCAACCAGTTCCTCGTCTCCCTGTGCACCTTCTGGTCTGACCCATATCTCGGGAGCATGGAGTACGATGTCTCGCTCGACGGTTACCGCCAATACCTTCGCGCCATGCTGGAACTCGGCATCGTGCCCGATGTGCTCACCCTCGACGCAGGCTGGAACGATCGCCGCTCCATATTGCACTTCAAGGACGATCCCGACGATATGGCTCTCCTCGAGCTTGCCGAGGAAGTCCGGGCTCTGGGGGTAGAGCTGTCCCTGTGGATTAGCCGCAACGGCCCGATGGGCTTCGACCCCGCCTGGGCTGCCGAACGGGGGTACGCCGTCGGCAAGGGGCAGGCCTCTTCGTACAGCGGCGATGACTACCTGGTGATGCTCGACCGTCAGTGGGAGGATGATCTGGGGGAGCGCCTCGTCCAACTTGTCGCCAAGATTGGGGCAAAGCACTTCAAGATCGACTGGGACAACGAGTGCGCCAGCAATGCTGCTTTTGATGAGCGATATCCATCACGCGACCACGTCCGCGAAGAGACCCTTAACTCGTGGTCCCGCATCGAAGGCCGGATGCTTGCGGAGAATCCCAACGTGGTGACCCGCGATGGCTGGTGGCCCAGCCCCTGGCTGCTCGCCCACGGCAGCCACCTCTGGCTGCCGGCCTCCGGTGACTGCGAATACTCCAGCCTTCCCGCCCGCACTCAGCGCGACCGCGCCATCAACCATCGCGACGCCATGTACCACAAGGTGCTTGTGACGGACAAAAGCCCGGTTCCGCTGGACCCCTTCGACAACCACGAGTTCGCCCAAGCCCCGCGCAATCCCATCCAGGAGGACCGCCATACCTGGCTGGACAACCTCGTGCTTACCTTCACGCGCGGCACGAGCTATATCACACTGTTCCTCAACCCGGAGAGCCTGGATGACTGGCAAGCAGCCCAACTGCGGCAGGTGCTCGCCTGGGCGCGGTACCACGCTCCGGAGTTGCTCACCGACGAGGGCCGAATGGTCCTCGGCGACCCGGCAGTCGGGGAAGTCTATGGCTTCCTGAATCCCTCCGCCGATGGCGCGTGGCTGGTCCTGCGCAACCCGTCTGTTGAGCCGCAGACCATTGGCCTTTGCCTCCCCGGCCTACTCGGCTACCAGCCCGCCAGCATCTGGCAAGTGTACCCGTATTGGGGACGCCTCAGCGAACCTTGTACTCTTCTCGGCCATGAAGTGGTCTTGGTGTACGCGGCGCGCGCAGGCCTGAGCGAGCCCTCGGCGCTGCCTGGAAGCGAATTCATGACACGCCCCAGGTCGGGCGGCGGCTACGATTGTCTCTTCCCGGGCAACAGCCGCCTGGACGGACGCGTCGGCCCGGCGGTCGCCCCGCTCATGCAACTGCCGAGACTAGAGGCTGCCAACCTTGTGGAAAGTGTGGAAAGCGGGGCGGTGTCGCGGCAGTGGTACGTCACGGTTCCCTATCGCATGGTGCGCCCCGAACTGCTGATCACACTGCGCGGCCCGCAGGAAGTGCTCGACTGCCTCAACCTCACCTGCAGCACCTCCCGCTACCAGGGCGGTTCTGGAGAACATGTCATCCCCACCCAGCGACTTCATCGGAAGAGCACGCATGGTTACGGGACCCGTCGCTTCCTGAAGCCGGTGGGCGAGCGCACGCGTGACGACTACATCTTCAGTCTGCCCTCGGGCGGTCGTGTCTCACTCACCGCCCAACTCTCGGGCGAGGGAGTGGAGCAGCTACAATGGGAGGCCTGGCTGAGCGGCTGGGAAGCCCCTGCACGCCAGGTCATAGAGCTCGACGAGCCCCCCATCCCGGGCCCGCAATTGCCGCCACACCCGAACGGCTTCTCGCGCTGTCTCCGCCTACTCTGAGGGCTCGGCCTACCCCAGGTACCCATAGAAGAACGATAATGTCTTCTGCGAATGAGGTGTATTTTGCGCACGCTACGGTCTCTGTTCATGTTCTGCTTTGCCCTGCCACTGCTATCATCATCCGTCGGCGCCCAGGATGCCGCCGGGGCCAATCCCTTCACCGATCACGGGATCGGCGCCACGGTGGCCGAGGCTCGCGGCGTCGTCACAACGCAGACCGCCGATGGACGCAGCCTCGTCATTGGCGTCGCGCTGGATCAGGCGGCCCGCGGTTACCTCGTCGTCACGGACATCGACTCCGGAAAGACCACGCAGGTATACTGCCCTGTCGAAGCCCAGAATTACACTTTTGGGTCTCTGATGGCCTCCAACGGCCGCTTCTACACCGCGCAGGGCGGCGACATCGGCGAGTTTGACCCTCAGAGCGGCAAATGGCTCTGGCATGGTAGGCCTGTGCCGACAAGCTGCTATCTGTCCTTCGCCGAGGATTCCGGCGGGATGATCTGGGCCGGCGGGCTGGGCTGTCAACTTGTCTCGTACAACCCGGCAACACAAGAGGCCAAGAGCTACGGGCGCATGGACCCGGCTGAGGAGTACCTCCAGTCTCTGGCTGCCGACAGCGCAGGATGGGTCTACGGCGGTATCGGCACCGCCCGGCAGAACATCGTGGCCTGCAACATAGCTACGGGGAAGATGGTGCAGTTGGCTGCCGAGGAGGACCGGGTGCATGGCACGGCATCGGTCTATGCGACTGAGGACGGCAAGGTAGCTGGCAGCATCAACGGCAAAACCTTCGTCTTGTTCGAAGGGAAGGCAACTCCCGCCGCTCCGGCCAGTCTCGCCAAAGCGATCCCCACCGGCAAAGTGTACTACGGACAGGTGCACACGACTTTTCCGGACGGCCGCAAGCTCGCGGCGTATAGTATGCCGGACAAGTGGATGACGATACAGAACCCGAAAACAGGCGATAGCAAGCGCATCCGGTTCGAGTATGAGTCCGGCGGGGCCTCGGTTACCAGCCTTGGGCTCGGGCCCGAGGGCATCGTCTACGCCTCGACCTGCCACCCCATGCACTTTGTGCGGTTGGACGCCCGCAGCGGCCAACTAAGCGACTACGGCGCGGTGCCGGGCATCGGTGGCGGCAACATGTGCTCGATCGCTGCTCTGGGCAAGTACGTGATGGGGGCGGTCTACTCATCCGGCACGATGTGGCTGTTCGACACGACTGCGCCCTTCAATCCCGCGGGCAGCCGTGAAGACCTGGCGCTCAAAGCGGACGCCCTCATCAAGACCGGTAGCTTCACCAACGGGCACTTCACTTACCTGACGGGCTATGATGCCGCGTTTTTCTGTGGCGATACCTTCGGCGCGCAGGGCTCGTTCAAGCTGCGCGTGGCCGAGGGCGGCAGCTATTATCTGCAGCTCCTGCCTCTGCTCAGCCCCAACTACTGCCGGGTGCAGTTCGCCCTCGACGGCCAGCCACTCGGGAAGCCCCTTGACGCCTCTGCCATGGACACCCAGACCGGGACGATGCAGGTCTTCGGGCCGCTGAAATTGGCTGCCGGCGAGCACGCCTTCACTACGACGCTGCTGGATACCTCGGGCAAGAAGCCTTGGTTTTCGATCTGCTCGATGCAACTCAGCAAAGAACGTCTCCCCGACCCGAATGCCGGCAAGATTGCCAATCCGTACGTGGTTGCCGGCTGGCATGACGACATTTGCAGGCCGCGAGCGGCGCTGGCTCACCCCGATGGCAAGCACTTCCTGATGGCCGGGTATGCCGGCTATGGGTTGGTCGGCGGTGGAATCGGCATCTACAACATCGAGACCCGGCAATCACAACTGCTGTCGGCTGACAAAGACTTGCTCCCCGGCCACAGTTGCATCGCTTTGGGGGTACTGCCCAACGGCGACCTGGTCGGCGGCACTGATATCGCAGCGCCCGGTGGGGGACACCCGACCGCCAAAGATGCGGAGTTGTACCTCATCGACTGGAAGACCAGGAAACTGAGCTTCCACATGGCTCCCGTTCCTGGTCAGTCATCGATCGTTAGCCTGACGGTCGGACCGGACGGGCTGGTCTATGGCCTCACTGGTGGATCGGTCTTCTTCACGTTCGATCCCGCAGCCAGAAAGGTGTTGCATACAGAGCCCTGGGCCACATACGGAGGGGCTGTGCGCCATGGCCTGCATACAGGTCCCGACGGTGCGATTTACGCGCTGATGAGTAACGCGATCATCAGGGTTGCCCCCGGCGGCCTCAAGCATGAATTGCTCGCGCGCCCGCCTGTCCCCATCACTGCCGGCGGGGCGCTCGTAAACGGGCGCCTGTGCTACGCCGCCAACACTAACATCTGGACCTACAGAATTCCGGGGCTGTAGAATCTGAGTGTGGACGGCATTTCTGCCCGATGTGTGAGCATCCCGGCGGCGCTGCTTGCTTGCAGGGGGCGATAGTGGCCTCTGGTTTTCGCGACAACGACTTTGGAAACGCGCAGCACAGGCGCGGAGAGACGAGACATGGCCAGTATTGCAGATCCCGATCTCATAGCTCGGCTGGACGGTCTGCGTGACCGGATCTTTGCCGGGGACAATACCCACTGCTTCGTGGAGCGCCAGCGCGTGCTCGACGAGTTGGCGCCGGTGCTTGACACGCTGCCGGCGGAGAGGCGCTACGCGACGATTCTGGAACGGCTCCTGGACGCAGCCTCCACCCCCATCGCGCCGGAAGACCTCATTCTGGGCCGGATGGTCGAAGGTCCGCTGCCCAGCGGGAGCACCTATCTTCCGTCACTGCCGGGCTTCGGCTCCCGGGGGCATCTGACGCCCGACTGGCCGGCCCTGTTGTCGCGTGGCCTCACCGCCATAGCCGCCGACGCTCAGGCGACGGCCGAACGCCTCGGCGACGATGAAGCGCTGGCCTTCGCCGAAAATGCCGCTCGCTGCTGCACAGCGGTCAGCGACTATGCTGCCCGCTACGCCAGCGCGGCCCTCGCCGAGGCTCGCACGGCGGCACCGGCGCGCCGGGAGGAGCTAACGCGCGCAGCGCGGGCGCTGCAGGCTGCCCCGGCAGGGCCAGCCCCTGACTTTTTCGCTGCCTTGCAGGGGATCTGGCTCGTACACCTTGTGTTGAGTTGCTATGTCGGCGCTCGGGACTTCGCCTTGGGGCGCCTGGACCAGATCCTGCTGCCCCTCTACCAGCAGGGCCTGGCCGATGGGACGCTTACGCCCGACCTGGCGCGAACCTACCTCGCTCACTTCCTGATGAAGACGAAGGAGATTACGGGCACCACCACTGACAACTACCGCAGCAAACCAACTCCGTCATTCGCTTCGAACCAGTACGTGGTCCTCGGCGGCCGCTCACCCGCAGGAGATGACGAGACGAACGAACTCACGTTGCTGATCCTGGAGGCTGCCTCTCTGGTGAAGATGCCCCAGCCCGAGCTGAACGTGCGACTGAGCCGCAGCAGTTCGCCGCAGCTAAAGCAGGCGGTCGCGCAGGCGCTGCCAGCCTGTCATGCACAGCTCCAGTTCTGGAACGATGACCTCATCATTCCGCAGCTCGAGCGCCTGGGTTTCTCCCCTGACGATGCCTACGGCTATTCACTGACCGCGTGCAACCGCATAAACCTGCCGGGCTTGTTTGACTTCGCTGGCGGTGATGCCTTTCACAACATGGCCCACTGGCTCCTGATGGCCCTGGACGAAGGGCGCGACCCGGTCACCGGCGGTCAGGCCGTGGCGGGGCTGGCGTCCGTAGCAGCGATGCGCAGCCTCGACGACGTGCTTGCGGCCTTCGCCCAGGTTGCGGCCTCGCTCCTCACCGCGTCGGTGGCGCAGACCACAGGCGCCATGCGCGGGGCGCCTCACGACTTCCACTTCGAGTCGGTGCTGCTGGGGGACTGCGTTGCGCGGGGACGTGACCTGGGCCGCGGCGGTCTGCGGTACTGTACCCAATACCACTACCTTGGGGGCGTGGCGACCGTCACCAACTCGCTGCTGGCGATCCAGAAGCTGGTCTTTGAGCAGCAGCGCTTCGGCCTGTCGGAGTTTCTCGCCATTGTCGCAAATCGTTTCGCCGGGCACGAGCCCCTGCGTCAGGAGATCGTCAATGCGCTACCCAAGTACGGCAACGATCAGATAGAGGCGGATGAGTTGGCCAGGCGCGTGTGCGAGATTGCTCTGGACGCTCTCGCGGCGGCCCCGAACCCCGGCAGCTGTCTGCTCTTTCCGGCGATCTACTCGCTGCACTGCCACCTGGGTTGGGGCGACCAACTCCCGGCCACGCCTGATGGCCGACTGACTGGCGAGCCGATCAGCGAGAACCAGTCCCCTGTACTGGGCACGGATCGCGCCGGGATCACGGCCCTGCTGCGCAGTGTCGCTCGTCTTCCCCTTGGGCGCACGCCCACGGGCGGGCTGAACCTGAAGCTGGCATTCCGCCCTGAGCCCGAAATGGCACTGCGGCTGGTGGAGAGCTATTTTGCCCTTGGGGGCATTCACGTAGGCTTCACCTTCGTGGACCGCGCAACGCTATCGGCAGCCCAGGCCAACCCAGCCCAATTCCGCAGCCTGTGCGTGCGCGTCACCGGCTTCAGTGAGTTCTTCGTCGCACTCTCGCCTGCGGCGCAGGCTGAGATGATCGCCCGGACAGAGTACTAGCGTGTCGCGCCATCAGTGACGATGTGGATGATGCGGACATCGCCTGGGCCGACGTCGATGGTGAAGGCGTTCCGTCGCGCGTCCACGGCAATCCGTGTGCCCTGCCGCAACTCACGGACGGAGCTGGCCCGCAGGGCGCGCATTCTCACCGTTACCCTCGCGGTGGCTGCCGGGTCCAGTTCCTCCGGGGTCGTCGTGTACTTGGTCACGCCCTTATTGTTGATCAGATACACCCACCAACCATCGGACACTTTGTTGAGGCCGTATTCCACATCGCCACGGACCTCCAGCGGCAGCACCTCCCGTACAATCTGCCGCATGAGGAGTTCGACCAAAGGCATTCTTGTATTCTTCGCCACCAGGTCCACACGCTCCCGAGGCACCATACAGTCCACCGTAGTCAGGACCACGCGGCCGCGGCCGAAGCGGTTCACGCTGGCCAGGAGGCCGCCCTTGCCGTCACGCCACAGAGGCTCAGCCCCACTCAACTCCGTCTGCTCGTAGTCATAGGGCGTCGTCAGGCCAATCCTGTTGTCGCCCGGCACGGCCACCACGCGGCCCTCGACGGGAGCCACTTTTCCCGTGGGCTTGGCGCCGAGAAACGTCGTTGGCAGGCTGTCGCTGACCTGTCGGCTGTTGATCACCAGTGAGCCGCCCCGCCGGACGTACTCCATTAGTCGCGCGGCCAGCGCAGGTCCAACGTCTACCTTGCCAAGCAGGATGACTACCTTGTAGTTCAGTAGGGTCGCCAGCGGCGTGGGTCCGCTCGTCGGGTTCGCCACCAGGATATCATACAGGTCGCCGAACTCGCTGTTGGCGAGGCAGCCTTCTTGGCCCTTCGGCAGGTCCTGCGAGAAGGGCGCCAGAGTGTAGAGGAAGTCGTCTATCATTGTGTCAGGCCGCTCTGGCTGGAAATGCGACCAGGGACTTCCGCCCCACTGTGGCAGGCCCTGATTGAACGGCAAAAGCAGCGCCACTGGAGCATAGCTGACGCCCCGGTCAGGGTGTTTTTGAGTGAAATCGTACCATTCCTTCATCGCCTCGCCGTGCGGGGACAGAACCCACTCGTCCGGCTTGCCCTCGGCAGGCTGACAGTAGGTGCGCGGCCAGTCCTCATGCTGGACGAGACTCGCGCCGCAGAGGTAGGCGAGATACTTATCCCGCCGGCTCAGCGAGACAGACATGCCATACCCGGGCCCCGCGTTCTCGCCGGCCCCGGCCGCCATGGACCGGACCGGGCTCGTGTAGTTGGGCTCGTTGTTTACCGTCGGCTTGCCGTCCTTGTCACAGCCGTTGTAGTAGGTGGCGATGTACCACTGCCACGGCCGACTGTACTGACGCGCCGCTCCGCGGACGCTGAACAGCGACACCTGGTGCCGGTAGAGCCCGGTATTGGTCGTCTCCGAGATCGCCATTCCGCTTCCCCACTCCAGCGCATAGTGATCGAAACACCAGCCGCCTCGCAGGAAGACCATCTTGTCCGGATCGTCGAAGTAGTACCGCCGCAGGCCGCGATAGCACTCCTCCAGTCCCTGTACCGCCCCCTCCCGGCTGGTAGCCGCGCGCGCCAGAAGCGCCTGCATCCGGGTAAGGGCCGCCTCCGAGCAGCCATGCTTACGGGCCGCTTCGATCCCCCGTTTGGGGTCGGACAGCGGGCTGACGTACTCGTTGTCCCATTCCACGCCTGTCCAGAAGCCCAGGAAGTTGGGGTGTGCCGCCTTCCACGATTGATACGCCGTGGCGTCAACCTGGAAGTCGTCGAGGCAACGGAACGGCGGGCGTCCGGCCGAGGTATAGACCACAAAGGGCAGGCGAGGATCGACGGCGAGCTTGAGCAGGCCCTCGCCGTTGACTGCCAGGGGATCGCCGCTTGCCGCACGCAGGTCGCCGAGGTAGTAGCACCGCGCCGCGTCGCGGACCATGGGTTCCGGAAGTACATGCTGTGCCATCATCTTGTTCTGGTTCGACTGCGGGGACCAGTAGGGCAGCATGTTCCAGAAGCGCCGCTGCATGATGAGCGGTGGCAGGTAAGACCGGCTCACCCCGTAATCGTTGCGGGCGACGAGGCGGTTTCCGCTCTGTACCGTCCCAGCCCCCCTTCCGTCGGGCCCTCCGGCCATTGCGGTGCTCACCATGCCCAGGATGAGCAGAGCGGTACAGACGGTCGTCGCTGCTGCTTGGCGGCCGGTCATCTCGTCACCTCTCCAGTTCCGGCTGTCTGGCTCCGGAACACTCAATCCGTCGTGGCTACTGCAATCAGTGTTGAACTTTCCCCATTCCCACCACGTCCCCTCCCGGTGGGACTTGGCGTCTGCCGCTTGCGCCGCGATGCTCCCCCGAATGCTCGGCGGAAAGAGGCAGTCGTCAACGGGCCCCACCACCCGCTCTGCTTGAGCGGATGTTGCGAGATTCTTGTTGGTAATGCGAAGCCTACCGAGTATCTTAACACGATACAGAGAGTCTCTGTATGGCGCTGTTGAGCCGAACAACCAATGTGGTTAGTTGGCCGGCAGTGCCATCGCACAGCGCGCAGTCTACCGCCGAGAACTCGACACCGACCCCGGCGTCAGGTCAGGGAAAGGATGCAGTCATGCTTAGGATACTCTGGCAGGACGAAGAAGGATTGACGACCGTCGAGTATGCCCTGTTGCTCGCACTGGTGGCGATTGCTGCCCTTGGCGCCTGGTCGCAACTTGGTGACCCACATATCAAGGGCGTCGTCAACAGCGCTGCCGCAAGCATGCCAGGCAGTTAGCGTCACCGGCAAGAGACCACCGCGCCGGAAACTCTCGCCAACCCTCGGCGCTCATCACAGCCCATTACTGAAACCAAACAATAGGGCAAGGCAGCCTCTTGGGACATCAGCAGCGTTGTTAGGCGGTCCCTTGTACTATTCGAACGGCCCCAGAATCTACGGATTCTGGGGCCGTTGTCTTTGGGGTAAAGGGCGTCGCGAAGCGAACCGAGCAGGTCGAATGGCGCAAAGGGCACCAGAGCGACGCGGAGCTGCGGTCAATCCCATCCCCGAGCAGCGCATCGGGGCCACGCGCCAGAGGCTGAGCACTGTAGTACTGGCGCCCCAGACGTAATGGTGCTACACCGGCCGCGATCCGGGGTGCGTATTTGAGGCCAAGCCGATGCAGCGAAGGTCCCTGCCATTGCTGCTGGCGGCCAGTAGTACAGCAGGGGCTGAGGCTAACCATCGCCCCAGTCCGGCACATCGAGCCTCTCGCCGTCGCGCAGGGCTGA
>JBDKRC010000347.1:0-56969 GCA_039683575.1 Armatimonadia bacterium | reverse complement strand
TGACGATCACCAGAGACCATTGTCATCCTGAGCCCGGACGTCCGCGTCCGGGCTCAGGATGACGTCGTTATTGGCACTAACGCTTCCGGTGCTTCTCCACATATGCCTTGATCCAGCACGTACACTGTGGCGGGTTGGGTACCAGCTTGAGGTACTTCTCGAAGCATCGCACCGCTTCGGTCGGAGTCTTGGTCACATTCGCATGCAGCGTCCCCAGCGCCAGCCATCCCGGCGCGAAGCTGGCGTTGAGCCTCAGCGCGGTCTCATATTCCTTGATGGCCTCTGCCGTCCGCCGCAGCTTCGCCAGCGCCCGCCCCATGTTATAATGCGCTCCCACCGACTGCGGGCTCAGCCCCAGCGCCCGCTTGAGCACCGCAATCGCTTCCTCCGCCCTGTTCAGGTCCACCAGCGCCGAGCCCAGGTTGACCTGCGCGCTCACATTACGCGGGTTGAGCCGCACCGCCTGCCGCCACTGCGCCGCCGCCTCGCTCACGTTCCCCTGCGCGTACAGCACCACCCCAAGCCCCGTGTGCGCCTGATCGCTGCGCGGGTCCAGCCGCAGGGCCTCGCGGAACTCCCTGGCAGCTCCATCCAGCTTCCCCTGCCCATACAGCTTCATACCCTGACGACAATGATCGGCCGCGGATGCTGCCAAGACCGTCGTAGCGGCTGTCAATAGGAGCAGCGCCGCCAGAAGGCTCAGGCGCTTCATTGGGCCTCATACTCAACCACGAGTTGTGCCGCCTGCCCACCCTCGCGCGAGATATAGCTGGCGCCGTCACAGGAGGTGGGATCGAGCACCAGGCACAGTTCGCTCTTGCCCGCCAGGTCCACGTTCAGCACCCGCTCCTCCCACACATTCCGGTCCACTTTCCCGAGTTTACCCACCTCAGCGCCCGGCGTCGGCCGGTTGCTGTAGTTGAGCTTGTTCTCGTCCACCGCCTCCACAAGGCAAATGCGTCCAGAGTCGTTACTCTCGGCGGCCTCGCTGGGAGCAGTGTGCACGCGCAGCGTGACCTTTGTCACCTTGCCCGGAATCTGCAGCGGGAACCGCAGGTAGCCCAGGTTGTGGCTCTCATCACCCATCCGCGCGCTGCCGCCATCAACCAGCAGATTCGCCGTCAGCCCATAGTTGGTCGTAGCTGCCCCCGCCGAGGCGTACGTATCCGCCGCTACGGGGATGACGAGGCGCATGCGCGGCCCGAGGTATTCAACCTTCGCCGCGCGCTCTATTTCGACCGTGCCGTCCGCCCGCAGCAGTTGTACCTGCAGCGTCGGCGTCGCCGCCGGCCCGCGCTTGTCCACGGTGAGCTTCACCGGCAAGCTGAGTCGCTCATTCACAGCCAGCTTCACCGGCGTCTCAGCCGGAGTCACCGTGAACCCGGCGGGGGCGATCAGCTTGAGCTTGCCGTTGAACTCGCTGTCGGTCCGATTGCTGAAGTCGATCTTCGCCTCGGCGCTCGGAGCCAGGTCAGACAGCACCAAATCCGGCGCCTGCATGCCCACATGCAGCACCTTCTCGCGCACGATCTCCACGCAGTTCAGCAGTGGCATTTGCTCCGGCTTGAGATCCTTGCCCGAGGCTATGAATTCGACGTTGAGCGCATCATCAACCTGGATACCGTTGAACTCCCGTATCACGACGCGGTTGGGGCCGCCTGCCGCCTTGATGATGTCGAAGGCTGGCTCGCGAACCTGTCCCTGAACCTTCACGCCGAAGGTCCGCTGCCCTGCGGACGAATTCTGAGCGTCCACAAAGCCCAGCCGCACGGTATAGATGGCCGGGCCGTCCAGCGCCCCTACCAGCGGCACGCTGAAGGAAGTCACCCCTCGAGCCCCTGAAGTGTAGAGCCACGACGCGTCCGTCCCGGCGAACTGTGCGCCGTCCGTCGCAGTGTTGTAGGCCCCGCCGCCAGCCATGTACGTCAGTGTCGGCTTGATCGGCACCGGCATCCGCAGGTTCGGGCGCGGGAACCCCATCCACAGCTTCCCATCGGGCGTGGTGCGGTCACCGGGCGCGCCGATGTTGAGCGCCAGTCGCTTCACCGGCAGCGCCGGCCCCGGCGTTGAATACCCGCCCCAGGCACGATCGGTCTCCCGCGGCTGGAATACCGTCGTGCAGTGGATGGACACGAGACAGAGACAACCAGAGCTTGCCTCAGGCACAACGACGAGGCCATTGGCGGGGATCATGTTGATCCAGCACCCGGGCCGCTGCCCCCCGAAGTGCTGCGTGCCCTGGTCGCGGATCAGGTCATAGTACGCCATGGACCATGAGCGGAAGAACAGCCCGTTTGGCGACCCGGATATGCAGCCGCAGTGGTGGCCCGGCCGCTCCATCTGCCATGGCGACGGCTCGCCCGTCACCGGATGCTCGCGCATCTGCTGCTTGCCGGTCTTGAGGTCGAAAGCCCAGGGCTCGGCATACAGTGTGTCACCGACCACCAGCGGCCGAATGCGGTGACCGATGGGCTCTGACCACAGCAGCGAACCATCCGCCGCCGACAACGCCACCACCCGCCGCGTGCCGTACTCCCCACCAAGGAACTGCGGCCAGTAGTGCCCGTCGGAGTGCGCCCCCGAGAACATCACCACGCCCCGTGTCGCGATGGCCATGAGCACGTGCGGCCCGCAGTCGGTCAGATCCACCGGGCGCTGCCACGCAATCTTGCCCGTCGCGGTGTCAATCGCCGTGACAAGCCGTACATCCGCGCTCGTCAGTTGCTTCTCAGCCTCTGCGGCCGTGATCTGCTTATCGGCCATCAGTTCCTTGATCTTCTGCCCGAGAACCTGCTGGCGCTGCTCCGGGGTTGCCGCCGAGGCAAGGAACATCCGCCCGTCGCTGATCGCGATGGTGTTGTTGCGGATGGTCTCCGCGTCCATCGCCCAGCGCAGCTTGCCGTTGGCGGCGTTCATGGCGAATACCTGATCGCTGAACCGGCCCTCGTGCGAGGCGCTGCCAAAGAGCGTGTCCCCCACCACCGCTACATATGCCCACGTACGCTTGACGTCGTCCTTTCGCTTCGGCAGGGAGAAGGTGCCAAGCGTCTTGCCGGTCAGGGCATCCAGGCGCAGGCACTGCGTCCCGGTGGACACAAAGAAGTTCTTGTCATCACAAGCGATATTGCCGCACTCATAGACCATGCCGACGCGGTAAGCACCGGGAATCTCCCGCTCCCAGTACATCTGCCCGTTATAGGCGTCGAAGCACATGATGCGGTTGATGCCCTGCAGATACACCCGCCCGTTGATGGTCAGCGGCGCGGCATTGCCGAGGTGGCGGCTGGGGACCTTGTCCGGCCCCGGCTCGCCATACCACAGCACGCCCAGGGGCGCCTTCACGATGGTATCAGTTGACGCGGCTGTGTTTCCGGGATCGGCGTACTGATGGGTCCACTGCCCGGCGCCCGGGAGCGGCCCGCGAACGCAAGTGGCCCAAAGACCCGAGCGCGGCGTAACGGTCGGTTCCGAGAGCCCGACTGCGGCGTAGCAATCGGTCAGATCAGCCGCCTTCAATGCCGGAACGCCCTTCGGTAGCCCCGCAGGCTGTCCAAGACACAGCACACCGCCACACGGCTTGAGGTTCCGCAGCAGCTTGTCCGCTGCTGTCGGCAGCGTCCCCTCCGTCAGCGCCGCCTCCGACACGATCAGGTTCGCAAAGTAGTTCGAATGGGGTATCTCCCCCTGCGGGCACACATCGAGCGAGATCCGCGTGCCATACAGCCCCGTAACCGCCAGCGCCGCTCGTGCCTTTGCCACGCGCTCCGCATCCTCATCCACGCCATAGATCGTGAGTTCAGACTGCCGCGCCAGTTCATACGCCAGCCGCCCGCTCCGGTTGCCGACTACGAGGCAGTAGCCGCTCTTCACGCCCGTCCGCGCCAGTATCTCCTTTGCCGCCCGCTCATATACCGGGGTCATGGCATCCTTCGGAAACGCAACCGCAGGCGACACAGCCGCCGGAACCGGCGGCGTGGTCGCCGCAAAGCAGGCAATCGCCCCATTGTCCAGACTAACCAGCAGCCGTTTGTCAGCCACCGCGAGCCCCTTCGCGAGCCCTTTCACCGGCGCGCTCCAAAGCTGCTTGCCAGTCTTTGCGTCCAACGCCAGCACCTCGTCGGCCCCGCCCGCAAATAGCGTATCCCCCGCCACGATCATGCTCTCAAGCTTCGGATGATCGAACCGGAACAGCGTGCACGCCTCCACCGCCGCCTGTCCCTTCTTCGCTTCCTCATCCACGGCAGCAAGCTGCTGATCCAGGTCCGCGGGCTTGGGACGCAAGGCCACGATCTTCGCGCGCTTGAACTTCGCGTCCGTCACCTGCTTGCTGGCCTCGGGGTACTTCACTCGGTCCAGAGCCGTGATCCCCGCGTCATTGAGCATATAGGACGTGGTCGGCGTGACGAGCAGCCGCTTTCCCGGGAACCACGCGAACTGCTGCTTGCCGGTCTGTTGCTCATAGGACAAAATCTGCCCCGTCCCGCCATAGAGCTGGTCTCCCGCCAGCAGTGCGTACGTTCCACCCACGACGCCATACGTCCAGCGGCCGTCACCGCGCTGGTACAGGAACTTGCCATCGGCCCGGTCAAAGCACGCCGGCAGGCTCCGTCCCGACGGCGCATATAGCTGCGTCTTCGAAGCCAGCAGGTACCCCTGCGGTGAGACATTGCCCGTCCCGCCCATCTGATCGTCAACGGTATCGTTGGTCCACACCGGCGTGCCATCCTCGGCCTTCAGTGCGCAGATGTAGACCCGTTCACCCGGGAATATCCCGGCGGTGCAGTACACGGTCCCCTCGTCCACGATCACACCAGTCCGCACCGGCCACAGCGAAATCATCCGGCCATGCCCCAGCACCCGCTCATTGCTCGGCCCCAACCGCCGCTGCCATACCACGCAGCCATCGTCTGCCTTCAGACAGTAGACGAAACCATCGTCAGATCCAAAATACAGCCGGCCGCCCGCAAACGTCGGGGCCAGCCGCACCGGCCCGCCCGTAAAGAACCGCCACCGCACTTGCCCCGTAGTCGCGTCCAGCGCTGAAACCGAGTTCTCCGTCGAAGACCCGTAGAACACGAGCCCCTCCGCCGCCGAGACGTAGAAGGCGTCATCGAACTTCGCTTTGGGCGGCTCGATCACACCCTCGACCGGTACGGACTGCGGGTCAGCCCATCCTGCGTGCGGAGGACTCGTCGGCTGGTGCGTCCACTGGGCCTGCAGCGGCAGTGGCACCTGCTCGGCAGTCAAGCCGCTACGCGACATGTCGTGCTGGTAGGTGGGCCAGTCTTCGGCGATTGCAGGCAGTGTGAGTAGCAGAAGAAGAGGAAGAGCAAGGCTGCAGACTGAGGCGCGGCTATGCACGTTACGCATGAGGGTCTCTCCGTTTGACCGACGATTGTTCGAAGGGAACGGTACGGTTGGGCGAAGTCTTCGGCACAAGAACATGCCATACCTGCAACGGAATTACACGTAGGTATTTGGACTGCTCGTGTTGAAATGGCCACCATGGACGCTTTTCGAAGGCTCTCAATCATCATTCCCTTCGCCTTGGCAGTGACGCTCGCCAGCGCCTGTCCGTACTCAATCCGCGACGCGGGCTTCATCGTAACCGACCCTGTCCCCTACCGCTTCGGGGTCGTGGTGTGCAATGCCAGCGAGGCTGCTCTGGCGGCCCAGCGCGAGCAACTCCGCAAGGCTGCCGCCCTCGCCCTCGACCACGCGGACGTCGAGGCTGTCATGGTGGACGGTAGCAACAAAGACGACACACTCGTACAGAAAGCCGAGGCACTCGGTGCCGAGGGCCATGAGGCCCAGTACGTCCTGCTTTCCCCGCGTGGCGAGGCCATGGCCCTGAAGGCCCCTGCCAGGCTGACCGGCGAACAGGCATACACGGCGCTGCTGCGCGAGGTAGTGGAGTCGCCCCTGCGCGACAAGATCATGAGCCAGATTGTCACCGAGTGGGCCGTGATCCTGGTAGTAGAGGGGGCAGACACGGCGGAGAATCGCAAGGTCGTTGACGCCGCCACCGCCGCCGCCCGGCAGATGGTCGGCTTCAAGCCGGAGATGGGTCACACAATCAAGTCGGTGCCGCCGGTACTGCGCACCAGGTGGGATGACGACCGCGAGCAGGTCCTGCGTTGGAGCCTCGGCCTCGATGATGGCAGCCACCGCCAGGCACGGGTGGCGGTTCTCTTCGGCCGTGGGCGGCGCGTTGGCCCCGTCCTCACCGCTACTCAGGCCACCACTCCCCGCCTCCTCGAGACTCTGCGCCTGATGGGCAAGAACTGCACCTGCACCGCCGACCCGACCTCGCTGATCGGCCCCGCCCTGCCCCTCAACTGGGGCCAGGACCGCCAGCAGCAGGTGCGCGAGGTCGTTGGCTTCGATCCCAACAGCCCCGCCGTCGCGACCACGCTCTCTGGCGTCTGGAAGACCCTCCGACCTGCCGATGGCGCGCTCGTCCCCGGAGACACCGTTCCTGACCCGACCACAGGCTATGTGGAATTCTCCGTTGATCCCGATACCGCCGCGCCGGCGAAGGACCCAGACGCCGCGAACGAGAATGACGAAGACGACGAGGGTGCCAGTATCGAGAACCGCAGTTGGCGCGCTGCCGGGCTGGTAGGCGCGGCCGTAACCGTTGCCGTGGTCGGCGGCGCCGCCGTCATGGCCTGGCGCAGTCATAAGAGGAGTTAGCATGTCCCCCCTGTCGCTAATGCTCCGTGAAATCCGTCTTCGCTGGCTGAACTTCACTCTGGCCTTCGTCGCCCTGGCGGCGGCCGCCACCCTCGTCGTCGCCCTCACGGGCATCGGCCGGGCCGCCAACAACGAGACCCGGCGTCTCATGCGCGACCTCGGCTTCAACCTGCTCATCCTGCCCGGTCCCGGCGACCTTGCCGCCTACTGGGGCAGCGACGAGATCAAATCCCACATGCCCGACAAGTACGTCCACAAGCTCGCCACCACCCCCGGCATCGGCGCCGACCACTACGTCGCCACGCTGCAGGGCAAGCTCCCCTGGCACGGCCTCGAGGTCCTGGTGACCGGCGTCCTGCCCGAGCGCAACGCCGTCGACGCCCCTGGCAAGGAGCCGATGGGCTACCAGGTCCCGCGCGGCCAGTGCTACGTCGGCTTCGCCATCGCTCGGGCGCTGAAGATCAAAGAGGGGGACAAGATCGAGGTCGAGGGGGTGCCGCTCAAGGTCGAGCGCTGCATGGTCGAGGATGGCAGCAAAGAGGACGCGCGGCTCTACACGCATCTCACCGACGCGCAGACCATTCTGCATCGTCCGAACGAGATCAATGTCATCCAGGCCCTCGGCTGCCTCTGCCGCGGCGGCGCGATCAAGGTGCTGCGCGACCGCATCGCCAAGGTCCTGCCCGACACCTACGTCACCGAGATGCGCAACATCGCCACTGCCCGCACTGAAACCCGGCACATGGTCGAACGCAACGTCGAGTTCATCGTCGCCGTCGTAACCGGCGCCTGTGCCCTCTGGGTAGCGCTGCTGGCGTGGCTGAACGTTCGCGAGCGCCGCCAGGAGATCGGCATCCTCCGCGCCCTGGGCTTTGACTCGGGCCGGATGGCCATGCTCTTCCTAAGTCGTGCGGCCCTTGTCGGCCTGCTTGGCGCCCTGGTGGGCTTCGCTGTCGGGACCTGGCTCTCTACCCACTACGGGCCACAGATCTTCCACATTACCCTTGCCAAAGTCAAACCCGAGCCCGACCTGCTGCCGCGCGTCCTGATCGCCTCCATGGCGATTTCCATGCTCGCCAGCCTGCTCCCCACCATGGCCGCGGTCACTCAGGACCCGGCAGTGACGCTCACGGAGGAATGACGTTGATTGACCTGCAGCAGGTAAGCAAAACCTATCAGGGCCGACGCGGCGAAGTCCGCGCCCTCGACGCCGTCACGCTCCAGATCCCCGAGGGCGAGTTCCTGGCCGTCCGAGGCCCCAGCGGCAGCGGCAAGTCCACCCTGCTCCTCACCCTTGCCGGCATGATCCGACCGACCGCCGGCAGCGTCGTCATCGGTGGACAGGACCTGTATCAGCTAAGCGGCCCCGCCCGTGCCAACTACCGGGCGCGCAACGTTGGCTTCGTCTTCCAGATGTTCCACCTGGTCCCCTACCTGACCGTACTGGAAAACGTACTGCTCCCAACACGGCTGGTGCAAATGCCGGGCAGCGAAGCCCGCGAGCGGGCGCTGAGCCTGCTGGAGCGCATGGGCATGACGCCGCGGGCCCACCACCGCCCTTCCGAGCTAAGCACCGGCGAGCGCCAGCGCACCGCCATCGCCCGCGCGGTCATCAACCAGCCCTGGCTGCTCCTGGCCGATGAGCCAACCGGCAACCTTGATACGGACACGGGTCAGCAGATCATGGACTATCTGGCGGAATACCAGCAAGCGGGGCACACAGTGGTAGTCGTAACGCACGATCCGGCAGTGGAAGCACGCGCCGCACGCCGGGTACAGCTAAGAGCGGGGCGCATAGATTCCGCGTAGGTCGGTTCGTCCCGAACCGACAATCATCATCTCCGAACAGGCAGGCGAACGCTCATGCGCACCAAACGCAGCGCAGGCTTCACCCTCATCGAACTCCTCGTCGTCATCGCCATCATCGCGATACTGGCAGCCATTCTCTTCCCAGTCTTCGCCCGCGCCCGCGAGTCCGCCCGCAAGACCACCTGTCTGTCCAACCTGCGCCAGATCGGGGTCTCCTCGCTGATGTACGCCGGGGACTACGACGGCTGCCTGCCCGTTGATGACCACATCTGCAACTCCCACTTGCGCCTGGTGCGCCAGCTTGACCCCTACATGAAGAGCATGGGCATACTCTACTGCCCCTCCGCGCCGCGCACGCAGATTGGCTACCTGCAGGATACCCCCGCCAACCGCGCTGCAGGCAACATCACCTACTATTACTGGTCCTTCGACGGCCTGCCCAGCACCGCACCCGCCTCCACCGATGCCAACGGCTGGCTCGGCTGGATTGACCGTTTCTTCTACTTCAAAAAGTATGGGGATACACCGAGGGTAATGACCGACGCGTGGGACAGCGACTACTTCCTGGCCTCCGACTGGAACTGCAACCTGAGTTCCGAGTCGCAAAAGCTCCACGGGGGCCTCTACGCTTCCTCAAACATCCTCTACCTCGACGGCCACGTGAAGTACTGGCCGCGACAGCTAAATGTGATCTTCAAGTAGCAGACTTGCGCCGGAACGCCACTCCGACTGTGGGGCGGGGGCTCCGTACCCCGCCGCTCGGGCTGTAGGGCGGGGGCTCGTACCCCGCCGCTCGGGCTGTAGGGCGGGGGCTCCGTACCCCGCCGCTCGGGCAGTCGTAGATAACGGCAGGCGGGGTACGGAGCCCCCGCCCTACAGTCTACCCCTCTACTTCCTCTCCCCCATCACCGCCCGCAGCCTCGCCAACCCCGCCCCCGTCGAGTGCTCCAGCGCCGCCCGCGCCTGCTCCACCGCCGTCTGCGCGTTCACCTGGTTGATATTCGCCACGTCCAGCGCGGTCTGAGCGTCGAGCACATCGATGAACACGCCCAGCCCAGCCCGATAGCGTCCTTCCGCCAGCCGCACGGCCTCGCGCGCGTTGGTCACTTCCGTCTCCGCTGTGACGGCTCGCTGCTCCGCCGTCTTCAGGTCCAGGTACGCCTGTGAAACCTCGCCGGTCATCTGCAGGCGCACCGCGTCAAGCTGTGCCCTCGCCGCAGCCAGGTTCGCCTCCGCCTCTTGCACCCGCCCCCGGGTAAAGCCCGCGTCAAAGGGCGTCCACTGCAGTTCGACGCCCAGCGTCGTCACGTTGGTGCTCGGGAAGAAATCGTCTCCGCGACGCGTCATGCCGAGACTCCCGACGACCGCCGGGGAATTCACCGTGCGCGCCGCCGACACCGCAAACTCCGCCGCCCGAATCGCCGCCTCGGCCCTCAGCACCTCCGGCCGCTGCTGCTGGGCCTGGTTCACCATCTCGCCCACGACTTCCGTGGCCGGCGGTGGCTCCACTGACTCCGCGGGCACCAGCGGCGTCCGCGGGTCCAGCCCCATCATCTCCGCCAGCGCCACTCGTGCCTGCGACGCCCGGTTGCGGCTCACCGTCAGCCCATACACCGCGTCGGTGTAGGCCGTCTGGGCCCGCACCACATCATACGGCAGCCCCAGCCCGCTCGTCAGCCGCGCCTGCGCCAGCGCCAGGTGCTGCTGCTGGTTACGCACATTGGACTCCGCCACCGTCACCAGCCGCTGCGCTTCCAGGAGGCCGTAGAATGCCTGCTTGACGCTCAGCACCAGGTCGCCCTGCACCGTCGTCAGCGCGGCGGTTGCAGCCTTCTCCTGCTCGAGTGACTGCTTAACGAGATCCCGCGTGTGGTTGTAGTCATAGATGAGCTGTTCCACCGACGCCTCAAGCTGGTAGTGCGACGGCGCGCCCCCGGAGGAACCCGCCGGGGCCCCGCTAACCTCAGAGGCGTTCACAGCCGCCGAGACTCCGACGGTCGGCTTCAGTCCCGACCGTACCTGCGCCGTGCGGCCCCTCGCCGCCTCAATCCCCGCACCGGCTACTGTCACTGCCGGCTGGTTGTAAAGCGCAATTGCCGCAGCTTCGTCGGCCGCGATGGGCGCTGTCGTGACGCCCTCAGGCATCTTATCCGGCGGCGGCAGCTCGACCGGCGGCGGCAACTGCACCTCCACGGTCTTGGGCACTACCGGCGGCGTGGGCTGCGCCAATACGCGCCCGGCCGCAAGCAGTAGCAGTGAGACGACCATCAATACGCGACAACGAGACTCAAGCATCACGTTCAACTACCTCTACAGGTTCATCAGACCGCGCAGCCCGCCGCGCCTGCACGCGCCCCGCCAGACCGTCAAGCAGCGAATACACCACGGGCACCACGAAAAGCGTCAGAATCGTCGAAGTCATCAGGCCACCGATCACCGCTGTGGCCATGGGCGCCTGAACCTCCGACCCCTTCCCGAGGCCGCTGGCGATCGGCAGCATCCCCAGCATGGCCGCCGAGGCGGTCATCAAGATGGGTCGCAGGCGGGTCGGCCCCGCTCGCAGCAACGCCTCGCGCGTCGGCATCCCCCCCGCCCGGAGCCTGTTGGTGTAATCCACCAGCAGGATGCCGTTTTTCACTACAATCCCCACGAGCATCAGCATGCCGATGAACGCCGTCAGCCCAAAGGGCCGCCCGGTCAGGAACATCGCCAGCGTCACGCCAGTGGCCGCCAGCGGCACCGTCAGCAAAATCGTGAACGGGTGCAGGAAGGCCTCGAACTGCGAGGCCAGCAGCATGTAGATGAGCCCAATGGCCAGAATGACCGCGAGCCCCATCCCGCTGAACTCCTCTGCCTGCCGCTTTTGGTTGGTGCCCCAGTCCCAATAGTACCCGGTGGGGAACGTCATCTCGCCCAGCGCCCGCTTGATGTCGTTTTGCACTTCACCCGGCGACCGCCCCTGTGGCGTACCAGTCACGGAAATGTACCGCTGCCGGTCTTGCCTCGTAATCTGGCTCGGGCCGGTGCCATAGTTGGAGGTGGCGATCTGGCTCAGCACGATCCCGGGTCCGGTACCGCTGCTGGGCGTCACAATCAGGTTCTGCATGTCGGCAACCGTCTTGCGCTGGTCCTCCGGCACCTGCACGATGATGGGATACTGGAACCCCTTCTCCTGGTAATAGCTGGCGATGGTGCCGTTGGTCGCCGTGTTGATCGTGTTGGCGACGTCGGAGAAGCTCAGGCCCAGGTTATTGGCCTTGTCACGATCGACCTGCCACTGCACCTCCGGCATGGCCTCCTGCCAGTTCACGTCCAGGTTCTCCAGCCCCGGGATGCTGCGCAGCCGGCTCATGACGTCTCGCGACAGGCTCGACAGCGTGGCCAAATCATCGCCGAAGATGATGACATCAAGCCGTTGGCCACCACCGGTCATCAACTGTGACACCAGGTCATTCTGCTCCAGGCGCGGCGACACTCCCGGCAGGGCCGAGAGCTTCCTGCGCATGCTGCGCATGACCGCCGGAGTGGACATCCGCTTGCCTTCCTTGAGCTTTACCGTTACCGATCCCTGGAACGGCACGGCGGAGCCCGTAGTGCCGCTGGAACGCATGTTGGCGCCCGCCGCCGCGAAGGCTGTCGCCACGTTGCGATCCGCCCGCACGATCTTCTCTACCTGCAGCATCACCTGGTTGGTATGCTCCAGCGAGGTCCCCACCGGCATCTTGATGCTGATGCTGAAATCGCCGCTATCCGTCATCGGCATCATTTCCATGCCAACGAGGGGAATCAGCGGCAACGCAGCCAGCGTGATCGCCAGCGCCCCTCCGACCACCCACAGCCTGTGCCCCAGCGCCCACTGCAGCCCGTTGCGGTATGACGCGTCAAGCGCTTCGAACCACTCGCCCCAGCGCCGGAAGACGCGCTGCGTGAAAGTCAGATGCTCACGCGTGCCGTTCAGGTTCTCGGCATGCGCCTCGCCCGAGATCAACCGCGTCGCCAGCATCGGCACCAGGGTCGCGGCCACGACCAGCGACACCGCGAGCGAGAAGATGACCACCAGCGCGAACTGCGTGTACATCTGCCCCGCCTGGCCCTTGATGAAGATCAGCGGCAGGAAGACGACCATGATGGTCCAGGTTGACGCGAACACCGCCGACAGAATCTCGCTCGTGCCGTCGATTGCCGCCTGCCAGATCCCCTTGCCGTCGCGCTCCATGTGACGGAAGATGTTTTCCAGCACCACCACCGCATCGTCCACGATCAAGCCCGTCGCCAGCGCGAGACCGCCCAGCGACATGGTGTTCAGTGTGAACCCGCACAGGTAGAGCAGCGAGAAGGTCGAGATGATGGCAGTCGGAATCGAGAGCGCCACCACGATGGTACTGCGGATGTTGCGCAGGAAGAACAGCAGGATCAGAATGGCAAGAAAGCCGCCGATCAGGGCGCTGATCTTCACGTCGTTGATGGAGGTCTCGATGTATTCTGCCTGGTTGTAAGCCAGACCGAAGGTGAGGTTCGGGTATAGCTGCTTGACCCGCTCGATCTTCTGCAGCACGGCTTTGGCGGTGCCGATGGTGTTGGCGTCGCTTTGCTTGGCAATGACCAGCCCGACTGACGACTCACCGTTGAACCTGGTATAGATGCGCATCTCTTCGTGCGCATCACGCACCTGCGCTACTTCGCCCAGCGTTACGATTCGCCCGCCTTCAGCGCTGAGCGGCAGCTTCGCCAGTTCCGCCGGGCTCTTCACCCACCCGAGGCTCCGGATGACATATTCAGTCTCGCCCTGCTTGGCGATACCAGCCGGCAGGTTCAGGTTCTCCGCCACGATCCGCTTGCTGACTGCCGATAGCGCGAGGTGATGCGCCTGCAGCCGCACGGGGTCCACATCCACAATGATCGCCCGTTCCTGCCCACCGCTGATCGTGGCTGAGGCCACGCCATTAGCCGATTCCACAATTGGCACGATCTGGTTGGTAAGGATCGTTCGCAGCTTTACCGGGTCGTTCTCGCCAAAAACGCCAAAGACCAGGATCGGGAACTGGTTGGGGTCAAACTTCCGAATGATCGGCGTCTTCAACGTCGCATCATTAGGAAACGTCTGCTTGGCCCGCTCCACAAGCTGCAGCACGTCCACCGCGGCCTGCCCGATGTCCGTGCCCCACTGGAACTGCACGCGAACCATCGAACTGCCTTCGCTCGTGTTGGAGCTGACCTGGTAGAGGTTGGGCGCCGCCGACACAGCTTCCTCGATCGGCCGCGTGACCTGCGACTCGATCTCCTGCGGGGCCACATTGGGCCAGGTAGTCATCACTGCGATGGTCGGCAACGAGACCTTGGGCAGCAGGTCCACCGGGAGGCGGAGCAAGCACACGAGCCCAAGCAGCATTGGGGCGGCGATCAGCATCGTGATCGCGACCGGCCGGTGAACTGAAAAACGAGCGATGTTCAAGGCCGCGACCCTCCCTGACCGGCGCCGGGGCCACTCTGGCGACTGCCGCGCTCACCCTTTTGCTCATCCCCTCCGCCCGCTTTGACCGTCTGCCCCTCCTTGAGCGGGATGGCGCAAAGCGTCACGACCTGCTCGCCCGGCTGCAGACCGCTCTTCACCGAAACATACTTGGCATCCGCCAGCCCCGTGGTCACCGGTCGCCGCTCTATCTTCATCTCGCTGTCCAGCAAATTCACAAACTCCCCCTCCGGCCCGCGCTGCACCGCCTCACGAGGGATTGCCACCACCCCGACGAGTTTCTCCGTGACCAGCGACACGTGCGCGAACATCCCTGGCCGCAGCGAATTGTCTCTGTTATCAAGCGCCGCCCGTACCGTGAACTGCCGCGCCTCCGGGTCTGCCGAAGGGTTAACCTGCACGACAGTCGCCGTAAACGTCTTCCCCGGCATCGCATCCAGCGTCACCGTGATCGGCTGCCCCACCCGCGCCACGGCGCTCACCGTATCAGGCACCGACACATTCACCCAGATCTGCTTGAAGAACTGCACCGTCAGCAGCACCTGCCCCGGCGTCGCCATCGCTCCCGGATCGGCTGACCGCTGCGTCACATAACCGTCCATCGGGCAAGTCAGCACCGCATCCCCGCGCCGCGCCCGCGCGCTCGCCAGATTGGCCTTCGCCGACGCGATCCCCGCCCGCAGCGCCTTCAGCCCCTGCTGGTATGCCGGATTCTGCGCCGTGTTCGCCTTCGCCAACTCCAGCGACGCCTCCGCCTGCCGCAGCTTCTGCCGCGCCGCCTCGATGTCCGCTTGCCCCTTGGTCTTCACGATGCTGACCTGGTGCTCCGACGCCCGCTTCTGCGCCAGCACCGACTCCCGCGCCGACTGCGCCGCCGAGAGCTGCCCCTGCGCGGCCTCCAGCGACGCCTGTTGCACCGCCACCTCCGCCTTCGCATCATCCACATCCTGCGCCGCGATATATCCCTGCTTATACAGCTCCACTATGCGGTTCTGCTTCGTAACTGCATTATTCAGCGTAGCCTTCACGCTGTTGATATGCGCCTTCGCATTGTCAATCGCGGCCTGCGCGCTCTGCACCCGCGCCTGCAGGTCGGACACGTCCGCTTCTTTCGTCGCCACCTGCGAAGCCAGATTCTGCTGCACCTGGTCGAAGTCCGCTCGCGCGCTCGCCACCGCCGCCGCCTGCTGCTTGATCTGCGTCGCCACGTTCGCCTTGGTCGGCCCCTCGTTGATCTGCGCCTGCGCCAGCCGGTATTCGGCCTCTGCCACCGCCGCCTGCTGCCGCCGCACCTCCCCCTCGATCTCCGTCGCGTCCAGTCGCACCAGCACCTGCCCCCGCCGCACGGGATCGCCCTCATGCGCCTCAAGGAAATTGATCCGCCCGCTGATCTTCGGCGAGATCTTCACGTTCAGCGGGGCTTCCAGAGTCCCGGTCGCCTCGAATACCGACTGAATCTCCCGCAACTCAGCCGGCACCGCGCACACCTCCGGCGACGCACCCGCGCGCGCCGCCCGCTGCTTGGTCATCGCGGCAGCCTCTGTGCGCTTGGCGATAACCCGCCATGTAATCAGCGAACCCAGGATCACGACTGGCAATATGATGGCAATGAGACGCTTCATCAACGTTCCCTTCGGCGGCCCGCCCACTGGCGGCCGCAAGCATACAGCGCCCTTCGCAAGGACTGGGCGGCGGGAGTGCTTTCGCCAGCCTTCCCGCCGACTCCTTGCGGCGCCTGTTATATTCCTCAATAATTTAGGTGTCAACTACTTTCAGCCAGGTAGAGTTCCGCGCTCAAGCCGCAGCACCCGACCTTTATCTCGCGTAGTGCGGGCCAAGTTCCGCGCTCAAGCCGCAGCACCCGACCTTTACCTCGCGTAGTGCGGGCGTCTCGCCCGCCTCCGGGCCGTCAAGCCCCCTCGCCGTACGAGCAGCCTCCACGCGAGCTTTCCTCCCCCTGAGGCACGCCCTCTTCCCCCAAAACAGCAGCGGGGGCTGTCTCCAGCCCCCGCCACACGCAACGCCCCGCCTCCCCCCAGGCCTCTGCCCTACAGCCCCGCCTTCACATAATCAACTCGAACCTCCACCCCAGCCGGTCCGCCGCCCGGATCGAGCCGCAGCCCCGTCACGCGCTTGCCGGCCCACTGCGGGTTGTCCCCCACCTTCACCGTCACCTCGTGAAACTGGCCATCCGCCACCATCGGCGCCCGCGCAGACCTCGCCTCCGCGAAATCCGGCGACTCGCTCGTCGTCCAGAACACCTGCAGGTCCCCCCTGGACTCCGGCGGCACCGCCAGCCGCAGCGCAATCGCCTTCACGGTGTCAGGCGCCAGATCGAGGTTCGACCGCACCAGGTACGGGTCGCTTCCCGTGACTGCCAGGTGCAGCACGCCCTCGCGCACCGCCGCCTCCCCCAGATCATGCGCCATCCGCCACCCTTCGCTATCGGCCTCGAAGTTGAAGTCAAGGCTCGTCACCGTCGGCGCCACCAGCCTCCCCTGCTCATACCGCACGCCGCTGACCTCCAGCCTCGCTTTCGCGGCCTCCCCTGGCTTGATCAGCAGCAGTTTGTAACTCGGCAGGTACTCCCACCCCGGCCCGGCCACGTCTGCCAGCTTCGCCACCTCCGGCAGCGCCGCGCCATTCACCGTCACCGCCGCCGGCCTGCTGGTATTGCACACGATCACCTGGCTCGTCTGCGGTGGAGTCGACTGCAGCATCGCCGACAGCTTCTCCCCCGCGAACTTGGCTTCCGTTATAGCCGCGCAAGCCGTAATCCGCGGCGCCTGTGCCGAGATCACCGCCGTCTGCGGCTCCGGCTGGAAGCCCATGAACCTGTATACGAGGTCCAGTATCTGTCGCGGCGCAAACACCCACGGGCAGCGCTTGAGGCTCACGCTGTCGAAGTTGTCCGGCCATAGTGCGGTCCACTTCTCATTATGGTCCGGCCAGATATCCGTGCCGCCCGTCTGCGCCCCATGCTGCTGCCACATGCAGCTAACCGTCAGCCCCTCGGCAATTGTCGCCCACGGATAGCTCTGGTCGTGCGCCTGCAGCTTCGTGTATGCCCTCGCTAATCGCAGCCCGTTCCACTGCACCGGCCGCCCGAACCAGTTGCACGTATACCAGCTTGCGCCGAACACGGGGATCGAAGCGTACCGCAAGCTCTCATACCCCGGCGTGTCCCACATATAGCAGAACGGCAGCCCGGTTCGCGCCCAGAACACCGCCTGCTGCAGATACTGCTTGTCTCCGGTTATCTGGTACGCCTCCAGGTACGCCTCGCACGCATCCGCCGAGGCCAGCACATCCGGCGTATGCACCGGCACTTCCCACACCTGCGCCGCGCGGGGCACTGTGAACTGTCTCATGAACTCCAGCGCCTTAAGCCCCGCCGCCGTCGCCTGCGGGTCGCCGGTCATCCGCGCATATCGCAGCAGGTTATACGCATTGGCCGCGCAAGTCCCCACCTCCGCCGCCTGATCCGGCCCCAGTTCCCCATAGTCTCTCCCCGCAAAGATGCCCGACTTCTCAATCCGCGCTCGGAACCGCCACGCCCCATCCGCCCCCTGCGACCTGATCAGCCCCGCCGCGACGTCGCCCTGTCCGATCAGGCGCGCCACCGGCTTGCCGAACTCAAAGGCCATGTCCTCGGCCGCCGGAGCCTGCCCACCGCTGAGCCGCTGCACCTCCGCCGCCCGCTCAATACACCGCCGCTTGATCTCCGGGTCGGGGCTCAGCCTGCTGGCATAGACCACGTCATACAGGTACTGCGGGTGCCAGCCCAGCCCCATCATCTGCTGCGGCCCGTTCAGCGACGCAAACCACTTCTGGGTCTTCGGGTCCCACAGCGAATCGAGGTACCCGCGTGCGCTGAAGGCGATCTCATCCTTCCAGTCTTTACCGTGCGGCAGTCGCTCCGGCTTAGGGGCCCCATGGATCGCGAACCAGCGATCCATCGCTGTCAACGCGTCAGTCGTTCCTGCCTTTGCATATAGCTGCGCCGTAAGCCTCAGCGGCTGCCCCAGCTTCACCGGCCACGGCTGCTCCGTCGCCCTACGCGGCGCGACCCACCACTCCGGATCGGCCCCGCCCGGCGCCATGAGCCCCAGCAAGCACGCGTTCCGCCCCTCAAACCTGTCCGGCACCCCAAAGACCGCCCGCGGGCGCGTCAGCTCTCCCGTCTTCTGCAAATGGTCCCACAGCAGCCCCACCGTGATCCCGTCGTGGTACACGCTCATGGCCGGAATCGTCACCGCATGGGCCGGCGGGCACCACCGCCACCGCTCCATCAACAGCGGTGAGATGTCCAGCGTCGAAGACGAGACCTCATCCCCCACCAGCCACTCCAGACCGGGGAACACTGCCTCGGTCTTCTTACCGCCCCAGCCCCCTTCGCCCACATACAGCATCGGCCCGTGCAGCCCGTACAACTCGCCGTCCTTCTCCGTCCCGAGTGCCATCTCATAGTCAACGGTGTCGGTGCCTGCCCGGCATCTGAGCGTCCACATGGCATAGTAGCGCTGTCCACCTGCTGCTCCGAACGCCCCGCTTTCCAAACTCAAAGCCGCCCCGTCCGGCTTCTCGCTCGCCAGAACCTTCATCGGCTCAATCACCCTCAGCCCTTCCCCCTCGCTCGCCGGGGCCGTCGCCACGGCCCCTAAGTTCGGCAGCACCCCCACCGTCTGCCACTGCGCCTCCTTCTTCACCTGCAGCCACCCCGGCGACGGCAGCGGCATCGCGAACACCAGCCGCACGGTCTCATTGCCCACCACTGCCCCCTGCGGCCAGACCTTCGCATACGCTCCCGCCCCCACAGCCGGAACCGCCGGCATTGGCGGCGCGCATACCAGTTCCACTGCCCCCTTGCCCACCGTCCCCGCCCCCTGCACTAGCTCTGCCTCAACCCGCACCGCGGGCGCAATCTGCTTCAGTGAGGCCGTCCATTCAACCGTAGTGCTCGTGCCGGGCCGCACTAGGTCAATTCTCCTCTCGCCCCGCTCCGCCACCGCCTGCCGCGCAGCCCCGGTGTCCACCAGCCGCCCCAGCAGTCCCTTCGCCGCCGCGTTGCCGGTGTTGACCACGACCAGTCGCAGCTTCGCCGTCTCCCCCGGCGCCAGCAGGAACCGCTCGGCCTGCAGTTGCTCCACCTGCACGTCCGCCGCCAGCGCCAGCTTGTCCTCCGCCACCTGCTCCCCCGCCTTCACCTGCACGCCCAGCGTATCCGCCCGGTCCCGTAGCCCAGTCACCTGCCACTGCAGGTGGCAAACCCCATCCGGCTCCAGCGCCGGGACCTCCCGCGCCGCGCCACCTGGTACCTGCAAGTACCCTGGCACCGTCAGCGTCGCCTGCGCCTTCTGCAACGGCGCATCGCCGATGTTCTTCACCTGCGCCCGCACCGTGCAACTCTCCCCCTCCTGCCCAGGCGTCTCGGTGAGCGTCAGATGCCCCACCTGCGACAGCGGCCCCACCGAGGCCACCCACTTGATGTCATCCAGCAGCAGCTTCCCCGGCGCGCCGGAGATGCGAGCCGAGACATGCACCCACTTCGCCAGCTCATTGCCGCTGAAGTCATACTTGATCAGCCCCCGGTGCCACTGCCCGTCACCCACCTGCGACACGGGGACCTCATACATCACCCGCGGCTCCCCCGTCCCCTCCTTGGGCACCGACGTCATGGCAATCAGCCCAACCGTCAGACGCGCCCCCGGCTCTGCGGCTAGCGCCTTGTACCAAAACTCCAGCCCGCCCTTGAGCTGCGACAGCATCGCGCCCTGCTCGCCCGAGTCGATCTTCCACCGCCGGTTCAGGCCGGTCTCACCTTTGTCCTTCGCCGTGCGTTCCAGCAGCAGCCCCCGCTGCCCCGAGTGCGGCTGGTCCACAACCTTGACCGCACCCATGAACTCCCAGTCCTGCGCCTCACCGAGTTGGTTGACGCTTTCGAAGGAACCGTTAGTGACGGGATTGTCCTGCGCGAACGAAGGAAGACATACCAGGAGAACAACAAGGGGAAAGAGCAAGCGACGCATCAGCCATTCCTCCCAAAGCAAGTGTTAGGGCGGAGCGACAGAATAGATATGAGGTAGTTCGTGGTTGGCTCGGGCGTACCTTCGCCGTTCCCTACTCCGCAAAGACCTCCCGCAGCATCTCCCGGCCTTTCTCGTATGCCCCCGGCTGCGGGTTGTTGCTGCACCCGTCATGCCAGACCGAGTACTCCGGCACCGGAATCGAGTTCAGCACGCATACCCCTGACACCGCCGGGATGCGGTCGAAGATCAGCCGGTACATCTCCCGGGCCTCCATCACTGTCCCATACGTCAGCCCCAGCGCCTGCAGGACGTTCACATCCTTAACCTGGTTGTACAGCCCCCCAGACCCGATCTTCCCGCACACACACCCGTCGTTGCCATCGATCCGGCTCGGGCATGGGGCGCACATGTCCCAGTCAGCGCTCGGCACCAGCTTCACCTTGAGCTTGCAGTCCTTCTCCATGACCATCTGCAAAAGCTCTGGCAGATTGTCCTCGGCAAACGGCGGCCGCGCCCCGTTGGCGTACTGGCACACTGAGCACAGCAGGATGTGCGGGCGGATCTTGACCACCTCGGCCGTTCGCAGCGCCGCCATGGACCGCGCCTTATCCGCCTCCATCTCCTCCCGCGTCCGCTGGGGCAGCAACCCCTTCAGCCCCATGGCCTGCCCGCGCTCGTAGTCCCCGCTGAAGGCCCTGGAACACCCCCTCCAGGCCTCACCAGTCACTTTCTCATACCCGCAGATCCCCTTCACCGACGGGATCCGCAGCAGCAGCCGGCCCAGCAGCAGTCTCGCCGGCAGGACGGTCCCAGGGGCGAGGTCGAGCCATTGCAGCAGGTCGAGGTCGCGCTTGAGATTGAAGTCCGCGCTCTCCGGCGTATCGTCCGCAGTCCCCGGGTCCTGGTAGGCGAATATCTCACCACTGTTCATTGCCACCAGCAGCGGCAGGTCGGGCTGCAGGCGGATCTGCTCGGCCAGGTCGGCCACCCGCTCCTGGGGCCCCTCGGGGCTTTCACTACCCGCGCGGCAGACGAGACAGGCAAGCTGGTAGGGGCGGACTGTTCGGGGATCGCTTAGCATGTGCATACACTCCTGGCAGCAACTCAAGGTTGACCTCTATGCAGAAACGCAGTTCGCCTCCAGGCTCGGAGAAACCTGGAGGCGAATGAGGTATTCTTTGGTTACAGACCGCGGAACGGTTCACAACCTTCTGGTCATGGTACAAAACCGGACCGAATCGTTACATTGGTTAACTTCGTTTGCGCGAATTAGATGCAATATGTGAGCGCTTTGGCCTCGTTGTCGCGTTCCATCTGCACCAGGTCCGCAAAGCTCGTACCATCATATACTTCCGCCAGAGCCTCGGCCGCCCGCTTCCACATCGGGAGGAAAACACAGTTGCCAAACAGGGGGCAGTCCTCCGGATTGTCATCCTCCACACATGAGGCCAAAGTGATTGGCCCCTCGATCACCCGGATCATATCCCCGACCGAGACGGTGGCCGGGTCTTCGGCGAATTCATACCCACCTCGGGCGCCACGCACCGACCGTAGCAGCCCTGCCTGCCGGAGCTGGTTCAGGATGCCCTCGAGGAATCGGGGCGGAATGGCCTGGTTCTGGGCCACATCGCTGATTCGCATCGGACCTTGACCATAGTGCTTGGCCAATTCGAACATGGCGCGGAGTGCGTAACGGGTCTTCTGAGCAACTTGCATCATAGCTATCTCTACTTCCTTGATAGAGATCATGCATAATTTGCTCTGCTTTTGTCAATACCCTACCAGCGCCTCTCAAGCAGGAAAATCAGCCCGGTACGGTGTATACTCAGACCACATTATCAGCCAGGAGGACGAGACGCATGAGTCAGTTCGAGGGCGTTACCATTGTCAGAGAGGCCAACATCTACTTTGACGGGGCCGTGACCAGCCGCACGGTCCTGTTCGCCGACGGCACCCGCAAGACTCTGGGCATCATGTTGCCCGGCGAGTACGAGTTCGGCACCGCCGATTCCGAGCTCATGGAGATCATGGCCGGGGAGCTTACGGTGAAGTTGCCGGGGAGTGACGAGTGGCAGGCCATCAGCGCCGGTCAGAGCTTCGAGGTGGCCGCGAACTCCAAGTTTCAATTGAAGATCACCGCCGTGACAGACTACTGCTGCTCGTACCTGAAGTAGTCTCAGGTACACCACCGACCTACCGAGAAGCCTTCCCCGCGCGGGGAAGGCTTTTTGACTTGCGGCTACTCTTCTGAGCCCGCTGCGGCGGTTTTCCCCGCGATGTAGCCCGTCGAGAAGGCCGCCTGCAGGTTGTATCCGCCGGTGTCGGCATCGAGGTCCAGGACCTCGCCGCAGAGGTACAGACCTTCGACGAGGCGGGATTCCATCGTGCGGGGGTCTACTTCCTTGAGTGAGACGCCACCTGCCGTGACGATGGCAGCGTTGAGGGGCAGCGCGCTCCTGATATTGAACCTTAGCGACTTGAGGTGCATGAGCAGGCGGTCGCGCTCCGGACCGGTGATCTGGTGGCCGAGGCGGTCGCCGGGGATGCCGGAGAGAGTGACGAAGGGCTCGACCATCTTGCTGGGCAGCAACTCTCCGAGCAGACGGCGGAAAGTGCGCTTGCTGGCCTGCTCAAACTCGCGCTGCAGGCGCTGGCGGAGTTCCTGCATGGGGACGGCGGGCTTGAGGTCAATCGAGATGCTGACCGGGCCCTCCTCCAGAGCCTTCACGATAGCAAGGCTCATCAGGAGCGTGATCGGGCCGCCGATCCCGAAGTGGGTCAGCATCATCTCGCCCATGCGGCTCTCGATGACAGGCTTGCGGGGCTGCTTACCGGGGAGGCCACGTCCACAATCGGCAGTCGGGGTCAGGGAGACGTCAATGGTTTCAGAGCGGCCACGGAAGGCGGTGAGGCGGACGTTGCGCAGGCTCACGCCCTGCATGGACTTGGCGAGTTCGATCTCCTCGACCACGAGCGGGACCAGCGCGGGACGGAGGGGGATGATGGTGTGGCCCAGCTCTGAGGCCATCGCGTAGCCCTCGCCGCTTGACCCGGTGTTGACCCACGAGGAGCCGCCGGTGGCGAGTATGACGGCGGAGGCAGGCACGAGGCCTTCATCGGTGCGAACGCCGGTAACGCGGGCGCCATCGTTAACGAGACCCGACACTCTCGCCTCGGTCCAAACCTCAACGCCTCCCTCGGCCATGAAGCGCTCCAGGGCCTTTACAACGTCCTCGGCGCTGCCGGAGGTGGGAAAGATCCGTCCGCCGCGCTCGGCCTGGGTCTCAACCCCGTAGCGTTTCAGAAGCGCCAGGAGTTCATCGCGGAAGAAGCGGCTGAAGGGGCCGCGCAGGAAACGGCCGTTAGGACCATACGCGGTGAGGAACCCTTCGAGGGCCTCGGTGTTGGTGATATTACAGCGCGTCTTGCCGCTGATAGCGATCTTTCGGCCAACGCGGGAGGTCTTCTCAAGCAGGACCACGCGCGCGCCGGCGTGTGCGGCGGCTCCCGCGGCGATCATCCCTGCCGCGCCACCACCAATCACGACGATGGGGTGGTCTTCTGAGTGTTGGGGCGTGGTCATGTCGAGGCGAAGTGCTCCTGCTGAGTGAGAATATGGTATAGCTATTGTACCATTTCGAAGGCGGCGGCAGTAGAGGCGTGAGCGGCGGGCCGGATGCGGGCGGTACGGCTTGCCCGCATTCGGCCCCTCCATGGTGGATTCCCCTGATTGACCGCGGGCCGTGGTTTGGTTATTGTGATATGTGAAGGGTGAGGCGGGCGGGACGCCCGCACTACGCGGGGAGAGACGCGAGGGATAGCCAGTGCGGGCGGGATGCTTGCACTACGCGGGGGGCTTGCGACTAGATGGATCCAGAATACCGGAGGTGTGCAATGATCAGGCAGCTTCGCAGGAGGCGGGGTTTCACTACGGTTGAGATTCTCGTCGTTACTGGCATCCTGACCTCGCTGGGCGGAAATGGTTTTCAGAATTGCACCAGTAAGGCCCACCAGGTCGCCTGCTTCAATCAGCTCCGGCAGATCGGCATGGCCTTCCAGATGCGCGCGAATATGGATGAGCCGCTGCCACAGGCGTGGTTCTACCCGCCCGACAACCATCCCGCGCGGGAGCGCTACAACATCGTCAACATCATGAAGAAGGATGGCGTGATGCCGCAGATGTTCATCTGCCCGTCAGCGCCGGATGAAGTCAAGCAGCGCGGAATAACGTATCTGTACAATGACAAGCTGTGCAACCGAAACATGGACGGGATCGAGAACCCGACCGAGACCTGGCTGATGATGGATGTAAACGCCATCAACCAGGAGATCACACCGGCGCATAACGGCGGTTGCAATGTGCTGTTCTGCGACGGGCACGTGAAGTGGCTGCCGGCGACGGCGATCCCCAACCTGGTGACGCAGGCGGTGGACTACCGGGGAGAGTAGAGGGTGAGCGCGAGAGCGTGGGAGACGGCTTGAAACGGCTGTCATCCTGAACATAATGAAGGATCCCCGGTGGCTGGGGATCCTTCGTCGCATACGGCGCTACTCAGGATGGCACACTGGCTGGTGGACGGTCGAGGGCCGGTGCCCCAAGTTACGGACCACAAACCGCACACCGCGTAGGTGGGTTCGTCTCGAACCCACTCCCACCTCGCGTCGGTTCAGGATGAACCGACCTACGCGCATTGAGGTGTGTATTGTGTCTATATTGTGTCCGTGTTTACCCCGTTGACTTGACTTGCTTGCGATGGGCAGTCTATACTTTTTCAGTATGCGTTCCCCAAACCTCCCTGCAATACTGCGCCGTCACAGCGTGGCGGTGCTGGCTGCCATCTTTGTTCTGGTGACGTTGACTACCCAGCGGGCTGAAGCAGCCTCTCCCCGCCCTGCCTGGGTCATTCCCGAGACACTCAACGTCCGTTCCGGCCCTCGCACCGACAGCAAGCGTATCGGCTCGCTGCCGCGTGGGGCCAAGGTCTACGTCCACTCGTTTGCCAACAAGTGGTGCTGGTGCTCGTTCCCCGGCGGCAGTAAGGGCTGGGTAGCTGAGTGGATGCTCCAGTTCTCGGCGGACAAGGGGCGGCAGATCGCCGTGTCCACCGGCAAGAGCGCTCCCACCAAGAGCAGCAAGGGTAGCCCGCCGGCGTGGATCGGCGTGGGAGCGGCGAACGTGCGCAGCGCACCGGGGCTGGGCGGCAAGAGCTATGGGACGCTCAACAGCGGCGATAAGGTGTACGTGCTGGGGCGGCGGGGAGACTGGGTGAAGTGCAAGACGCCGGGCGGTTCGGGCTGGGTCCGGGGCGACCTCCTGGAGTACAACATCTCCGCGGGGCGCAAGCTCTCCGGCACCGGTAGCCGAACGGCCAGCAAGCCGGCCACCGTCACGTCCGGGGATAGCGCCAAGGCGTATGTTATAGAGGACAAGGTATATCTGCGGTCGGGCCCCGGCGCCAGGTTTGACAAGAAGGCCTCGCTGGTCAAGGGCCAGACGCTTTATCTGAGCGGCAAGAATGGTCAATGGCGGCGCGCGACGGTGCATGGGGGCGCGACGGGCTGGGTGGCGGCGTGGCTGATCAAGCAAGAGACCGACAAGAAGCCGAGCAGCAGCAGCGGTACCGGGGCGACGGGGGCCGAGGTCGCGAAGACCGACAAGGTCCTGCCAGCGTGGGTGACGGCTGCCAGCGCCAAGGTGCGCAACCGCCCCAGCGGCGAGTCGCCGGTCAAGTTCAAGGTATATCAGGGCAAGAAGCTCTATGTGGGGGCCGTATCCGGACATTGGTGCCGGGTGCGGACGGACTCAGGGAACTATGGCTGGGTCGCCGGCTGGCTGATCAAATTTGTGCCGCCGGGTAAGGCCATCACGACGGTCGAGGCCGGGGAAAAGGTCGAGGTGAACGTGGGCTGGGTGGCGCGACCGGTGGTGAACCTGCGCACAGGACCAAGCACTGACGCGGCAACCAGCGGCGAAGCCAAGCTGGGAACCAGGCTGATCATCATCGGCAAGAAGCCTGATTGGTATAAGGTGGCGCTGGAGGACGGCAACATCGGGTGGATGTCTTCCCGCCTCGTTGACACGAGGGCCGAGCGCCAGGCGCGCCAGCAAGTCGCCAGTGCGCGCCACAACGGTGGCAGCAGCAGTAGTAGCGCCGGCAGGACACGGATAGCAAGGGCTACCCTTGCGGCACCGCATGACTTCCCCTCGCCGACAGACGACGACGATGTCAGCGACGACACCGGGGGCGACGGCCTCGGTGCGGCGCTGGTGGCGACGGCCAAGAAGTACCTCGGGTGCGCCTACGTCCGAGGTTCGTCGCGAGCAGGTGCGTTTGACTGCTCCGGGTTTACTTCGTATGTCCACCGGCGGCATGGGATTGATATCTCGCGCAGCAGCAGGTCGCAGTTCTACCAGGGCAGCCCGATCTCGCGCGACGACCTGCAGCCCGGAGACGTGGTCTTCTTCGAGAACACTTACCGGGCCGGCATCTCGCATGTGGGGATGTACATCGGCAAGGGTAAGTTCATCCACGCCGCCAACAGGCGCGGCGGGGTGAAGATCACCGATCTCGATTCTGATTACTACGCCCGGCGGTATGTGGGGGCGCGGCGGATGTACTAGAGGGAGTGCGCGGGTAGCTCCCCAGTCGCAGATAACGGCCGGCGGGGTACAAGCCCCCGCCCTACAGGCGAAGCCGGATAGGCACCATGATCTCGTTTCTTATCGTGCTGGGCTATGTGCTCTTTGTGCTGGTGCTCGTGGCGGGAGTGGTTGCCACGCTCCTGGGGCTGCCCGGCACGGTGCTGATTCTGGCGGGGGCAGTGGTGATGTCGGCGATCACCCACTGGGACCGGCCGGAGTGGTGGGTGCTCCTGGTGTTGGGGGGGCTGGCGCTGGTGGCGGAGCTAGGGGACAACGTGCTGGCAGCGGCGGGGACGAAGTACGGCGGGGGCAGCGCGAAGACGGGCTGGGCAGCGGTAGCGGGTGGGATTGCGGGGGCAGTGCTGGGCTCGTTCCTGTCGCCGGTCTTCAGTGTGCTGGGCGGAGTCTTCGGTTTTGCTCTCGGTGTGGTGATCGTGCCGCTGGCGCTGGCGGCAGTGGGAGGGTACCTCGCGGCCTATTACTATGAACTGCGGCAGGGCAAGACACCGGAAGAGGCCAGGCAGGCGGGTAAGGGGGCGCTGATCGGGAAGCTATTGGGGATCATGGGAAAGGCGCTCCTGGCAGTGATCATGACGGCGGTTGTGCTGTGGACGGTGTTTGTGCCGCTATTGCAGAAGTGACGGGCGAGGGCGGCAGTGTCGGACGGTGGGTCGGGGATGACGGCCGGCGGGGTACGAGCCCCCTGCGACGCAGGCGTCGCTTCGCCCTACAGGCGACAGAAGTGACGGGCGAGACGCCTGTCCTGTGAAGAGGATTTGAGGCAGACCGGTGGGCGGTGCTATGGACAACTGTATTTTCTGCGATATTGTCAGCGGCCGCGTGGAGGCCGCTGTTGTGTTTGAGGACGAGGTATCGCTGGCCTTCCTCGACCGGCGCCCCCTCTGCCCCGGACATGTGTTACTGGTACCGCGGGAGCACCATGTCACGCTGATGGACCTCCCGGCGGAGTTGGTGGGGCCGTTATTTCTCAAGGCCCAGCAGATTGCGCGGGCCCTGGAACTGGCTCTGGATGCCGAGGGCATCTTCATGGGCAACAACAACCGCATCAGCCAGAGCGTCCCCCACCTCCACCTGCACCTTGTTCCCCGACATAAAGGCGATGGTTTGAAGGGTTTCTTCTGGCCGCGGCGCAATTATGATAGTGCGGCGGCGATGGAGGAGACTGCGGAGCGCATCCGGCAGGCGCTGAAGGCGCTGCAGGAGGCGGGGTAACGCCGCACCGCGAACGACGATGCAGCAAACAGTAGCGAGATAAAGAGGGCTAAGGAGAAGACAATGAAGCTGTCAGTCATGCTGTTTCCGTTTCACGGGCTCATTTCCAATGGATCGCTCGCACCAGCTACGCTGGTTGAGGAGATGACCCAGGCCGGCATCACCGCCATCGAACCGATGCTCAGCAACCTCGACGCCGCACCGGAGCCCTGGCAGGAGGTACTGCGCCTGGCGAAGGCAGCCGGAATGACGTGGAGTTGCCTGGATATCGGCGCGAACCTCATCGGCAACAGCGAGGAGGACCGCAAGGCGGCGCTCGAGACGGTAAAGCGCGGGCTGGCGCTGTGCGCGGAGTGGGACTGCCCGGTGGCGCTGATCCCGGGGACGAGGCCTTCGGAAGGCATGAGCAACGAAGAGGGGCGCAAGCTCTACAGCGCGGGCCTGCGGCAGTGCGCGGACATGGCCAAGGAGTATGGCATCATCGCGACGATCGAGGACTTTGGGGTCTACCCCGCCTTCGCCTGCCGTTCGGACCATGTGCTGGAAGTCGTCACCGGCGCGGGCCCCGATGTGAAGGTCACGTACGACAACGGCAACTTCCTGCTGTCGGACGAGACGGCCATGCATGCGCTGAAGGCAACGCGCGACCTGACCGTCCATGTGCACATCAAGGACTTCAAGGTTGACCCGACCGGCGAGGCCCCGCTGAAGGGCCTGTCGAACAAGCGCTGGATCGGCGCGGAGATCGGCGGCGGCGAGGGCGAAGTGGCGGAGGTCGTGGCTTCGCTGAAGCTCTCAGGTTATGACGGCTGGCTGTCGCTCGAGGTGAACGCTCCGCCGGTCGAGATGATGCGGCAGGGCGCGCAGTTCGTACAGCAGGCGTGGGGGCAGGCGTAGGATTGCAGTGGAGTTAGTCTAGTAGCGCGAGCGGTGAGGGTGCCCGATGCGGGCGAGGCCGCCCGCGCTACTGGCATTTCGGGGAGACTTATTGGGCACGCGCCCGGACGCTGTTTGTAGTTACCACGCAGTAGACGGCAGGCTCGACCTGCCAGAAGTGAACCAAGTGATGCAGATCCGACGCACAATCTGGGTGGCCGCGCTGATGTGCGGTCTCTGCCATTGCGGGCTGGTGACGGCGCAGGAGCAGGCAAAGCAGGTAATCTGCGGCGGGCTCCTGCGTGTGCGCGTGCCGGAAGGGTGGACGCTGAAGGAGATCAACCCCACGGCAGCGCTCCTGCAGTCCGAGAACCCGGAGCAGCGGATCGAGGTAATAGCCTGGGATGCGCCCGCGGAGGGGGACTTGTCCGCGGCGGCAGCGGCCAATGCCCAGGAGACGGCGCTGTATCGCCGGGTACCGTATGTACGGCGCAAGGCTGAGGTCTTCCGGACTGAGGCCGGGCTGGAGGGGCTGGCGGTGACGGGGCAGGTCAGGCCGCCGGAGGGCCAGCTTGGCGACAGCATCTTTATTGCTTTTGCACTGGGGCATGAGGGGGATGGCGGGCGGAAGTACTGCGTCATCGGGATGTTCGGCGCGGCGGGCGAAGCCGGGAAGCTTCTCGAGGGCCCGCTGGGGCAGGTGGCGCGGACGCTGGAGGTAGTGCACCCGGAGACACCCGCCCAGGAGCAGTTGGCAGCCAAACCGGTGCCGGTACCTGCGCCTAAGCCCAAACCGCCGCTGCCGGTGGCAGTGGTGGACAAGCCCGTGGAATTGCCGGTGGCGCCGCCGCCTGCGGTGCCAACACCTCCGGCGACCGACAAGCCGGGCCTCGCACCGGCCTCTCCCGCTGGGGTCGCCGTAACGACGGCGCCGGCAGTTGCGGACGAGCCGAAGGCTGATAAGGCGCCGGAGAAGGTTGCCCCCCCTGCCGTGAAGGACGTCGTGCCCGTCCCTGAGCCCGAGGACGCCCAACTCAAGCTGGTCCCATTCGAGTCCCCGCTGGGGTTCAAGCTGCAGTACCCGGTGGGATGGCAGGTACTGGTGCGGGAGGGACATATTGAGGTGACGTCCGCGGCTGGCGATGGATCGAGCGCGCCGGGGGCAGTGGCGCTGATCTGGCCGCTCATCGGCGTTGAGGGGGCGGATGCGGCGTCTCTGGCGAAGGAGTTGCTGGAGCGACTTGAGTTGACCGCCGTCGGGGCACGAGGCCTCGGTGTGCGGCAGCAAGACGACCTGGCGGTGCTGGCGGGCACGGTAGGGACGGGGAAGGGGTCGCGCAGGGTGGTGGCGTGCAGCCACGTCAGAGGCGATAGCGGCCTGCTGAGCGCGCTGGTCGCGCGGCCGGATGAGTTCGACAAGCACCTGCCTGCCTTGCTAGGCATTCTCGATAGCTTTGAGGCCGGACCGTGGTGGACGACGGTAGCTCGCCAGAGTGACAAGACGGTTATGTGGCAGGACCCGGGGCAGGGCGTGATGCAGGCGCCGGTGCCCGCGGGCTGGAAGGTCCGAGGCGGCGTGCAGCCCTTCAACGGCATCTGGACGCTGTTTGTGGAGGCGACGAGCCAGGATGAGCGGCGGCTGTCGGTGCTGTGGCAGCAGCCACTGGTGCCACTGTTCCGCGAACTGACGCCAGTACTGAGAAACCTCGGCTGGCAGGAAGGTGACAAGTACCTGGCGAATCCTGGAGATCAACAGTTGCGTATCCTGTCGCGACTGAGCCCGCAGGATTTTCTGACCAAATACTGGCTGACCACCCCGGCCCAGAGGCTTGAGAGCGCGGTGCTGGAGAAGGTTGAGGGCAAGCCGGAGGCGGCGACGCTGACCGCTGGCGACAAGGCAGCCGGAATTGTGGTGACGCTGCGGGGAGAGCTTGACGGCAAGCCACGGCAGCGGATGTGCGTGGTGGCTACGGCGGACGCGCCCGTGCGGATTGGGGCGAATTGCTGGCAAGCTGGGATGCTCCAGTGTGAGGCACCCGCCGGGGCGCTGGAGGAGGCTCTGGGAGTGCTGCGGGCGATGATCACGGGGGCTGAGGTCACCCCCGGAGCGACCCATCCGGCGGCGGCCTCCGGCGTGCAGGCTTTGATCGCAGGCGCGAAACAGGCTATAGAAGCGTTACCACCCGCTCCCCGGGGGCCGGTGGGGCGGGATGTTTTGGCAGGGCTTAACGAGCGAGGGCAGGGGGACTTGTGGATGCTGTCACCGGCGGCGATGGAGCCGTGGCGGAAGGCAGCGGTGAGGGCCGGACTGGAAGGCTCTCTGGGAGAGGCTTTGCCGGAGCTGGGGCAGGAGTTCTGGAAGTAGAGGGCAACTAACGGCCGGGGGGTACAAACCCCCGCCCTACAGCCGGATGACATACGAGGAGAGGCGGGATACAGAAATGGCTAAGACACTTGAGGATTGCGCACACTGCAAGGGCAAGAAGAACTGCACGCGCAGCGGTGGCCGGAGTTGTGATGTGTGCCTGCGGGCCGCGGGACGCGGGCCACGGGACTGGGGCACCGTGAGGTGTTCGTACTGCGGCGGGCGTGGCAAAGTGCTTGTGGACAAGCCCGAGGAAGAGGCCGAGAAGAAATCCTAACTACGCCGTAAAGGCAATCTGCAGGGAGACGCATGCAGCACAGCATATTGCCCGACAACCACCTGGACGCCATTGCGGTTCCGCTTCTCTACAAGGACCTTGAGGGGCGGGTACTGGGGTGCAACCAGGCTCTTGCCGACCTGCTGGGAGTGGAGCGCGAACGGCTCTACGGGCGGCGGCTTCGTGAGTTGGTGTCGGAGGAACTGGCAGAGGCACTGGAGCAGGGGGACGAGGCGGTTCTGGCGACAGGAGAGCCTCAGGTCTGCCCGGTCGTGATGCAGCTATCGGGCGGGGCGCATAGCGCCATCCTCAACAAATCCCTCAGACTCGATTCGCAGGGCGCAGTGGCAGGCCTCACGTGCCTGATCATCGATGCGACGGAGTTGCGAATGGCGCAGCAGGAGCTGTACCTGCGCAACTTCGCGATCGATTCCTCAGTGTCGGCTATTGCCCTCAGCGACCTCGACGGGGTCTTCACGTATGTGAATGATGCCTTTGTGCGCCTGACCGGGTGCCCCAAGGAGTTTGCCGTGGGGCGGCATGTGTCTGAGGTGGCCCAGGACGCGCCACGGGCTATGGGCATCATGCAGTCAATCAAGGAGACCGGCACGTGGGAGGGCGATCTGAATGCGCAGCGCCGTGACGGTTCCATGTGCTGGAACCACATGGTCTGCAGCGCTATTAAGGACGAGCACGGCCAGCCCATAGGCATGATGGCTTCATTCTCGGACGTGACTGAACGCAGGCTGGCCCGCGAGGCGTTGCGCAAGAGCGAGCGCCAGTACCGCGAACTGGTCGAGAATGCCAACAGCATCATCCTGCGCCTGGACCGGCAGGGGCGGATGACGTTCGTCAACAGGTTCGCGCAGGACTTCTTTGGCTACACCGAGGAGGAACTGGTGGGACGGCCGATCGTGGGCACGATCGTCCCGCAGCTTAACGGGCATGGCGCCAACATGGCGGCGTTCGTGGACGATCTCCTGCAGGACCCCGAACGGTACGCCAACTCTGAAAACGAGAACGTGACGCGCGACGGACGCCGGGTGTGGGTGTCGTGGACGAACCGGGAGCTGCTTGACGAGGATGGAGAGTTCCTGGAGTTGCTGTCGGTAGGCAATGACATTACGGCGCGCAAAGAGATGGAGCAGCAGTTGCGGATCAGCGAATCCGCTCTGGAAAGCTCGATCAACGCCATCGGCATCGCCGGGCTGGACGGGATAATCCAGTATGTGAATCCGACGTATCTGCGGCTGTGGGGCACCACCAAGGATGAGACCATCGGTCGGCACATCAGCGAGTACATGGTCCCGGGAGAGGCCGACGATATCATCAATGCCGTCCGCACCACGGGGACGTGGCAGGGAGAGAGGCCGGCGCAACGGAAGGACGGCACTACCTTCCATGTGGAGGTTTCGGCCAACGTCGTCCGCAACGAGCAGGGGCAGCCGATCTGCCTGATGGCCTCGTTTGCAGACACTACACTGCGCACCCAGGTGGAGAGGGAGCTAAAGCAGTTCAAGACCATCTCGGATCAGGCCAGTTACGGCAGCGTGATCGTGAACGCGTCGTATGGCATCCTGTACTGCAATGAAACGTACGCGAGAATGCACGGCTACGAACGCGGGGAGCTACTGGGGCAGTCGGTGCGGCTCTTGTATCCGGACGAAGCCGTGATGGTGGCCAATCTGGAGCGGAAACTCAAGGGCCGGCGCCACCTGGTAGCCGAACCCCAGCGCAGGAAGCGCAAAGACGGCAGCATTTTCCCCGCACTGGTGAACATCACGCCCCTATGGGACGATTCCGGCAAGGCGCTCTACTCGGCGACCGTTATGGATGTCACGGAGCTGACTGAGGCCGTCGAAGGACTGGCGGCGGAGAAGGAGCGCCTCGCGGTGACGCTGCGCAGCATCAGTGACGGCGTGATCGCTACCGACATCGAAGGGCGCATCACGCTGCTTAGCGCCGAGGCCGAGGCGCTAAGCGGATGGAGCCGGGACGAGGCGATCGGCCGGCCAGTGCAGGACATCTACCATACCCGGTGTCCCAGGGGCAAAGAGCGTCCCCATCCAGCGACGCGGGTGTTGGCCGAAGGACAGGCGCTGGAGCCGTCGGCGGGGTTGCGACTGCGGGCGCGGGATGGCCAGGAGCGAGAGGTGGCCGAGACCGCGGCGCCAATCACGGATGCCGAGGGCAGAATGCTCGGCGTCGTGCTGGTATTTCGCGACATCACCGAGCAAGAGCAGCTACGCGAGGCAGTCCACCAGGCGCACAAGCTGGAGTCGCTGGGGCTCTTGGCCGGCGGCATTGCCCATGATTTCAACAACCTGCTGACCTCCCTCCTGGGGCAGATCGGTCTGGCACGAAGGGAAGCAGGCGACGCTCAGGCGGTCCTGACTGAGCTTGGGGCCGCCGAGAAGGTGGCTCTGCAAGCCCGCCATCTGAGCCAGCAGCTCCTGACCTTCGCGCGCGGCGGCGCGCCGGTCAAGACGCCAATCTACCTCGGGGAACTGCTGAGCAACACCGCCAGTTTCGCCCTGAGCGGCTCCAACGTGGCGGCGGAGGTCGAAATTGCCCCGAACCTGTGGGCAGTGGAGGCGGATGAGGGGCAGATTGTGCAGGTTGTAAACAACCTCGTGATCAACGCCAAGCAGGCGATGCCCGGTGGCGGGACAGTGCGAGTGCACGCGGCGAATGCGCACATAGACGCCCCCGCAAGTCTCCCGCTGGCGCCGGGGAAGTATGTGGAAGTGGAAGTAACGGATCAGGGCACAGGGATCGCCCCGGAAACCGCCACGAAGGTCTTCGACCCGTACTACACGACCAAACAAAGCGGTACCGGACTGGGACTGACGATCGTCTATTCCATCATCCGCAAGCATGGCGGCCACATCGCGCTGCAAAGCGCACCAGGGCAGGGCGCCAGCTTCAGGTTCTGGCTGCCTGCGACCATGGGGGAGGTCGCGACGGCCCCGGAAGAACGTGAGGCGCCGCGGGGCTTTGGCCGGATTCTGGTCATGGACGACGATGCCTTCATCCGCAAGGTCGTCAGCCCGATGCTCAAACAGCTCGGGTATGTCCCCGAGGTAGTGAAAAGCAGCCAGGAAGCAGTGGCAGCCATGGACCAGGCTGGTGACGAGCCATTTGCGGCGGTAATCCTGGATCTGACGATCAAGGGCGGGGAGGGCGGGGTCGAGACCTTGGCGAAACTGCGGAAGATGTGGCCACAGGTGAAGGCGCTGGCGTGTAGCGGCTACTGCAATGACCCGGTAATGGCCAACTACCGCGAGTATGGTTTCAACGGCATCATCGTGAAGCCATACCGGCTGCAGGATCTGGCGCAGGGGCTGGAGGCGGTGCTGAAGGCGGTGCCTGCGGCTCTTGAGGCTGGACGATCTTCAACTACATCATGTTGACGAGGCTCGGTGCCCGCACTATGATGTAGCCTGCTGCACACGTATGGCACGTCGGTATGATTCAGGGACGGGAGGGACAAGCTGGTGCACAAGCGGTTGTTGCTGCTAATGGCATGCCTCTCTCTGCCTGCAGTCTTGCATGCCCAACAAGGCGCGCGGCCGCAGGAAACCGTTCCCTTTGAGCACTGGGCCTACGACGCCTGCCAACAGCTTTCTGGCTACGGCATCATCATCGGCTACCCCGACGGGACATGGCGCGGCGATAGACCCCTTACTCGGTATGAGTTCGCCATGGCGGTGACGCGGCTTCTGGACCTGTTCCGCAACGGCGTGAAGGGCGAGCTTGGGGACACGGGAGCGCCCGGCATTGCGGGACCACCAGGGCCCCCCGGACCGCCCGGAGCGCCTGGAAAACCCGGGGCAAAGGGACCAAAGGGAGAGCCGGGGCCGCCGGGAGAGCCCGGACTGAATGAGACTGAGATTCAGCAGCTGGTTAACCGCCTCGCCGGCGAGTTCAAGAACGAGATGGCGGTCATCTCGAATGAACTCGAAGATCTACCGCGCCAGGTTGAGGCTGTAGACCTGCGGGTGGATGCGCTCGAGGCCAAGAAGGACGATTTCATCCCGTTCGGGTGGATTGACTACCGGATCGGCCTGCAGGGCGACAAACTGGACTTTGATAACGAGTTCGACGCGCTGACAGTCAAGGTCGGCGTACAGGGCAATCTCAGCAAGGACGTGTTCGGACGGATAACCGTCAAGTTCTCGGACTCGCTGGTGCCGCTGACGGTTCTGGGAGCGGAGACGGGCGAGGGACCGAGTTTTCTCAACCCGCCCGGGCCCTTCACGTACGGCTATGGGCGCGACCGACTGTGGATTGATGAGGCCTTCGTCACCTTCAACACCGGAGGCTTCCTGAACGGCGAATGGACCGTGGGCCGGCAGTTCCAGAGCTATGGCATGGGACTGATGGTCAACAACGAGCGCCGCTCGCAGCAGGGCATCCGCTACCGCAGGCCGAGCTTCCTGCTGGACAACCTGAGCCTTGACGCTTTCTGGGGTGGCGCCAGCTATGACTGGTTGCCGATGGACGTGCCGTGGTGGGACAACGACAGCTACACGTCCTTCCGCCTGGCCTACCAGCGCCCCCGGTGGTCGCTTGCCTTCAATGGCCTGCCCGACGGAGCAGGCGATGAAGATGTCTATGGCGCGGACGTGTGGATCAACCTTGGCGGCGACAGGCATTTGTACGGCGAGTGGGCGCGAGAGTCACATCATGTCAACCGGGTGCGCTTCGGGCTGCACCACCCGCCGACGGCATACGGGCTGAGTCTCGATGTCGTGAAGACGCCGGATGTGGCGCTCACGGCATATTTCAGCCACGTTGATGCCGAGTATGATGTCATCTACTCCAGCCTCCACCCGTACTTTGAGCAATATGAGGGGACAACCGGCAACCCGAACCACATCCCGTGGGAACGCTGGCTGCGCAACAACATCGCCCTGACGAACTTTGAGGTCTTCGGCGGGTATGTGCAGACCCACCTCGGTGAGTTCCCGATTGACCTCGCGTACTTCAAACTCGACAAGCTGAGCGGTTGGTGGTGGGAGTCGCAGTTCGCGGCGGAGGACTATGACGCTCTGTGGGCGATAACCCTGCGCAAGTCACTGGCGCATGGCGCGGATATGTCGTTCACCTACGCCCAGGAAGAGGCGTCCGGCCACAACCCGCTCTACCCCAAGGACAACAAGCTGCTGCAGAGCCAGATCACTATCGGGTTCTAGCTTGCAGCGGCGGGCGAGCGATGCCCTATTAGCTGAACCAAAACGGGCCGGAGGCAATGCCTCCGGCCCGTTCGATTCTGGCGGATGAGCCTATAGCGGGTAGCCAGACGGCAGAAAGTGCTTGACGTACTGGGCCCGGGCGAAGCGGTCGGTCATCCCCGCGATGTAGTCGCACACGAGGCGGGCGCGGGTCTTTGCGGCGTCGGGTACGAAGCCGATGGCCTCGAAGAGGGCCGGGTCGCTCGTCATGTAGACTTCGAACAGTCCGTCAATGATGCCCTTGACCTTGTGGTACTCGACCTGCAGACTGGGGCTCAGGTAGACCTGCTCGAACATGAACTGGCGCAGAGCGTCGGTGGCCACGATGAACTCATTGCTCATAGTCAGGCGTGGCTGATCGAGGCTTTGCTCGATGATGTCAGTCACCATCCGTCCTACACGCTGCGAATGGCGATAGCCCAGCACCTGCAGACAATCCGGGGGCACCTCAGACTGGTCGAGAATACCAATGTGCAGGCAATCGTCCAGATCGTGGTTGAGGTAGGCGATGCGGTCGGCGAGGCGGATGGTCATGGCCTCGAGGCTGAGGTTCGGCTCAGAGAGGACGCGCTCGAGATCAGACTCGCCCTTGCTGTGACTCAGAATGCCCATGCGGGTCTCGTAGGTGAGGTTGAGCCCTGAGCCGTCGCGCTCGAGTTCGTCAACCACCCGCAGACTGTGCTCGTAGTGGTTGAAGTAGGCTTCGGGGTCGTAGCGCCGGTAGGCCTCGGCCAGGGCGCGTTCGCCCGAATGTCCGAAGGGCGTGTGGCCCACGTCGTGGCCGAGCGCAATGGCCTCCGTCAACTCTTCATTGAGACGTAGCGCCTTGGCGATCGTGCGCCCGATCTGCGAGACCTCAAGCGTATGGCTGAGCCGCGTGCGGAGATGGTCTTCGTTGGGCGCGATGAAGACCTGGGTCTTGTGAGCGAGGCGGCGAAAGGCCCGGCAGGCGTGGATGATGCGGTCGCGGTCGCGTTGGTATTCGGTGCGTACCGCATCGGGCGTCTCGGGAGCCTGCCGTCCACGGGTGCGGGAGCTTTGGGCCGCATACGGCGACAGGTGCTCAAGCTCCCAGGCTTCGAGACGTTCGCGAATGGTGTGGAAGGAACGAGTCATGGCAAAGGCAAGTTCGGCGTGAGGGCGCGTCGCACCTGCCAGGAGGCGTTGGAGAAGGTGCCGGCGGTGCGCCGGCGAGCCTGAGGCGAGGGAGAATATTGCCTATGGCAGTTGAAGATGGTAAAATACTGCGCAGTAAGCCCTGGGAACAAGGATCGTCCATGCGCATCACGACCGCCCTTCTCGCGGCCACGTTACTGATCGCCACACTCACTACCGCTCCCTGCCTGGCGATGACCAACCTGGCGCTCGAGCTTTTGGGTAAGGGCCTATCGCATATTGCCCCGCATGTGTTTGATGAGTTGCTGCCGGCTGACGCACCTGCCGCAGAGCCTCTCCCCTCCTCCCTGTTTACCTCTCTATACACTCCAGAAGAAGGTCTTACCAAGGGTCTGGAACCTGAGCAGGAGATGATCCTGGCGCGCGCCCTGGAGGCGCTACCGTTGCGGCAGCGTCTACTCAAGGTTGCGGTCGCATCGGTGGAGGACAGAAACCTGGCGTTGATCAAGTTCCAGGCCGGCGATGCGAAGAGCGGTGTTTTCCGGCTCGATGACCTGCAGGAGGACGCCGTCAGTGCCCTGCGGGTTGCTTTCGACTCACCGGTGCACCTTGGGCAGGTTGATCTGTGGTCGGTGGTCCCGGGAGTGGGCCGCGATGGCCCGGTGCACCAGCCGGTGTTCTCGCTCTCGGCCAGCCGCGAGGAGTTTGAGCGGGCGATGGCTGAGCCCTTGCCTGCCCGACAGGTTCTTGGCCAGCTTGGTCTGGTGCGCTTCGCGCCGCAGTTTCTGCGCTACGCGGGGGGGCAGTCGCTGCAAGACGTGGCGAAGGTACTGCCGGAGACCGCCTGGAGTGCGGCGCCGGTACGGGATGGCTGGAAGCAACTGCGCCGGGCAGCAGAACAGGACCCGCGGCTGAAAGCGGCAGCGCTGGCGCGTGTTGTGGGCCCGATCCCTGTGACGGACAACTCCGTGGCCCTGACTATTGACGACGGTCCCCACCCGCTGGTGACCACGGCCGTGCTGGATATTCTGCGCAAGCACGGTGTCAAGGCGACGTTCTTTGTGGTTGGGGAGAAGGTCGAGGAGTGCCCGGAACTGTTGCGGCGCATGGCCGACGAAGGGCATGAGATCGGCAACCACACCTACGACCATCCGCGTCTGAGCCACGTACCCGAGGGAGAGGCGCTGGCGCAAATCAGGGCCTGTGGTCTCTCGGTTGGGAAAGTGTGCGGGCAAACGATGCACCTGCTGCGCCCACCGGGTGGCGGCATCGCTCCCAACGTCCTGCGCGCGGCCACGGCAGCGAACTGCAGCGTGGTACTGTGGACACATAACACCAACGACTGGCTGAAGCTTCCCGCAGAGCAAATTGCAGAGAATGGCTTGCGCGACCTCCGGCCCGGCTCGATCATTCTGATGCATCAGGGCAGCATGGAAAGCGCACGAGCGCTGCCGCTGCTGATCGCGGGCGCCCAGGCTCGCGGGCTGAGGCTGACAACCGTGGGCGAGATGCTCTCCAAGGCGCCGATCCCTGTGGCGCCGATATCAGAAATCATCGCCAGGCACCAGAAGCACTCTACCAGTACAGTACTTGAGTAATATCCCACTCTGATCGACTGACGACACCACCTAAGGACGAGGACAATGATCTGGGACCCCAGACACGAATGCATGGACGTCGCTGACCGGCGGGCAATGCAGTTGTTCCGCCTGCGCGAGCAACTGGCACGGCTGTGGGCTGCGGTGCCCTTCTACCGCCAGCGCTGGCAGGAGGTGGGCGTGACGCCGGACGACATCAGGTCGCTGGATGACTTGCGGCGGCTGCCCTTTACGGTCAAAAATGACCTGCGCGATACCTACCCCACCGGCATGTTCGCCACGCCGATGGATGAGGTGGTGCGCGTCCACGCCTCTTCCGGGACCACCGGCAAACCCATCGTGGTGGGGTATACCAGGAGTGACATTCAGGACATCTGGGCGCAGACGATGGCCCGCACCATCGCCATGGGCGGCGGCACCACCAAGGACATCCTGCAGATTGCGTACGGCTACGGCCTGTTCACGGGCGGTCTTGGCATTCACTATGGCGGTGAGACGCTCGGTTGCACCGTCATCCCAATGTCCGCGGGCAACACTGAGAGACAATTGATGATGATGCGCGATCTCGGAGCGACGATGCTGGCCTGCACGCCGTCCTACGCGCTGACGCTGGCCGATTCCGCCGAAGACGCGGGACTGGGGCCGGATGACATCCCGCTCAGGGCCGGGCTGTTCGGAGCGGAGTCCTGGAGCGAGGGCGCGCGGAAGGCAGTTGAGACCAAGCTGGGTCTGTCAGCTCATGATATCTACGGTCTCACCGAGGTCATCGGCCCGGGCGTGGCTGCTGAGTGCGAGAACAAGGGGCATATGCACGTTTTCGACGATCACTTCTATCCCGAGGTGATCGATCCTGAGACTGAGGAAACGCTGCCGGAGGGCGAGGTCGGCGAGCTCGTGTTCACGTGCCTGACCAAGCGCGCATTCCCGGTCATTCGCTACCGTACGCGGGACATAAGCGCCCTGACCTACGAGCCCTGCACTTGCGGTCGTACCCACCCCCGCGTCAACCGCATCACGGGCCGCACGGACGACATGCTCATCATCCGCGGCGTCAACGTCTTCCCAAGCCAGATCGAGCACATCCTGACCGGCATCAAGGGCGTTGAGCCGCAGTACCAGCTTGTGCTGACCAAGGTTGGCCATCTGGACGCTCTCGAGGTGCAGGTGGAGATCACGCCGCAGTTCTTCTCGGACACCATCAAGGGGCTTGAGGGGCTCGAAGGCGAGATAGCCAGCCGCATCAAGTCCACGCTGGGAATCTCAGTCAAGGTGAAGCTGGTCGAACCCAAGAGCATCGAACGCAGTATCGGCAAGGCGAAGCGCATTATTGACCTGCGGGACAAGGAGTGATTGTTGATGCCGAACGCACCGAAGATCGTCGAGCAGGTATCCATCTTTCTGGAGAACAAGTCCGGGCGGCTGGCAGAGGTCTGCACCACCCTCGGCAAGTACAACATTAACATCCGGGCCCTGTGTATCGCCGATACCTCTGATTTCGGCATCCTGCGGCTGATTGTGAATGATCCCGTGACGGCGACCGAAGTGCTGCAGAAGGCCGGCTTCTCCGTCGGTTCCACCGCGGTCATCGCCCTGCAGATCCCGGACCGTCCGGGCGGGCTCGGCGGCATCCTTGAGAGGCTGGATGCCGGCGGCATCAACGTCGAGTACATGTACGCGTTCTTCGTGCGGCGAGAGGGCGACGCTGTGGTGCTTTTCCGCGTCGCGGACGATTCGCTGAACAGCACGATCGAACTGCTCGAGAGGGAGAATATCCCCATCCTGACTGCCGAGGAAGTGTACGCGCTGTAGAGCGCGTGGGGCAGGCGAGGCCGCCTGTCTTGCTGGCATGTCATAGTCGATCAACGACAAAGCCGGCGGAACTCCCCAATGGGAGCCTCCGCCGGCTTTTTGGCTGTGTGTGTGTTCTGACTACTTGGCTGGTTCGGCTGCGGCTGCAGGCTCGGCCTGTTCGAGCTTGAACTGCATCGTCAACACCACCGGGACTTGCATGCCGGCGAGATCCGCAATGGCGTCAATACGCACTTTCCCGTCCGTCGTGAGCACCCGCGACTTGGCCACGTCGTACTCTTGCTTCATCTCGGTGATGTACAGCTTGCCGTTCTTCATGTCCATATCCGCGCCACCCATGGGGCTCGGGGCCTTGAAGTTCGGTAGTGCTCCCGCGGCGGTCGAAGCGATAGTGGCCACGCCATCTTCAAAAGACATCAGCCGCCAGCGAGTGTTGATGCGAACGTCGCCGACGCCCGGCAGGCCATAGCAGTCCTGGCAGGACCACTCTTCCCCCACCCCAACGGGGTCGCCCGAGAACCGCAGGCCATGGGCCAGAATGGCAATCACCTGCAGGGGCACACCGCCGGTGTCTAGCAGGTTGAAGCCGGCCTTTGACTGCTCGGTCAAAGACGTGCAGCCGAGTTCGGTGACTTTCAGGGTCACGGGCTTGGGCGGCGTGGGCTTGGTGGTCTGCCCGTTGAGTTTGGCGGTAACGTCGTCACAACTCAGCTTGACCAGGCAAAACTGCTGGTCCGCGTCGCGGCTGACGATCTCGGACTTCAGCTTCGTGGTGGCGGTGCCGCTGTAGCCAAGCGGCTGGCCCTGGAGCAGGATATCACACAGTTTTCCCGTCAGAGTCTCGTCCCAGGTCGTGCCGGCTTCGGGAGCATACTTGAGGGCAAGCTTTTCCTGCGCATAGAGGTGGCTGCCGACACAGAGGCTCAGCAGCAAGCAGCAGGTGACTTGGCGCAAATTCATAGGGGGCCTCCTGTAGGACTCATGCAGCGCCTGGAGGCGCTGTTAGCTCGCATGGTTCCAGAGCAAGTGACGCGTATTCTTTAGCGTACTCTCCGGATATTCGCCCAGACGCAGGTGCAGACGCTCCAGGTCTTCCGCGTCATACAGGCCATCGTGCTTGTCGAGTGCCGCATAGTTGAGCCGGGCCCGTCGCATTGCCTGACGCAAGTCAGGCAATATCCGCTTGCCCTGCCAATCCACCTCGGCCAGACATCCTGTGGGCCATCTCCCGCGCACACCCAGCAGATACACGCCGCTCTGTTCGCACGGGCCAATGATCGCATCGAAACGCGCCAGACCATCGAAGGCCTGTTCCAGCAGCCGGCACGATAGTTGCGGCGTGCGGGTGCCCAGGATTATCGTCTCGTCATCCGGCTCAAGCGCCAGGCTGATCAAGACGTTATCAAGCAACTGCGCGACAGTACTGCCCATCTGCGGCAGAAGCAGCCAATAGCTGGATGTTCGGTGCTGGTACCACACGCGCTCCCCATAGTAGGCCAGAACCAATGCCGGCGCGTCCGCCGTGCCGGCATGCAAGGACCCACCAAGCGCAAGGGTGTCCTTGAGAAACGCCTCGGACACTTCAGGCTGCAGCGTAGTGTTCGGCTCCCCGGGACAGAAAACAGGATGAGCGTTGCGGTCTGCGACCACGACCAATCGGCGATTCATTCAGCAACTCCGGAAGCGGCAAAGGGCAGCTTACCGAACAACAGGTCACGATTATACACCAAATCGGTCTTTCATGCTCGACCGTAATCTCAATGAAGCCGAGGGGCTCAGGGGCTGAGGTCACTGCTGAATGACGTTCGGGGTGACCACGAGCACTGGATTTGAGGAGCGGGTGATCTTCGTCTCGCCCAGCGCGGTTCGGAAGCGCTCGGTCTGACTGTCGGTCATGCGCCGCATCCCGCCGATCACGAAGGCCTCGCCGTTGCGAACCCGCACCTGCGTGTCGGTCATCACGTTCCTGGTGATGGGGATGCTGGAGCCGTCCGGGGCAGTCACCGCGCCTGCAGCCTCCACTATCGTCGGCACGAGTCGCATGGTGACGCTGTCATCGCTGTTGATGCGTGGGAGTACGTATAGCTCAACACCGGTGAAGATCGAGTATGGCTCGACGTCAACGTGCCGGTTGCCCCATACATCGTAGGTGACGTGCGACACAAAGAACGGCAGCGTCTCGCCGAAACTCACGGTCGCGGGGGCGTTGTTGAAGGTGGTTACATTCGCCGCCGTCTCTTCACGTCCCCGCGTCCGGCGGTCATCCATACCGAAAAGCAGATCCACGTTGCCTATCCCCCAGCGCAGCATCGCGCCCGCCGCCGGAGCATTCCCGACGCTCCCGACCTCCGCGCTGCCGTTGAAGGCGCGGAAGTCCAGCCCCCACTGCTCCACGCGCTCCTCGGGCGCATCGAGCATCGCCAGTTCGATGTTGACCATCTTCGCGGGCTTGTCCAGCATGGCGATGATCTCTTCCATGCGGTCCATGGCGTCAGGCGTGCCACGCAGCATCAGGGCATTTTGCGCAGGAATGGCTACTGGCGGCTGGCTGAGGCCGGCCGGGGGCGCAATGGCTCCGGTGCCGCCGGGATAGCTGCGCGCGTAGGCGTTCGACTGCCACTGCCCCGCCGCCGCCGGCAGCCGCCGCAATCCCATGACGATGGTATCACGCGCAAAAGCCTCGGCCACCGCGGGCGAATAGCCGCCCGCCGCCCCGCCGCCGAAATAGGCAGCGATCTGGGTCGCGTCCGCGAAGTTGAGCCTCACCAGCCGCATACTGCCCTGGGCCATGGCCAGGGCCGGCAGCGCGAGCAAGAGCATGACTAGTAGTGGCCGTCGCATCTTGGTCTCCGTGGGCGAAGGTTCCGCCTGCGCGTCGTCGAATACCTCTTTTGACTTTCTACGGACCCAACTGTTCCTCAGGATGGTTGCCCATGGCGGCTCGCCTTGGTCTGTTACTGCTCGGCCACCCCGACTACCCCAACGATCTCGGGCAGCACTTCGCTCGCCTTTGCGCGGCGGCATTGAGCGAGCGTGACATCGAAGTCATCCCCACTGAACCCGCCACGGACGCGCCAGCCGCTGCCGAAGCGGCCAAGGAACTCCTCAAGCACGACCCCGAAGGCATCATAGTGCTGCCCGGCACCTGGCTCGAGGGGGCGACGGCGCTGGCGGCGATTCGCGAGGTCGAACACCTGCCGCTCGCGCTTTGGGGGCTGCAGATGTTCGACTGGGAGGGCAAGCGCGAGTCCACCGGGTCCTTTGTGGCCGTGTGCTCCCTCAAGGCCCCGCTGGAGCGCATGGACTACCGCTTCAAGACCGTCGTGGGCCTGCCCGATGACCCCGCCACAGTCGACGAACTCGCCTCCTTCGCCCACGCCGCCCATGCCACTGCGCGCCTCAAGCGCCTGCGCGCGGGCCTCGTCGGCTATTCCGCCATGTCCATCTACCCCGGCACCTTCGACCACGTCCTGCTCCGCAAGCAGATCGGACCTGAAGTGGTGCACCTGGATACCTACACCCTCGTGCGCGAAGCCGAACGCGCCGACGAAGCCGAGGTGCAGGCCCTCGCAGAGCGAGTGGGGGGGCAGGCGGAGGTGCAAGCGACGCCGGAGCGGCTGCGTAAGGCCTGTGGCCTCGCGGCAGCGCTCAAGAGCCTCGTTGCCAAACACCACCTGCAGGCGCTGAACGTGAAGTGCCAATACGAACTCTCGCAGGAGTACGGCATGACGGCCTGCCTGCCGATGGCGCTCCTGGCGGACGAGGGCGTGGTCGCCAGTTGCGAGGGCGACATGATGGTCACGGTTACGCAGGCGCTGCTGCACTACCTGACGGCCCAGACGGTCACCTATGGGGATATTCTCGACCTTCAGGACAACCGCCTGCTGCTGTCGGCCTGCGGCTTTGCGCCCTTCGGCCTGGCCCACGAGGGCGACACCCGGCGCGTGTGCGAGTTCGACTACCCCGGCTTCGACGGGCTAATCTGCTCGTTCACGCTCAAGCGCGGCCCGGTGACCTTCGCCCGTCTGGCCGAGGGTCGCGGTGACTACTACCTGGTCTACGGAACCGGCTCCGGCGTGGACACCGACCTTCGCCAGGGGAAGTTCCCGGCGCTGCAGATCGAGATGGACGGCAGCCCCGCCAGGCTCATGGAGATCATCCCCTCACAGCACTTTGCACTGTGCTATGGCGACGTGAGCCAGCAGTTGGAGGACGTGTGCCGGATACTGGGCCTGCGGGCCCTTCGCGTCTGACGGAAGGAACCTGACATGCCAGCTTTCGCCAACCTCACCAGCCCCCAGATCGACGACCTCATCGCTCGCCACCCGCTCGCCCTGCTGCCCATCGGGCAGCTTGAGGAGCACGGTCCCCATCTGCCTGTGAACGCCGACGCCATGATTGCCGAGCAGGTCACGCAGGCTGCCGCCGAACGTCTGGAGGATCTCCCCTGCCTGCTCATGCCGACGGTGTGGGCGGGCTATTCCGGCAAAGAGTTGACCAGGTGGGCCGGCACCATCCGCCTGCGCACGCGCGTCTTTGCCGACATGATCCATGACATCGTGCTCAGCCTCGTCGAGATGGGCGTCACGAAGATCGCAACGGTGAACGGCCACGGCCACCACCCGGCGCTGCTGGAGATGGTCGCGCGGGAGATCGCCGATGAGACCGGCGTGTACCTGGCGTGCATCGAGGTGGCAAAGATGGCCGCGCCGGCGGTGCGCAAGTACCGCAAATCCGAGCCCGGCGGGTGTATCCACGGCTGTGAGTTCGAGACCTCGCTCATGCTGCACTTTGGCGCGGACGTAGACATGGCCTTGGCCCACAACCGCGACATGTTCCGCTACCGCTCTGACAACTTCCCCGGCGACGGCTTCGCCGGAAGCAAAGCCGCCTTCTGGAGTACCTGGGGGATACAACGCAGCGAGACCGGCATCTACGGTGATCCAACCTGCGCGAGCGCCGAGGCCGGGAAGCTCATGTTCGAGGAGACAGTCGAGAATCTGGTGCAATTCTGCCGTGAATATCACAGCGTTCCACCGGCTGACTGGAGGGATTAGCCCATGGACGATGAGTTGCAGCTTCCCGACAAGGAAGTCTTCGAGGACCCGCGGGAACTGCCGCGCACCGGCGCCACAATCCTGCGCCTCAAGTCCGGTCGCCTGGACCTGGAAGTCTTCACCCGCGTGTTCGTCAACCAGCTCAAGCTCATCAAGTCGGAAGCCACCAAGCTCTGCCAACAGGAATCCGGCATCCTGGTCGACAACATCGACCCCAAGCTCGCCGAAGCCCTCGCCGGTGAACTGCGGAGCCTGGGCGAGGAGTGCGTTGTAGTGCCTGCCGCCGACCTCATGATGCTCCCCCGTCCCTATCCGGTTCACGCGGTGCGGCTGACTCGCAGCGGCCTGTCAGTCCGCGGGACGGGTGAAGACTGGGTACAGCTCGCCTGGGACGAACTCGCCGTGTTGGCGCTCGGGCAGGTGACGTTCGAGGAGCAGACTACCCGCAGCACGGACAGTCTGTTGACCAGGCGCATCACACCAATCAGCGCCATGGGCGGAGTTGGGGGGGCGGTTGGCGCAGCGATGGCAGTCTCGGGCGCCATGCAGGGCCGCACTACCACGACCAAGAGTTCGCAGCTACGACAGCTCCTCGACCTCGTCAGCGACGGCGGGCAGCAGTACTACCGTATCGACGGACGACACTTCGACTATAGCATCCTCGGCGACCAGATCGGACACAGCAGTACCGCAAATATCCTCACCTTCAGTAGATGGTTGTTAAGCTATTCGCTTAAAGCCTGGACAAACATTGACAGCAAGCAACTCCAGCAGACCGGAACCTGCCCGATCCCCTCGCACTCCCTTCACGGCCTGAGCGACATCGCGAAATGGCTGCTCAACCTAAGAAAGTTAGGCTGCCCACAGACACCATGAACAACAAAACACTCCGTGCCAAAGCCCTGAGCCTTCTGCAGCCCTGGCCGTCAGTCGCCGAAAAGTACTGGTGGGATGACCCCGCCCGCCCCGACCTTGGCTGCTTCGGCACTGGCTACAATAGCTGGGGCGTGCAGACCAACCAGAAGTATCTCGGCGCACTGGCAGTGTTGGCCACCGCCCCCGATCTCAACGAGAGGGCCGTAGGTGCTCCGCGCGAGCGCCTCCTCGACCGTGCCCTGCGCGCGCTGCGTTACTCGCTGGCCAGCCACGTCAGCGGCGACCACCATTGCAGCGACGGCACCCAATGGGGCCATACCTGGATCTCCGGTCTCGGCATCGAGCGCATGATGCACGGCGTCCAGGCTCTGGACAAGCACCTGACCGACGAGGACCGCGAAGCCGTGCGGCGGCTGCTGTGCTCGGAAGCCGATGCCCTGCTCGAACTGCCTGTGCAGGGCACGCTGTGGGCTGAGCAGGGAGGCAACAAGCCCGAGTCCAACCTCTGGAACGGCGCGATCTGCTGCCGTGCGGCTCTGAACTACCCTGACCATCCCCACGCCTCCGACTGGACCGAGCAGGCCCACATCCTCTTCGTCAACGGCATCTCGATCCCGGCCGACGCCGACGACGACACGCTGCTGGGCGGCAAGCCGGTGCGCGACCGCCACATCGGCCCCAACTTCTTCCCCCACTACGCTCTCGACCACCACGGCTACCTCAACGTCGGCTACATGGTCATCTGCCTGAGCAATATCGCCATGCTACACTACGGGCTGACGCTGCAGGGCCTGACGCCGCCGGAGACTCTGTACCACCACGCGCAGGACCTGTGGCAGCTTGTCCGCCAGTTCATCTTCGAAGATGGCCGCCTGCTTCGCATCGGTGGCGACAGCCGCCAGCGGTACTGCTACTGCCAGGACTACCTCCTCCCCACCCTGTGCTTCTGCCACGAGTACTGGGGCGATGAGCGCGCCGGGCAACTGGCCGCCGGCTGTCTCGACCTCATCCGCCAGGAGCGCGACTTCAACGCCGACGGCAGCTTCCTGTCCCAGCGCCTCGAGACCATCCGGAACGCAAATCCCTACTACTACACGCGCCTGGAAAGCGACAAGGCAGTAGTCCTGTCCATGTGCGCATACTGGGCGACGAAGACACCCGCTGCCGTCCCCGTAGCCGAACTCGAACCCGCACAATGGGAAGAGCCCGAACACGGGGCGGTCTTCCATCGTTCGCCGCGCCGGGTGGCCTCGTGGTCGTGGCGCGCCCGTGAGGCGCCGCAGGGCCTCTGCCTCCCACCACAGTCCGGGCAGTTCGCCGAGTGGTGCGAGAGCATGGGCGGGCGGGTGCGTATCGCGGGCGAGCAGGGGATGCGGAAGGTCCAGTGGCACAAGCAGTGGAGCTTCGACGGGGGCTTTGTAACCATCGGCGAGATGGCCGACAGCACCAAGGCCTACTTCGGGGAGGGCTGGACGAGCCCGGAGCGCGCGCCCCATCAACTGGCCGTGGCCGCGCTGCCGGATGACCGCACGATGATCGTGCTCGAATACGCCACCGTGGGCATCCGCACGTACCTCACGGAGGTCAAGGGCCTGAAGCTCAACGTCCCCAACGACCTGTTCAACGGCTTCAAGCGCAACTACTACAGCGAAAGCGGGCATGCGAAGCTGGAGGGGAAGGCGCAGGGCGTGACTGCGCTGGCGTCACGGTACGTCAACATCGAGGAGACCGTCGGCGTGATTAGCGTGTACGGTGGGGACACCATCTCCGTCTGCCAAGCCGGCAAGCGCCGCGCCTCTGGCTACGAAGACAGCCTGTACTACGACGAGGTCTGCAGCCCCTGCCAGGTCGGCCTATGGGACGTGCCGCCCGGGGCGGTGCTACTGGACGCTGGGCATGTGGTGCTATCGGGGACAGAGGCAGCGGAGACGGAGCAGGTCGCAGCTACCGCCAGTACACTGCATGACGGCCAGAGTCTTCTGCGCGCGGTGCAGGTGCCGGGAGCAGACGGAGCGGAGTACGTGCTGGTGGCGAACTTCGGCGAGGAGCCGGTCGAGTGCCCTGCAGAAGGCGCAATCATCGCAGGCGAGTCCGCAGGTTCACTCGTCGGTGCCCATGAGGCGCGGTTGCTGTGTCTCCGTCCCCTGCCGCACCTTCCGCTCGATTAGCGGCAGGAACTCCTCGTTCAGCTCATACCCGACCGAGTTGCGCCCTTCCAGCGCCGCGGCCAGTGCTGTCGTGCCGCTGCCCATGAACGGGTCCAGCACCGTCTCGCCCCAGAAACTGTACATCCGGATCAACCGCCGTGGCAGTTCCACCGGGAACATCGCCACATGCCCCTTCTGCCGGTCCGGCGCGACGTCATCCCACACTCCCCGGAACCACCGCGACCGCTCTTCTTTCGTCAGTTTGCTCTTCTCCCGCGCCTCCACCGACGGTTTGCGCCAGTTGCCCTGCTTGCGAAATAGCAGGATATACTCGTGCTCATAGGTCACGTGGCCGTCCTTGGGGTAGTACATCGAGCCCATCATCGCCCCGCCGCCTGTGGTGTTGGTCGTGGAGATTTTGCGCCAGATGATGTTGCCCATGAAGTCGAAGCCCAGCCGCCGCCCGGTGAGCGTCAGGTCCGCGGGAATCGGCTGGATGCGATAGCGCCCGTGCTCGCTGGCGCGCAGGTACTGGTCCCCTATATTCAGCCCAAACCGGCATCCCGGCCGCAGCACCCGCAAGCACTCCCCCATCACCTGCTCCAGCGCCGCCAGGTAATCCTCATAGCTCTGCTCCAGGCCAATCTGCCCGGGGTGACCATAGTCTTTGATGCACCAGTACGGCGGGGAGGTGACGATGAGATCAACTGTCTCATCGCCGACGGCAGTCATGTCACGGCAATCGCCGAGGTGGACTTCATGTGATGTCTCAGCGTTCTGTATTATCATAGGAGGAATCACGCACCAGGGGTCGAAATGCTCAGGGGGCCAATATTCTGGTAGACCACGAGACAAATCATTCAGGTCGAGGAGTTCACAATGAGAAAGGGTTTCACGCTAATCGAGTTGCTGGTCGTTATCGCAATCATCGCCATCCTGGCCGCGATCCTGTTCCCTGTCTTCGCCAAGGCCCGAGAAAAGGCACGGCAGGCAAGCTGCCTGAGCAACTGCCGCCAGTTCGCCACTGCTCTCATGGCCTATGTCCAGGACTACGACGAGCGCTTCTTCACCAGCGTGTACGCAGACTCCCAGTACAGTCCCCCTGGGCCTTTCTGGGCTTCATGCGTCTACCCCTACGTCAAGAATTACCAACTCTACATCTGCCCCACCGGCGGCGGTCGCGGGGGAACCCTGACCCTCAATTACAACCAATGGACCTTCCCCGTGCGCCCGCACTACGGCTGGAACGGCCAACTCGGTGGCAAGTCACTGGCCCAACTCACCAAAGCTTCCGAGACCATCGCCATCGCCGACTGCTCCCATCAGTTCGACGCCAGCAGTGTCGGCCGGATCGCGTGGGCCAACAGCAATGATGAAATCATGTATCCCGCCCCGGGCCACACTTCGCAGCAATTCATGAATGACAGCTACTCGCGGCACAACGGTGGCGAGAACTGCACCTTCGCCGATGGCCATGCCAAGTGGTTGTCTTCGACGAGCATCTATGGCACGCCTTCGCTCCTGACACCGTAGCGCCCGTCCCACTTGCGTATGAACGGCCCGGTAACCTCGCCGGGCCGTTTTGCTTACCCAATCTCTGGCCCAAAGATCCCGTACTGAAGCTCTGGCTGCCCCGGCGACACGTTCTCGCCGCGGTACATGCGGATCAGATGCCGCTGTTTCTCAAACTCCGACGCCTGCACAATCGCGCTCACGTTCGGGTTGGGCCCCATGATGTCCACGAACAGCGGCGCGTCTCCCGCGACTGCGAGCGCCCAATCCCACAGCCGCTGCGCCGTCTCGGGCTGGTGCGCGATCCAGGGCCCCAGGTACATCGCCTTCGCCCCCGGCCGCAGGGCCACGTACCCCTCCAACTCGCCGCTATCCGCAAAGCTCCCCGCCACAAGCATCGTCGGCTCCACCAGCGCCCGCCGCAGCACCCGGCTGCGGTCCGCGCCGAAGATGGGCCGGTCGAACGCCGCCATCTGCGGCAGGTCCTCAAGCGTCAACTCCCGCAGCCCCTCCGGCGCCTCTCCCCCACCCCGCCCCTGCCAGCGCTCAACCAGGTACTCATCCACGAACCCAATCGTGTCATAGAGCTGCTTGCCCATCGGCGTCGCGTCAAGCTTCACTGCAGCCACGCCCTGCTCTTCCAGGTACTCGATCCCTGCCATGAGCAGCGCCCTCCCCAGTCCCCGCCGCCGCATATCCTCATGCACGAGCACCATTCCCACCCACCCAAACAGCTTCTCATAGGCGATGCTGGTCGCGGTGCCGGCGAGTTCCCCATCGCACCTCGCGACGAAGCACCCGTTCGGCTCGAACTCCTGGAACCGCTCCCAATCCAGAGGCAACTGGTTCCACCCGGCAGCTTCCTTCAAGGTCATGCCGAACGGAATCTGCTCCGGCTGCATCGTGCAAATCTCGACCTTGTACTCCATCGAGGCCTCTCCCTCAAATGCTATTTCGCCGACAGCAACCTGCTCGCGCCCTCTGAAGTCGCAAACCAGATCGCGCCCGTCTCATCTTCCGCCATACCCAGCACCGTATTGGCCAGCAGGCCGCTATTCACCGTCGTCAACCTGCTCCACTTGCCCTGCGCATCGCGGCGCGAGACGCCGATGTCGCTCGCAAACCACACGCTACCATCGCGGCTGACCAGCACATCACGCACCCGCCCCGGCAGCAGCCCTGCTTCCGAGGGCTTGATGATCTCACACTTGCCGTCCGCAAAGCGCGCCACTGCGACCTGATCCGGCTTGCCCGTCAGCCCCACCCACACCAAACCATCCTGCTGTGCCGCCATGGCCGTGACATACGGAGTGTCAGCCGCCTCGGCAGGCAGCGCAGCCTTCTCCCACTTTTCCCCGGCCTGCTTGAACAGCCCGTAGTCCCCACCGATCCACATCCCGCCCGGTGTTGACGCCACGCTTACGAAGGCATTGGCCGGCAGGCCGTCCGCCTTGGTCAGCCGCGCCCACTTGCCGTCCTTGTAGACGCCCAGCCCGGCGCTCCAGCGGTTGATCACCCAGAGGCTGCCATCCGGAGCGAAAGTCATCTTCCCCCAGCGCTCCGTGGAGCGGTTCTTGTCTATGTTCTCGAGGTTGCCAACCACATGCGCCGTCCACTTCCCTGCGGCATCACATTGCGATAGCCCGCGGTCCGTAGCCACCCACAGGCCGCCATCAGGCGCCGCGACCATGGCATACATCGAGTGCGCGCCGCTCTGCTGGGTCAGATTCTCCCACTTCCCGTTTTCCAGCCGCGACAACCCCGACATCGTCCCGACCCACACCCGCCCCGGCGGACAGGCCACGCACAGCGCGCGGTTGTATGCCAGTCCCTCCGCGGGCGTATAGCTCTCCCACTGCCCCTTCGCCTCCTGCTGCACCGTGAACCCCAGTGCCAGTGTGCCGCGATACTTCTCGTTGTCCACCACCACATCATACTGCCCCGCCGCCAGATCCCCCGGCACCGTAACCTGCACCCGCTCTGCCGTCGCCTCGGTCGCCCTGACTTCACGCCCGCCCAGCCGCACCACAGGCTTCGTCCCGAAGTTGATCCCCTCAATCGTGATCGTCCCGCCGCTTCCAGCCTTCAGCCGATCCGGCCGCACGGTCAGGACCTGTGGCGTCCCGTCCTCAGGCCACCACTGGTACGGCGACTCCCAGTAGCTGTAGTCGGTGCTGAAAGCCGCATCGAGCCCCAGCCCCTGGTAGCCAAGCCGGAACCGCGCCAGTCCCGTGTTCGACCACGGTGGCGTGTCTGAATGGTTGTGCGTCTGTCCCTTGATCCAGGTTCCCTGCGCCGGATATGGGTTGACTATCTCACCCGTCGGGAGCACCCGGAACGGCTCGGTCTGCGCGACTTTGTCGGGTTCCGTGCGCACAATCGCCCGCACGAACTGCAGTTCCCCCACTGGCACCCCGAGCTTGCTGAGATCAATCGTCGAGGTCCGCACCTTCTGGTCAAGTTGGACGCACTTGTTCTCTCCCGGCTCAGTCGTCACAGAGAACTCGCCCGGGGTCTTCTGCCCCAGGTACTGCCCTGCCCGCAACCACGCTACCTCCGCTTCCTGCCCCAGCTCCAGCGTGATTGTGCTGCCTTTTGACGATATCTTGTCGATGACTGGCCCGCAACTCACGTAAAGCGCCCCAGACCGCATCGCCGCCTTCAGCGCCCGCTCGTCGCGCGAGGCCAGCGAGGCCATGAACCATGACAGGCTGACCTTACCCCCGCCATGTGTGTCATCCGCCGCATAGCCCCACAAAAACGGTCGCTTGGCTGCCACGCACCCGCGCCAGATCTCATCGGCCAGCTTATCGTAGTCCGTGCCGGACCCGGCATAGTTGAGCTCGAAACCAGTGATACCCGGCACCCCGAGCAGGTCCGCCGCCGGTACGCTTGGATGGGCCCAGATGACCATGCCGCCAGTCCCATCAGGCACATATGAGTGTAGCGGGTCGTTCACCCAGGCTACATGCTCATTGAGCGTCTGAGTCGCCGACAGAGGGTTGGGCCCCGTCACAAAGATACTGATCAGATGCGGCCCGAAGCCCGGCTGGCCAATCACCAGCCGCCCAGATTCTTCGACGCCCCGGCATACGAGGCCGTGGTAGCCGGTGTCTGCTGCATAGGTGTTCATGGCGATGACCAAACCCGCGAGGAGAAGTAAGGTGCGCATGGCAGCCCCCGTGCTGAGGAATGTACAGGGTCAACGGTAACCACGCGTAGTTTCCGTACCCGAGGCAGAACACCTCCTGCGATGCCCGCCCTCCCGCTTCATCCTTCAGCGTCAGCGACGATCAGCGTGCGTTTCAGAGCGTGGTGACCTAGGCCAAAACGAAGGTTGAAATCAGCCCCATCCTGATTGTTCTATACTCTCGGTCAAGTTACAGTAGCAAACGAGCATGGCAGTCAGTCTCTGGCGGTGGCGGTGAGGGCACATGTCCAGATTCGACTTACAGACCGTCGGCAATCTGATGAGGTTCGAATGCGCACTATGCGGCAAGGGCTTGGAGATCGACGAACTGATGGCTCATGCCCAGCGGCATACTGAGCGAGATGAGTGTCTCAGATATAGCGAATACGACTGTGCTTCCCGCCTCGACTCTACCCTCGAGGGGTACCCTCTGACCATGCCGGACGGCACTGAAGTCGTCTGGCCGTTCCGCCTCGACTCACGCAGACTTAACGAGATACGGCGGAACGTGCCCCGCGCTGGCTAACCTTCCGTCGTATGAGGGGCGATGCCTGCCCAATCTTCTCCATCGCGTCGCAACAAGGGAACTCCCGCCCCCACGGCGAAGTTGACTACCTCACCACCTCCCGGGAGTACATGCATGCCCAGAGCCTTTCCCCTCCTCGCCCTCCTGGCGGCGATCCAGACAGCATGCCTCGCGCAGACCGTGCCACCTGGCCGCATCTTCTACGCCGCCTTTGAGGACACCCTGACAGCCACTCAAGCCGCGGGAGGGACTACCGCCACGCCCGAGGGCAAGCCTGAGTTTGCGCCCGGCAAGGTCGGCCGCGGCCTGCTCGTGGGCGACCTCAACGGTGCTGCCGCCGTAACCTACCCCACTGACGGGAACATCAGCCTCGAGCGAGGCACCGTCTCGCTCTGGGCCATGCCCCAGAACTGGCAGGGCGACGACAAGCTCAACCACCTCTTCTTCCAGTTGCCCCTCGGCGAGAGCGGCTACTACCTCCTTTACAAGTATAGCGGTTCCTGGGGTCTCGCGTTCTACGTCGACCCCGAGGAGGGCGCCCGCGCCAAGATGGTGGCCTACAAGCCCATCACCGACTGGCGCCCCGGTCAGTGGCACCACCTCGCTATAGCTTGGACCAAGTTCGAAGCCATGAAGCTGTACATAGATGGACAGGAAGCCGCCTCATCCGCCGGCGTCAGCCTCACCGACAAGCCCATGAAGCCTCAGTTCCGCTTCGGCGGCGCCTGGCAGAGCAACGGTGACCGCACCGTCATCGACGAGGCCATGATCTTCAACCGAATGCTCTCCGCCGAGGAGATCGCCTCTCTCGCAGGTGTCGTTCCCAGTGCCCCGGCCCACCTGCCCGCTTCGGATAGTCCGGACGTTCCCGGCGTCATGCTCACCCACGCCGTCCTCGGCCAGAAGGTCCTAGCCCGCGTCTACCCCGACGCCCTCGGCGATCCTGTCGATGCCGCCCAGCTCGTTCTCCTCAAGGACGACAAGCCAGTCGCCGAGCAAACCCTCAAGCTCACGCCCGGCTGCAACACCCTGATGCTCGACCTCACGCCCCTCCCTCAGGCAGTCTACCAGGCCCGCGTCAACCTCCTCCGCAACGGCGCCATACAGGCCACCGAGACCCTCCGCGTCTCCAAGGAGACCGACGACACCTTCGAAACCGCCCACCAGATCGCCCGCCAGGACCCAGTCCTGCCCCCCTTCACCCCTCTCGCGGTCAAGGGCAACCTCGTGGAATGCTGGGGCCGCCAATACGCTTTCGACCGCTCTGGGCTTCTCAGTCAGGTCACATCCCGCGGCCAGAACCTCCTCTCCAGCCCCGTCGCCGTCCGCACCGAGGGCGACTACGCTGCCGCCGCTGGCCCTGCCGCTCTCGAAGTCCTCGACTCCTCCCCCACGACCGCCCATCTTCGCGGGAAGGTTCGCGTCGGCTCCTTCGAGCGCACGAGTGACCTCACCATCCGGTACGATGGCACCGTCTGGACCAGCCTCACCATGAAGCCCCTGCGCCCGCTCGAAGTCCAGAAGCTGACCCTCGAAATCCCCCTCTCCCCCGAGGTAGCCAAGTACTACGCCTTCAACGCCATGGGCCGCATAGACGCCAAGCGCTTCGGCTACGACCGCCTCCCGGCTGGCGATGGCATAGTCTTCAAGCGCGAGTTCATGCCCTCCCTCTGGCTCGGCACCGAAGACCTCGGCCTCGGCTGGTATGCTGAAAGCGACCGGAACTGGGACATTGATGGCCAAGAGGCCCTCACCATCGAGCGCCGGGGCAAAGAGACCGTCCTGTGCATGAACGTCATCCGCCATCCCCGCCGCATCGAGCAGCAGTTCAAGCTCGAATTCGGCCTGCAAGCCACTCCGGTGCGCCCGTTGCAGCCCGACTGGCGCTCGTACCAGTGGGTACCCTCGGTCGAGATCAGCCAGTACTTCCTGGGCCTGCGCAAGAACCCGTACCCCCGCCCGGACGTTGAGGGCAAGCGCCCCAACGGCAAGATTGCGTACCTGTACGCCTACCACGAGTACTTCACCGCCACGCTGCCCAAGGACCCGGAAGAGTTCAGGGAGATGGTCTCGCGCGCCAAGAGCTACGGCCTTCTGGCCACGCCCTACACGGACACCACCTTCTTCCCGGAGTGGCATGGCGACTACTTGCTGCACCAGCAAATGCGCACTCTCCCCGGTGCCCGCGGCGCCTCTTACGGCCCCGTCTGCACCATCGCCTGCTGCCACCAGGGCCAGTTTGGCGATTGGTTTGTCTGGTACATCAAGCACCTCGCCGACAAATACGGGACCAACGGCATCTACCTGGATGACATGTGGCCCTACGGCTGCTCCAACGCCGCCCACGGCTGCGGCTACGACGGTCCCGACGGCAAGCGCCGCGTCACCTACCCCCTGCGCGCCCGTCTCGAGACCTACCGCCGCCTGCGCGAGATGTTCGCCGCCAAGAACGAGCCCTTCTGGATCTCCTACCACATGAGCGCCGGCCGCTGCTCGCCCCTGC
>JBDKRC010000346.1:0-9297 GCA_039683575.1 Armatimonadia bacterium | reverse complement strand
GGGGTGGTCGGAGGCGGGTTGGTGGCCTGTCGGCTTGTGCACCCTTGGCTGGGGGGCCACCTTCGCCTCGGGCGCGGCTGGCCCGGAGGGAGGGCGTAGCCCGACCGCAGGGGCAGCCGCCGCACCGGCGACGCTCAGTTCCTTCTCTTCAACATCTACTAGTCTCGAATACTATCCTCAGAAATGAAAAGGCCGCCACGAAAGTGGCGGCCTTTTTCTCGCTAAGTCCTAGGTCCTCAGAAGGCACGCTCCGCCAGCCACTGCGCCTTGCCCGCCCCTCGTGCTATCTCACCCACCACTCCCGCCGCGCGCCGTTCTTCGGATGGTTGGTCCGTCAACTCCAGCATCAGACAGCCCTGATAGTTGATCTCCTTGATCGCCTCCGCCACCGCCTCCCACGCGATATCCGCATCTCCCGGTGGCAGATGCTCATCGCGCGTGCCGTGGTTATCGTGCAGATGCGTCGTGATCAGCCGCTCCCCTGCCATTCGCAGTGCCCGCGGCGCTCCCAGGTCTCCCAGATTGGCATGCCCGCTATCTATGCATATCCCCGCGATCTCCGGACCCAGTTCCTCCACCAGCGCCACCACATACTCCATGTGCGCCAGCGTAGACATGTTCTCGAGCGCATAGCGGAAGCCCGGCTGCCACGCCGCCCTGATCACCTCAGCCTCGCGCTTGAGCCGCTCGCGGCCGTCCCCGCTCAGGGCAGATCCATCCGTATGGTGCACGACTCTCCCCACTCCCAGCCCGAGGGCCACCTTCCCCGCGTGCCGCAGGCTCTGCTGCGTTCCTGACGCCCCCTCCGCTGTCATCACATCGCCCCCCACCCACGCATGAAGCGACCACGGCACCAGACCGATCTCCTCGGTCATATCGCGCACCTGCGCGATCTCTTCCTCATTCCAGTGTAGCGCGTGCGAGTACTCAACCGCGTCGAAGCCCTGAGCCTTCGTGTTCTCCAGGGCCCGGCGAGTAATGACCATGGTATAGTCCTCGCCGGCTCTCACCTGTAGCAGCGGGTCAATTGTGTTACAGCCAATCATGTGAAACCCTCACTTGTCAGTCGCGGTTACTTGGAGATCAACTGCTTGGCAAACATCCACTCAATCGCCTGCTCCGTCGCTTCTTCTGCGGTCCACTTCGGCTCGTACCCGATTTCCGCCCGTGCCTTGTCCAGCCTGAAGCACATGTGCAGGCACAGGAACCGGATGCCGGCTTCATTCACCTTCCCCGCGTCCCGCCGCAGCAGCTCCTCCATCGGTACATGCTCTACCACCGGCGTCCGCCCCAGAATCGCCCCCAACGCCTCTACATAGTAGTCCAGGGTCACTGCACAGTCGCTGCTGCAGTTGTAGATGCGCGTCCCGCACGGGTTGTCCATTCCCTTGAACAGCCCCTGCGCCACATCATCCTTGTGCACCGGCTGCAGCAAAGCCTGCCCGTCATTCGGGATGGACACGACCTTGCCGTCCAATATCCGCTGGAAGAACTTGGGGTTGCGCGCTCCCCAGATGTCGATGGGAACGTCGCCTTCGCCGGTGATGTTGGTGGGCCGCACGATAGTCAGTGGCAGCCCCACCTCCTCGCAAAGCTGCGCCGCCTCCCGGTCAGCCTCAATCTTCTTGTTGAAGCCGCCCAGATTGGCCGGTGGGTCTGTCGGATGGTCCTCATCCGCCGGCGCGTACTTAAGCGGCGCATAGACGCCGGTCGAGCCACACTGCAGGTACTGCCCGACCTTGTCGCGCAGCGGCAGCAGTGACTCCCGCACCCGCTCCTTGCCATAGGCAATCATATCCACCGCGGCGTCAAACGTCCGCCCGGCAACTGCCTGCCCAAGCTCCCCTGTATTGCCCAGGTCAACTCGCAGCCGCTCGACGCTCTCCGGAAGGTCATCCGGCGTCCGGCCGCGGTTAGCAACCGTTACTTGATCTCCCCGCGCCAGCAGCATCTGCGCCAGCGACCGCCCGACAAATCTGGTTCCGCCTATGATCAGAACTCGCATAGAAACCACCTCGCCCGGCGAATTCCGCGTCCCCTCCGCACATACCTTCCCCCTGTCATATGGTAGGAGCGCTCCCCTGAGCGCGATTTCTCTGCCATCCGCTTTCCCAACGAAAAAGCCGCCTCCCTCGAAGGGAGACGGCTCTTGCCTTTTCTCTATCCCCCTCTCCCGCTGGGAGAGGGGCCAAGGGTGAGGGTCCTACCGGCAGACCCTCGACGCCGCCTGCTTGTAAAGCGTGATGTACTGCTTGGCCGACGCGTCCCACGAGAAGTCCGACGCGAACGCATTCTGCATGAGTTCGCTCCAGAGCTTCTTGTCGTGGTAGGCAGCGACCGCCCGCCGGATCGCCTCCAGCATCTCCTGCGCATCGTAGGCGTTGAAGCGGAACCCGTTGGCGGACTTACCCTTCTCCTTGATCGTGTCCCCCAGCCCGCCGGTCGCCCGCACCACCGGAAGGTTGCCATACGCCAGCGCGATCATCTGCCCGAGCCCGCACGGCTCATACCGAGACGGCATCAGGAACATGTCTCCGCCTGCGTACAGAAGCTTCGCCAGCGACCCCGAGAACATCAGCTTCACGCCGACGTTGTCATGTGTCGCGGCCATCTTGCTGAAGAACTCCTCATACCGCGGATCGCCGGTCCCCAGGATCGCAATCTGCACGTCGCCAAGCTCACCGATCACCTGCTCGAGCAGGTCCAGCCCCTTCTGCGCGTCAAGCCGCGTCACCAGCGTGATCAGCGGCACGTCCGGGGTCTGCGGCAGCCCGAACTCCTTCTGCGCCATGGCCTTGCACTTGGCCTTGCCCGCAAGATCATCCGGCCCAAACGGCGCGGGCAGCGACGGGTCGCGCGGGTTCCAGATGTCATAGTCGATCCCGTTGACGATCCCCTTCACATCATCCCCGCGGGCGATGGCCAGGTCATCTATTCCGCCGCCGTATTCCGGCAGTTGAATCTCCTTGGCATACCCCTTGCTCACCGTGTTGATCAGGTCGGCGAAGGTGAACCCCACCCGCGCCAGGTTGATCTGCCCGTTGCGCACGCACTGCGCAATCCGCTTGTCGCCGAGGTCCAGCCCCGCCTTCGCGATCTGGTCCCAGGGGAACGTCCCCTGGTAGTACTCGCCCAGATTGTGCCCGGTGAACAGGGTCCCATAGGGCAGGTCCCAGGCCCGGTTATATGCGGCCGCAAGCGTCGTGTGCCAGTCATTCAGATGCAGGACATCTGGCTGCCAGTCCAGCCCGTCGAGCGCCGACAGCGACGCCCGGCAAAAGAATGCCAGCCGCTCGAAATTGTCAGGAAAGCCGCCGCCGCCTCCGTACACGGAGTCGCGGTCGAAGTACATGTTGTGCTCGACAAAGTAAACCGGGATGTCCGTGTCCGGCAGCACGCTCTCATACAGTGCGCAGCCGCTCATATATGACGGCATCGGGACATACACGGTCTCCAGCCGCGGCTGCAGTGAATATCCCGCCTGCACGACGGTCCGGTACTTGGGCATGATCACCCGAATGTCCACGCCTCGTGCGCGCAAAGCCTTAGGCAGGCTTCCCGCCACGTCCGCCAGCCCGCCAACCTTCGCAAACGGCGCCACTTCTGCCGAGATCATCAAAACCTTCATCGCCAACCTCTTTTCAGGCGCGCACAAATGCGTCCGCCTCGTTCTCCTGGCGCACCGTGGCGCGCCCGCTCTTGCCCTCTTGCTACTCAAACATCACCCGCCGTGGCACAATCGTGATGCCCCCGTCGGTCACGACGAACCGCTTGGCGTCCTCCTCAGGATTAGCCCCGATACTGTACCCCGCCGGAATCGCCACCCCCTCATCGACGATAACGCGCTGCAGATACGCCCCCTCGCCAATGGTTACGTCATCCATCAGCACGCATTCCTTGATCACCGCTTCCGGCTGAACTCGTACGCTGGGAGACAGCACCGACCGCTCGACATCCGCTCCGCACACAATGCAGCCGGCGCTGAGCAGCGAATCATGCACCTGCGCCTGGCGGAAATCCTGCCCGCAGATCACCTTCGCCGGCGGCAGCGGCGGCTTGTAGGTGTAAGTGGGCCATGTGTCATCGTACAGATCGAGCTCCGGCACCGGCGCCACCAGATCCATGTGCGCCTGCCAGTACCCCTCGATGGTCCCGATGTCACGCCAGTACTTGTGTGGCGAGCGTCCTGCCGGCATGAACTCATACATGTACACTGGGCGCCCGTCCTGCACCATCTTGGGGATGATGTCGCGCCCAAAGTCATGCGCGCTGTTGGTCCGCGAGTCCGTCGACACCGTCTCAGCCAGCGCGCTCGTGCTCCAGATGTATACGCCCATATTCGCCAGGGACAGTTCCGGCCGCCCCGGCATTCCCGGAGGGTCGGCGGGTTTCTCCAGAAAGCCCACTACCCGTCCCTTGTCATCCGCCTCCAGCACTCCCAACTGCGTCGCCTTCTCCCGCGGCACGGTGATCGCCGCCATAGTCAGCTCCGCGCCGACCTCCAGGTGATAGGCCAACATGGCCTCATAGTCCATCTTGTACGCGTGATCCCCAGAGAGCAGCACCACGCACTCCGGCCGCTCCTCCTGGAGGATGAATAGGTTCTGAAAGATGGCATCGGCTGTCCCTGCATACCACCGGTCGGCAAACAGCCGCTGCGGGGGAACGAAGTCCACGAATTCATCCATGTCGTCACTGAGGCGCGAGGCCCACGTCCGCCGTACGTGCCGCGACAGAGAGGTGGAGGCATATTGGGTGAGCAGATGGATGCGCCGCATGCCCGAGTTGATGCAGTTGCTGAGGGTGAAGTCAATCATCCGGTACGTGCCGCCAAACCGCACCCCCGGCTTGGCCCGGCCGCTCGTGAGCGGGTGCAGACGCTGTCCTTCACCGCCGGCCAGCACCATTACCGTCACATTCCTAACACCAGCCCGAGAGCACCTCACCGCGCTACTCGCTCGCTTCCGCCGGCTCGGGTGGAGCCTGGATGCCGCGCTTCTTCAGCACCGCCGCGATGGCCTTGTGCAGTTCGGTCGTGTCGTGGGACTTGATCACATACGCCTCTGCTGCCCACGTCATGAAGTCATCCTTGTAGCTGGAGTAAGCGGTATTGAGAATCACCGGCATCTGGTTGTCGTAGTCCAGAATCTTGCCCAGCGTCTCAATCCCATCCATCCCCGGCATGGCGATGTCGAGCAGCACCACGTCGACGGGCTGTTCGCGCAGAGCCTGCAGGCCCTCTTGGCCGCTTCTCACTGCGATCACGTCATAGCCCACCCACACCAGGTCTTGCTTGTACAACTCCCGCTGATTGTCGTCGTCTTCGATCACCAAAATCCTGAGCTTCTCCATCTACTCCGACCCCTTTCGTATCTCATCCGCCTCTCTGTGTCGCAAGGAGACTGCTGGCGGCGGCAGATTTTGATCCAGATTGAAAGTAATCACGAACGTCGTCCCCAGTCCCTCTTGGCTCGCCACGCTCAGAGTTGCTCCATGGTCCTCAACCACCTTCTTAGCTAGAGCCAGCCCCAGTCCCGTACCCGTCCTCTTCGTAGTGAAGAACGCATCGAAAACCTGGTCCAGATGCGACTCCGGGATGCCGTGACCGGTATCGGACACCGACAGCTTCACCAGTCTGTCCTCCTGTCGTCCCGTCACCGAGACCTTCCCTCCCGGCTGCACCGCATCAACTGCGTTCAGAATCAGGTTGGTGATGACCTGCTGCATTTGCCCGCAGTCCATCGGTACCAGCGGCAAGTCCTCCGGCACATCCACCGTAACCTCCGCCTGCCGTGCCTCGGCCCGTGCCTGCGCCGCCAGAACGCTGCTCCGCACCACATCCAAGAACGAGCAGTTCGCAAAATTGGGGTGCGCGGGCTTGGTAAAGTCCAGCAATTCACCCAGAATGTTCTCGAGTTTCGCCACTTCCTCGACGATGATGCCCGCGTTTCGTTTGACAGTATCCGTATCTCCTGCCGAACGCAGCAGCATCTTCCCAAAACCGCCGATGGTTGACAGCGGATTGCGGATTTCATGCGCCACAATCGCTGTTACCTCACCGATCGCTGCCAGAGCCTCCGACCGCACCAGCCGCTCTGTCGCCGACTCCAGCTTCCGGTACGCCTCGTCCAGTTCATTCGCCCGCCGCTGCTCCTGGGCGTAAACCCGCGCGCTATCAATGGCCAGAGCGGCATGGTTGGCCAGTGCCGTCAAAAGCTGTATGTCCGTCTGGTTGATTCGCTGCTTGTTGATGCTGTTGTCGGCTACAGCCACCCCAATGACCTTGTCCTGAACCACCATTGGCGCAACAACAAACTCATCGGCCCCGAGCACCTTGTACAGTTCTGCCGGCACACGCGGGTCATTCGGTGCATCAAAGACGTAGACCGTCTCCCGCGTAGCCGCTGCCAGCATCGGAAGCACAGCCGTGTCCGAAAGCGGGAACGTCAACTGCTCCACCAGCTTTTGCAGCGGCTGCTCCTCCGGCGGCGGCAGCCGGTCGAAGGCCTTGAGGAACTCTCCCAGCGTCCGACGCTCCGAAAGCTCCGACCAGATCTGCCCGGCCTGCGCCGGACTCTCCGGGCCCACCGCCATCTCCGCCTTCAGCACCCCGTTCTCATCGTCTGCGAGCATCAGAAGCGCGCGGTTGAAGCCAAGTCCGACTGCGCCCCCGGCTGTGATGCCCGTCAAGATCGCGTGCAAGAGCCGGGGCAGGTCCCGCATCCCCAGCATAGCCTGCACGATCTGATGCAGGATGGACCGTTCATACAGCTGGCGATGGCGCTCGGTAACGTCCTCAATCGTGACCAGCAGGTTCCGCTCGCCGCTCGCGCCGGGGCACGGGTCCAGTCCGATGTTGAGAATGCGCTCCGTGTGCTCCTCGGTAGCCTGGCGGAAGCCCGCCCAGCGCACCCGGTCCCCCGTCTTGAGCGTATTCTCCATCGCCTGCCGCAGCCCCGCCTCCTCCAAGAGCGCCGCCGGGAACACCTCAGCTATGTGCTGCCCCTCCACCTGCTCGCGCGGCAGTCGCCGCTGCCGCAGGTACGCGCTGTTGGCATGCAGCACCGTCAGATTCTGATCGAGTACCAGAAGCCGCGCCGGCAAGGCATTGATGATGTTCTCAAGGAACACCCGCAGGTGCTGGGTCTCCTGAAGCTGGCCCCACAGCTTGGCCTGCAGTTCATCCGCGCGCCGCTCCAGTTCCTCTCGGAACCTCACCCGCTCGGTCACGTCGCGGATGAACATCTGGGCAGACCGCTGCTCGCCGTACTCCGCCGCTGCCGAGTTGACTTCAACCACCCGGCGCGGGTTCTCCGCGTTCGCCATCGGCAGCAGTTGCGGGGTGCCGAAGTATGGGTTCGATTCGTCAAGTTGCTCGCGCGCCACTCGCAGCAGGTCCGGCTGCAGCTCCCCCAGCGTGTGGCTCTCCAGCTCCTCCTTCGACATCCCCATCAGCGCCGCCGCCGCCGGGTTCGTCGCCAGGAGCCGCCCCGTTTCCGGGTCGGCAATCATGATTGCGTCCACCGCGTGCTGGAACAGGCCCTCGAACTGCTGCCGCGCGTCCACCGCCTCGGCCAGCAGGTGGCGCGTCTCGACCTCGCTCGTCTCCAGCCGCAGATTGCGTACCGCGGCCTCCAGCAGCCCCAGCAGCGCCTCTTTCTCCGCCTCCTGTATCTGGTCCGTCCCCGCCAGCGCCTCGGTCGTCACATCGCGTAACGCGTGGAAATGATCTCGTACCTTCGCCCGGCTGCTCCCCGTCTCATGCCAGCGCCCGAGCCATGTCACGTGTGCCGGCATGTCGGTATCAGGTCCGGCCGCCTCCAGGTGCTCCACCAGCGCCAGCAGCGACGGCTCCCAGATCTCTCCCTCTCCAAGGTCCACCTGGGGCGGTGCCGTTACTCCATCTTGCGCGCGCTCCGCCCAGTTGCGCGTGATGATGCTTGCATGACGCAGCAAGAACTGAGCCAGCTCGCGCCGCTGATCTCGCGCCACTGCCAGCGACCGGTCGTCTGTGAGTTTTTCCTCCGCGGGGTCGCTCATCAGTGTCCTACATCACATGCTTCCTATGGTGCTTCCATTCAACGGCGCAGGCGGTTACCCGTGTCGTACTGCCACCCCAATAGCGCGGGGTAGCAGGCTCGTGCGCTCCCTGTCTCAGTAGCGTGGGCGGCCCGCCCGTGCACTCGCCTCATCGCAACCTCACGCCGTCGCAAACTTCTCCTCATGCCCGATCTGCTCGCGCAGGAAATGCGCCGCCTGTTCGGGGGACACCGGGTTGATGTAGAACCCCGTGCCCCACTCGAATCCCGCGACCTTCGTCAGCCGCGGCATCAGCTCCACATGCCAGTGATAGTCACTCGCCAGCGTTCCCCAATACTCCGGGTGTCCCGGACGGGCCACCGTCGTCGGCGATGTCTGCATGATCATGTTATACGCCGGGTCAGCCAGCGTATGGCGGTAGGACTCCAGCGTCTGTTTCGTGATGTCAGCGAAGCCCCACTGCTCCTCCTCGGTCATCATCGTGTAGTCATGCATGTGCCGCCGCGGGAAGATCTGCAGCTCAAACGGGAACCGCGCCGCGAATGGCGACAGCACCACGAAGTGGTCATTTTCCAGCACTACGCGGTCCGGGATCGCCGTCTCCTGCTCCACAAGGTCGCAGAAAATGCAGCGTTCCTTGTGCTTATAGTGCGTCCTCGCCGCCGCCAGCTTCTCCTTCACGAAAAGCGGCACAATCGGCAGCGCAATGAGCTGCGTGTGGGGGTGTGACAGGGAAGCCCCCGCAGCCGACTTGTAGTTGCGGAAGATCACAATGTGCCGGAAGCGGTCGTCCCGCCGCAGGTCATCCAGCCGCGCCCGGAACACCGACAGCACCGTGTTGATGTGTTGCAGCGGCGCCTCGGACAGGTCCTGGCCGTGTGTCGGCGTCTCGATGATCACCTCATGCGCGCCAAAACCGCCCATGCGGTCCAGCAACCCGATGCCGGATCGCCGCAGGCTCGCCTCAATCGTCAGCGCGGGGAACTTGTTCTGCACCACACGGACTTCCCAGCCCGGCGTGTCGGGCTGGGTGCCTGGATCGCGCACCGCGTAGATCTCAGGCGGCGTCTTGCCCTCATTGCCGCCGCAGAATGGGCAGCCAGCGGACTGTTCAGGCTCAGGGGTGGGCTGAAAATCGGTCGGGCGCTTGCCACGGGATGCGGCGATGATCACCCAGCGATCCAAGATGGGGTCTTTGCGAAGTTCGGAAGCTTCTTCCATGGACATAGGATGTGGCCGGGGCCAATCCTCCTCTCT
>JBDKRC010000345.1:0-44373 GCA_039683575.1 Armatimonadia bacterium | reverse complement strand
CGCGGCGGGCGGAGAAATGAGCCATCGGGAGAGCCTCCACAGAAGGTTGTCTGGTAACAATCACTTCTTGCCGGAGCTCTCCCACCCCTCTTTCTCCCCCAAGTTTTTATGAGACACTACTGGCGTCCCGCCCGCTGCCGTTGTCACCGACATCCCAGGTCGCGTAGTGCGGGCGTCTCGCCCGCTGCCGTTGTCCCCGGCCCTGATGCCCGGCTTGTGCCGGCACACGCCCCAATTAGGGAGTGATCATGATGCGGAAGGGTTTCACGCTTATAGAGTTGTTGGTCGTGATCGCAATCATCGCCATCCTCGCAGCCATCCTTTTCCCGGTCTTCGCCAAGGCCAGGGAGAAGGCCCGGCAGTCTAGCTGCCTCTCAAACTTCAAGCAGATTGGCCTTGGCGTACTTAGCTATGCCCAGGACTACGACGAGCGCCTTCCTCGCCAGTGGAACGACACCGCCGCCCCGCACCCGTGGGAGTGGTGCAACACCGGGACGTACACCAACTACCAGGACGACATCACGCCCTACATCAAGAGCCAGCAGATCTTCATCTGCCCCTCTTCCCAGCGCAGCGCCGAGGCGGCCACTGCGTACAACACGTGGCTCCACGCCCGCGCCCTGGGCACCATCCAGTACCCGGCTAACGTGGTAGTGGTTCTGGACTCCAGTTGGGAATGGATGCAGTCCAATATGACTGCCGAGCAGCCGACCGGCCGCGTCGAGTCCCGCCACAACGACGGCTTCAATGTCACGTATGCGGATGGTCACTCCAAGTGGCAGAAGCGCACTCAAATGACGCTGAACCAGTTGGACGAGACCCTGGCCGCTACGTCCTGGTAGCCTCGACACGGGGTACCCGAATCTCAGACCCCTGCCCATCTTGGGCAGGGGTTTTTTCTTGAGCGTGGCAGTCGTTCGTGAAGGAGACTCGAGTCACAGGACGAATAGCACGAGTCGTCACAGCCGATCATCAGTCGCTTCACATCATCATTCAATAACCTACAATAACCTGCCCTGTACGAGCGATCACTGATCGCGACGACCTACCACAAACCTACCATGTAGGAGCGGTCACCAGACCGCGATTGTGGCGCGTACCACTCTCTATCGCTGGAACAAAACGTGTTCGTCAGGGCTAATCGCCAGAACGCAAAACGCCAGAAAAGGGCCTCTCCGTGGCAGTGAGGGCCATTTTGATGTGTATCAGCGATCTGGCGCGGGTTTGGCAAGCCTTTTGGGGCACTATTTGCAGTTTTCCTTAAATAGCGGAATCGCCTGGCTACGGCCCGTACAGACGCGCTGAAGCGAATTCAACCCGGCATCCTGGTGCCTCTGCTGCCTCTTCCACCGAGCCGCCGTGAGGCACGCCAAAACGGCCAAACTGAACAGGCCAATTGCCGAAATGGCGGAGAATGGCCGCTGCGTGGCTCTCAGGGCCCTTTGCACCTGTTCAACCGCCCCAAGCGCTACTTGCAGTTTTCATTGAATAGCGGAAACAGGCCGCTGCGGCCCGCACAGCGGGTCTGAGCGAATTAGGCGTGTTGTGCACCACCAGCTTCAGAAGCCCGTTTTTGAGCACTTTCAGCCAAATCTGATCATACAAGAAGGCAGAGGACCTGCCGAATGCCTAAGGCCAAGCCCGTCAAGAAGCAGACTCGCGAGGACGTAATCGAGTGGTTCAAAGACGTAAAGTTCGGCATGTTCATCCACTGGGGAGTCTATGCCCTGCTCGGTAAGGGCGAGTGGATTCGCAACGTCGGCCAGATCCCCGAAGAAGAGTATGTGAAGCTCCCGCCGAAGTTCAACCCCACCAAGTTCGACCCCGACGAGTGGGCCGCACTGGCCAAGCGCGCGGGCATGAAGTACATGGTCTTCACCACCAAGCACCACGACGGATTCTGCATGTGGGACACCAAGACCACGGACTACAAAATCACCAACACCCCCTATGGCAAGGACGTGCTGGCCATGCTGCACAAGGCCTTCGAGAAGAAGGGTGTGCGGGCGGGGTATTACTTCTCGGTCATGGACTGGCACCATCCGGACTACCTGCCGCGCCTCGGGTGGGAGGCGGAGACCCGCCCGGCCGAGGGCGCTGACCCCAAGCGCTTCGTCAAGTACATGCAGGCGCAGATCAAGGAGATCGTCAGCCGCGACCCGTTCGTGCTGTGGTACGACGGCGGCTGGATGAACGCTCCGGACGAGTACGCGGCCGTGGAGACCAATGCCATGGCCCGCAAGATCAACCCGGACATCCTGATCAATGACCGCATGTTCACCAAGGAGGACCTCACCACCCCCGAGCAGCGCATTCCTCCGACCGGCATCAAGGATGAGAATGGCAACCCGGTGCTGTGGGAAGCCTGCATCACCATGACCTCGCATTGGTGGGGCTATGACAAGTATGAGAAGGTCTACAAGACCCCAGAGTTCCTGATTCGGATGCTGGTGGACATTGTGTCAAAGGGCGGGAACCTGCTGCTCAACATCGGCCCCAAGCCCGATGGCACGATCCAGAAGGAGTTCGTGGACCGGCTGGTCGCCATCGGCAAGTGGATGGACAAGTACAGCGACGCGATCTATGGCACCACGGCGAGCCCCTTCAACCTGCTGCCGTTCTATGGCCGCGTGACCACCAAGGGCGACAAGCTGTATGTGCATGTCTTCGAGTGGCCGGGCGATCAGATCGCGCGGCTGCCGAACCTGTCGAACCAGATCAAGAAGGCGTACCTGCTCGAGAAGGGCAAGCCGAAGCTCGAGGTCGAGCGCGACGGGGCCGACTGGCTGATCAAGTTGCCCAAGAAGCCGACGGACAAGGTCGCCAGCGTGCTGGTGGTTGAGCTTGACGGCGCGCCGGTGGTTGAGCCGGTGGTCATCGGCGCGGACAGCAAGGGTCTCATCAGTCTGCCGGCGCTGTATGGCAACCTCGAGGGGCCCCACGGGCAGCGCATCCGCTACGAGAGCCGCGACGGGATCGTCCATGCGGGCAACTGGATCCGGCCGCCCGACAGCATCGAGTGGGAGTTCACCGCGCCCAAGGCCGGGGTCTACCAGGTACTGCTCGACCAGGCAGTGGAGGCCGGGCAGGGCGGGGCTGAGGTGCAACTCATGCTCAACGGCAAGGTAGCACCGCGCATGGCGCCCAATGGCGTGCCGTTCAGTAGCGGTGACGGTGACATCGTCGGTTCACCAGACCACGTCTTCACCACCAAGGCCACGGGCGGGGAGTTCAAGTCCCGCAACATCGGCAATGTGAAGGTGAAGAAGGGCGTCAACAAGCTGAAGCTGACGGTGAACAAGTTGAAGAAGGAGAAGTCACTAGACCTGCGTGGGGTGACACTCAAGCCGGTGAAGTAGCGACGGCATGGGGCAGTGATGCGAAGGCGCGCCGCGTTTGCGGCGCGCCTTCTTTTTGTGGGGAGGAAGCTGGCGGTCGTCGTACGTCGTTGGCGCTACCGGGGAACGGCGGGCCGGATGCGGACGGTGAGGCTGTCCGCATTCGGCCCCTCCGAAAGGCGATGGCCCCGCCGGGGCGGCGAGTTGTTGGTCGGTGATGGTCGCGATCAGTGATCGCTCGTACAGGTTGGTCCAAAAGGAAGCGGCGGACGCGTTGGTTGGTCGGTGACAACGGCCGGCGGGCGAGACGCCCGCACTACACGATTGATTGTTGGTCGGTGATAACGGCGGGCCGGCTGAAGCTCGGCCCCTCCGCCGATGCAGCCGGGTCGGTGATGACGGCCGGCGGGGTACGAGCCCCCTGCGACGCAGGCGTCGCTACGCCCTGCAGCCCGACGGCCCTACCGCCGGACTGCGGTGCGGCGGGTGCGGGCGAGACGCCCGCACTACGCGGGAGTGGGTCGGAAGGACAGCTGGCTGGACCTGTGGACGTTGTTCGTTTGTTCTTACCATGTCCACTTATGTCGCATCTTCTCCATCCCGGTGCGTATGACCAGGGATAGCCTGGCACCGTGGGGGTTACCATGAGCCACGATGATGATCTCAAGATTGAAAATGCTCGTTTGCGAGCCCGACTGGCGGAGGCCGAGGCTGAACTGCAGCGGCTTCGCAGCGGGAGCCCAGCAGGCAAGGCCGTAGAGGCACTGTCCGGTACGAGAGCAGAGCTATTGCTGACATTGGTGCAGCAGGAGCGGGAGCGGCTCTTTTCCGTTCTGAGCATGTTGCCTGGGTACGTGTGCCTACTGACCACCGACCACCAGTTCAGATTCGTGAACCGGAGCTTCATCGAGCAGTTTGGCGACCCGCAGGGTAGGCCTTGCTATGCTGCCCTGTTCAACCGGGAGAAGCCCTGCGACAACTGCGAGTCTTTCCGCTGCCTTGAGGCCGGCTCGGACATCGTGTGGGAATGGACTGCCCCCACCGGCTCGGTCTTCGAGGTCTACGACTACCCCTTCATGGACGCGGACGGGACGCAACTGGTGCTTGAGGTCGGCTTTGACATCACCGACCGCAAGCGCAACGAGGATGAACTGCGACGGTACCGCGATGACCTGCAGGAACTGGTGCGGGAGCGGACGGCGAAGCTGCGTGAGACGAATACTCGCTTTGAGCGGGAGACGGCTCAGCATAAGGCTGCAGCGGAAGCTCTGGCCAAGCAGCACGAACTGCTGGATACTTTCTTCAACAACAGCCTCACCTGTACGGCGCTCCTGGACCGGGATTTCAACTTCCTGCGGGTCAACGAGGCCTATGCCGCGGCAGATGGCAGACACCCTGAGGACTTCCCAGGGCGCAACCACTTCGACCTGTACCCCTCCGATGCTGAAGACATCTTCCGGCAGGTAGTGCAGTCCAGACAGCCATACCACGTTCAGGCGCGCCCCTTCGTCTATGCGGACAACCCCGAACGGGGTGTGACGTACTGGGACTGGTCTCTGGTACCAGTGCTGGATGAGCGCGGCGAGGTGGACTACCTGTTCTACTGTCTGAACGATGTGACGGAAAGGACGCGGGCGGAAGAGGAGAGGAAGGCAGTCATCGAACTCTTGCAGGTGGTGAACCTGGCCCCGAACCTGGAGGCTCTCGCCTCAGCGCTCGTCTCGCACCTGCGGCAGTGGACCGGTTGTGAGGGTGCGGCGGTTCGCATCCGGCGCGGTGAGACTTTCCCGGTCCTGGCCGCGGAAGGGTATCCTGAGGAGCTTCTGGAGGCCGAGAACAGCCTGTGTGCTTTCAATGACACGGGCGAGGTGGTGCGAGACGCCGATGGCAAGCCGGCACTTGAGTGCCTGTGCGGGTGTGTGCTGTGTCATAGCCGGGCTTCCGACAAGGAGTACCTCACCGACCATGGAAGCTTCTGCGTCAACAGCAGCAGGGAGTTTCTGGTCGATCACAAGAGCGATCTGCCGGAGCGCATCCGCGGCCGGTGTATTGAGCATGGTTACGAATCCCTCGCGATTGTGCCGCTGAAACTGCGCGACGAGCCATTCGGGCTGCTGCACCTGTGCGACAAGCGGAAGGGCGTCTTCACCGAGAGCACTCTGCTGGTACTGGAGCAACTGGCGGATAATCTCGCCATCGCGCTGGCTCATGGTGCGGCTCAGGCCGACCTGGTGCGCCATGAGGAAGACCTGCGTGCGTTGGCGGCTCAACTGGCCATGACCGAGGAGCAGCAGCGACTTAGCCTGGCGACGGTACTGCATGACGATCTCTGCCAGACGCTGGGCTTCATGAAGATGAAGCTGGTGGCGCTCCGGCAGCCTGAAGCGGCCGTACCGACCAGGGAGGCAGCGACCGAGATCGAGGGGCTGCTCAACGAGGCGATCAGCTTCACGCGCGGCCTGACGGTAGAGCTCAGCCCGCCGGTACTGCAGCGGTTCGGTCTCGCAGCAGCGCTGAAATGGCAGGCAGAGCGAGTGGCCAGCAAGCATGGCCTGACCGTGGAATGCGAATGCGATGAGGAGTGCCTCCTCAGCAGTGAGACGGACACGATATTGTTCCGGTCGGTGCGGGAGTTGCTGACGAATGTGGTCAAGTATGCGCAAGCCCAGAGGGTGCGAATCTGGATGACGTGTACGGACGAGGCGGCGACCATCGGCGTGGCGGATGACGGCGTGGGGTTCAATCCCAACGAGATGCGGGTAGGCGACGAGCAGGGCGGGTTCGGGCTCTTCAGCATTCGAGAGAGCCTGGCTCACCTGGGGGGACGGCTGGAGATCGACTCGGCGCCCGGCGCGGGCACCGTCTGCACGCTCACGATGCCACGGTGATCACCGCCGACAGGGCTCAGTCTGCTGCCCTCGAAGCTCATGGTCACGGCTACGGAGGATATTCTTATAGAGGTAGCGAACGTTAGAGCAGTCGAGATTCTTGAGCTCAAGAGGAGACTGCCATGAAGTGCAAGGTGTCTTTGGCGCTCGTGCTGCTGGTGCTGGTGGCTTCCCCGCTGTTGGCCTGGCGCGCCGGTGGCGACCAGGACGTTCGCACGGCCGAGTATGAGGCGTTTGTAAAACAAGCGATAGCGGATTCGCAGAAGGCGACGGAGCCGGGCGCGCAGCGGTATCCGCTTCTGGCGGTGTCGGACCTGTGTGTGCCGTCGGGTGGCAATAGCGCCAAGGTGTCCGAGGCGCTGGTGGCTGAGTACAAGGCGCAGTGCGCGAAGGTCTGGCCCGAGGGCGAGGGTGACATCAAGGCGTTCGACGCATGGGTCAAGCAATGCGAGCCGAAGTTCACCTATCAACTGTACATCCGGCCCTTCGGGATCTGTGACGATACCCTCGGAAACTACAACCTCGCCGAGTTTGGGAAGAACTGCGTCGAAGGGGCTACGAAACATCCGGCGGCAGTAGTGGTGGCGTGTGAGTACGCGGCCAAGGCAATCCCGCCCGAGGCGCACCAGAAGTATCACTTCCAAGGAGAGAACGGGAGCGCCGCGGGCCGGATCCAGCGGCAGATGGCCGAGATCTACGGCGGCCCCGAGACCATGCGGCTGTGCGCCAAGGGGCTTGTGCCGGACGCTTTTGAGGGCGCCAAGCAGCAGTTGGCGAACTGGGGCGAGGAGAACGATCCCGGGATACTGAAGATGCACGCGCGGTTCCTGGAGGAAGACTACATCAACTTCATCCGGTGGGCCGATCCGGAGAATGCTGATCTGAAGGCGCTGCAGGACAAGGCCGACGCAGTGCGGGCAAAGGCGAAGGCAATCTATGAGGCGGAAGTGAAGGGCAACCGGGTGCCGAAGGACCTGTACGGCGGGGACGACAAGGACGCGCTCAAGGCGAAGATGAAGCAGGAGTTCAAGCTGCAGGAGGGGGCCACGATCATCAAGGTCGTCATACCGGGAACGAACTGGTATGAGAAGGCCAACATCTGGACCGGGATCAATGCGATTGATGTGGGTTGGTATAAGCTGATTGAGGCGGCGGTGGTGGTGAAGGCGGCGGATGGGACGTTCTGGGTGCACCCAGTGACGTATGGAAGGCGCTGGACGGGGACCGGGAATGACTATGGCGAGTTGAAGGTGTTTGGGTGGGCGGACCAGTATGAGGTGTTGGCGGCGAACTTGAATAAGTAGAGGCGGGACGAGGAAGAGCGTAAGGCCCGTTGCCTTTGGAGGCGGCGGGCCTTTTTGTTGGCGATGGGGGACAATGGTCGGCCGGTGGTAACGGCGGGCCGGCTAAAGCTCGGCCCCTCCGGGTGAGGCGGGTGGGGTTTCGTGGAAGGTGAGAGTGCATTTGTTGCTGGCCATGGTGGCGAGGTAGAAGCCTCCCTTGTGGGCGCCGGAGTTCCAGTTGGTGGAGGGGACGAAGAGTATGGGGGTGCCGCCGCAGTCGTATTCGTAGCGGTAATGGCGGTGGCCGAAGAAGCAGGCCGTGGGCCTCTCGGCACGGACGAGGTCGTGGAACCAGGCGCTTTCGAGGCTGCCGAGGTGGGAGGAATGCGGGCGGTTTTGGGGCTCGGGCGGGACGTGGGCGAAGATGAAGCGGGGGAGGTCGCGGTGGGTTGCGAGTTCGTCTTTGAGGAACTGGACCTGGCCGACTGGCGGGGTGAGGTCCTGGCTCTCGAAGTGGCCGACGTGGTCGCCGACGAGGGCGGTGCACAGGCCGATGAAGCGGCAGCCTTTGTGGGTGAACGCGTAGAAGTCGCGGTCGCCAAAGTCCCCGGGGAAGAGGGCGCGGAGTTGCTGGCGGTGGGCGACAGTCTCGTGATTGCCCGCCACGACGTGGACCGGCAGGCCGATCTGCGGGAGGAGCGGGGCGAGCTTCTCGGGGTGGGTGTCGCCGAGCATCAGGATGAAGTCGGGCTGCTGCGGGAGAGCCTTGATCTGGGCGAGGACCTCGAGGAACTTGTCAACGCCGGTGGGCTCGCCGGGACGGTCCTCGCGGAGGTGGGGGTCGGCGAGGACTACGAAGGTGAAGGGCTCGGTCTGGGCGGAGACGGAGAGGGCGATGGTGAGGGCGAGGAGGGGGAGGAAGAGTTTGGGCATGGTGGTGTGTCCGTGGTGATGATTTCGTGGGTTGATCGGTGATAGCGGCGGCGGGCGGGACGCCCGTCCTACGCGAATTGTATCGCTGGTCGGTGATAACGACGACGGGCGAGCCGCCCGTCCTACGAATAATTGTTGGTTGGTCGCGCGAGCGGGTTAGCCGGCCCACATGAAGAGGATGAAGCCTACCAGGATCCCGAGGATGCCGCCTACGAGGACTTCCATGGGGCTGTGGATGCGGGCTTGGATGCGGCTTTGGGAGACCAGTAGCGCCAGGGCCAGGGCGAGGGCGGTTATCGCCAGGTCGCGGGTGGCCAGGGCTATCGCCGTCATCAGCAGGAAGGCGAAGGCGGTGTGGCCGGAGATCATGCCGCCTCGCCACAGGGTGCCGCGGCGGGTGGACTTCTTGACCCAGGTGATCAGGATGCTCAGGAAGAGGAGGCCGAGGATGACCAGTTGCACCATCTCGACCTGGGCGACGGGACGGTCGGGCGGGAGATGGGTCAGGATCTCTTTGAGGCGGGGGTTGGAGGCGAAGACGGTGACGCCGACGGTGATTGAGTAGAGAGCGGCCAAGAGGACGGCGCCGGCGGCTACGTCTTTGGCGACCTTGGCCCGGGGGTCGTAGCCGCTGGTGAAGAGGTCAACGGTGTACTCGATGCCGGTGTTGATCATCTCGGCCATGAGCACCAGGACCATGGCCGTGAAGAGGTGGAGTAGCTCGGTCTGATTGACGCGCAGGCTCCAGGCGGCGAGGAGGATGAGGCCCATGATCGCGAAGTGGACGCGCATGTGGCGCTGGGTAGCGAAGCAGAAGGCAAGGCCTTCCCAGGCGAACCCGAAGCTGCGGAGGATTGACTTGCGGTCCGGACTGATCGCGGGCCCGCTGCCCTTCGGGCCTTCATTGTCTGTCGGAGAGGATGTCATCTTGCCGCCTTAACATGCTGGCCCGTGAAGCGTCGTCGCCGTCATCATAGCCGAGTACATGCAAAACTCCGTGCGCCACCAGATAGCGCAGTTCGGTCAGAGTGTCGTGGCCCTCCGCCTCGCCCTGCCGGCGGGCGGTGTCCACGCAGATGATGATTTCGCCTTCGCCCTCGTCGGCCTCAAAAGCGATAACATCAGTCGCATAGTCGCGTCCGAGCAGGCGCTGGTTCAGACTAACCATGCGCTCGTCGTCCACGAGCGCAAGGCTGAGGGTCGCGAGGTCGGCGTTCTCGGCGGCGAGAGTGCGATGGGCGGCTTCTTGAAGCGACTGCAGGTCAACGTCCTGGCCGCTGAGGTTGCGAATCTCGATTTCAGTCTGCACCGGTAGCCTCCGCAGGGGATGGCTCCGGGGGCGGAGGGGCGGAGCGCGCGAGGTCGGTCGGATAGGCGAGGCGCTGGTGGAACATGCCAGCCAGCGTGTTGATGAAGCTGCGCTTGATGATCGTGATATCGGCGAAGGTGAGCGGGGACTCGTCGAGCTGACCGTCGTCAATACGGGCCTCAACCAGGCGGTTGACGAGTTCCTCGATCTTCTCGGGTGTGGGCCGGTCGAGGGCGCGGGCGGCGGCCTCGACGGTGTCAGCGAGCATGATGATCGCGTTCTCGGCGGTCTGCGGCTTGGGGCCGGGGTAGCGGAAGTCGCTTTCGCGGACCTGCTCGCCCTCGGCGGCCTCGGCCTTGGCACGCTGATACATGAAGGAGACGAGGCCGGTGCCGTGGTGCTGCGGGATGATGCTGGCGACCACGGGCGGGAGCTTGATCTCCTCGGCCATCTCGATGCCGTCCTTGACGTGGGACATCAGGACCAGGGCGCTGAGGTGCGGGGAGAGGCGCTCGTGAGGGTTCTCGGCGCCGAACTGGTTTTCGACGAAGAAGTAGGTGCGCTTGAGCTTGCCGATGTCATGGTACATGCAGGCGGTGCGGGTGAGAATCGGGTCGGCGCCGATGGCGTCGGCGGCGGGCTCGGCGAGGTTGGCGACCATGACGGAGGACTGGTAGGAGCCGGGGGCCTCGGTGAGGAGGCGCTTGAGGATCGGCTCGTTGGGGTTCTGGAGTTCGAGCAGGCGGAGGTGGGTGGTGAGGCCCATGGGCCGCTCGATGACGGCCGTGACGCCGGCGGCAGCGATGGCGGACACGAAGCCGCCGAGGGCGATGTAGCCGATCTGATTGCCGGTAAGCTGGAAGCCGTAGACGTGGCCGACGATGAGGACGATGACGGCATTGCTGAGGGCAGTGAGCAAGGCTGAGCGGGCGATGGTGCTGCTGCGGTTCTCGCGGGGACGGACGAACTGCCCGGCGAAGAGGGCGCAGAGCGTGGCGGCGAGGAGTACATGGGCTTCGCTGCCGGGAGAGGCGAGCGAGGCGAGGCCGCCGAGGAAGATAGAGGTGGCGGCGGCGGCGAGCGGGCGGGTGGTGAGGGCGAGGAAGATGGCGGCACCGCTGGCCGTGGCAACCGCGAGGATGTCGAACCAGGTCACGTCGCGGAAGATGCTGTACAGGCCGGCGACACCAACAAGGGAGAGACAAAGCAGCAGGAATAGGCGACCATGGTAGTAGACATCGGGCACGAAAGAGCGGATGAAGAGCATCAAGGCTGCCATCAGCAGGACGAGGACGCCGAGGAGGCTGAGGGCCTGCAGATAGTCCACGGAGGGACGAATGAGACCGAGGGCCGTGAACATGTCCAGGTGCCGCTCGGTCACCTTCTCGCCGACGGAGACGATGATGTCGCCAGGCTGGACCTGGCGGCGGACGTCGGTCACCTGATCGCGAGCGGCCTGACGCTTGGCTTCGGTTTCCGTAGCGTCGAGCAGAAGATTGGGCTGCAAGGCGTCCTGGACGACCTCGATCAGGAGACGATGGTAGCGAGGGGTGAGGCGGGTCTGCCGCGAGAGGGTCTCAACGCTCTGGCGGGCGTCGTCGAGGTCCTCGGTATTGTTGCGGATCTGCCTGCTCATGATCTGGTGGACAAGACGGCCGGCACTGTCCTGCACGCGCTGGAGAGCGCCAGGGCCGCTGGCTACGAGGAGACGGGCAGAGGCGGGCGAGAGTTCGATGTCGAGGCGGTCACGGAGAAGAGCAAGGCGAGTATCAGGGTCGGTAGTGCCGGCGGTGTTAGCGACGTCCTGAGCCGCCTGGAAGATGTCACGCACGGTCTGCAGGGCTGAGCTGTCGGCGTTGGCGTCACGCGTGTAGACGTCAGGGATCGAAGCGGCGGCCTCCTCGCGGAGGGAGTCGGTGGTTTCCTTGTCCACGTACGTGGCGGCGCGGTTGGCGCGGATGGTGCGGTCGGCGATGTCACCGGCGTTGTAGGAGACGGCCTCGGGGCGCAGGCGGGCCATAAGCAGGAAGAAGACGATCAGTGCAGTCAGGCCAGCCGCGAGTGTTCTGCGCACGCGCTGCTGGCTGACATGATAGCCGAATATGCCCCTGCGGGGCCTGGTCGTTCGTGGTTGTGGCATTTTGAGGTTGGTAAGGGCGGGCCGGAGGCGGACGGTGAGGCTGTCCGCATTCGGCCCCTCCTGGAAGGTAGTCGGTGATAACGGCTGCGGGCGAGACGCCCGTACTACGCGCCATATTGGTGTCAGGTGACCGCAGCGGCCGCGTCGTAGGCCTGGACTATGCGCTGGACCAGGTCGTGGCGCACTATGTCGGCCTCCGTCAGGCGGCAGATCTCGATCTCTTTGATGTCATGCAGGACACGGAGGCCGTGGCTGAGGCCTGATTCCATATCCTGGGGCAGGTCACTTTGCGTCAGGTCGCCGGTGACTACCATGCGCGAGCCCAGGCCGAGGCGGGTTAGCGCCATCTTCATCTGCGAGGGCGTGGTGTTCTGGGCCTCGTCCAGCACGATGAAGGCGTCGTTGACCGTGCGGCCACGCATGTAGGCCAGCGGGACGACCTCGATGGTGCCGCGCTGGCGCTGGCGCTGGAGCTTGTCGGCGCCCATGATGTCCTGCAGGGCGTCGTAGAGCGGACGCAGGTAGGGATCTACCTTCTCCATGATGTCGCCGGGCAGGAAGCCGAGGCGCTCACCAGCCTCGATGATCGGGCGGGTGAGGACGATGCGGCTGACCTGCTTGTCCTTCATGGCCGCGATGGCGAGCGCCATGGCCAGATAGGTCTTGCCGGTGCCGGCGGGGCCGACGCAGAAGACGAGACTGCTGCGATTGGCAGCCTCGACGAACCGGGCCTGCCCAGCGGTCTTGGCGCGGATGGGGTTGCCCCGCTGAGTGATGATGACGGGTTCGGCCAGGAGAGCCTTGATGTCGGCAGCAGCCTCGCGCTGGACGGCGCGGACGGCATAGCGGACATCTGAGGTGCTCAGGCCGCGGCCCTGCTGCAAGACGGCCTGCATACCGCGCAGGACCTCGGCGGCAGCGTCCGTGGCCCGGGGGTCGCCGCAGATGATGATGGCCCCGCTGGAGGGCTGCAGGCGGACGCCGAGGCCCTCTTCGATCAGGCGCAGGTTGGCGTCCTGCTGGCCGAGGAGCTCGCGCAGTTCATCGCCAGCGAGTTCTACCTCGCAGCGGACCTCAGAGGCGGATTGTTGGTCGTCTGACGGTGTCAGAGCGTTACTCCTGACGGGATCCTCGCAGCCATCCCATCCCTGCACGTCCGCGAGAAGAGGCTGGCGCCCCTTCGGGGCTCAGGGGTATACGGAGCCGAGTTCCAGGGGCTTGCGCCCCTGGCTAGATGCCAACCGGCCCTTCGGGCCTGGAGAGCCCGGCCGGAGTGATCTTCGCGCGGCGGACGTCGCGTCCGCACGGTGAGCGCTCCTACAGGCAGTTTTGTCGGTGAGGATGCGTGTTAGTGGCTTATGAATCATACTTCCGGCCCTGTCGGGTGTCAAATGCAAAGGTCTCGGGCGAGAGGTCGGAGAAGTGCCGGGGAGTTGTGCCTAAGAAACCATCCTCGAGGTGCCCGTCGTGAAAGCTCCGTACGATTTCCACATTCATACCACTTACCTCAAGTGCGCCAATGAGACGATGACGATTCCGGCCATTCTGAGCCGGTGCGAGGGGCTGGGTCTGAAGACGATTGCGATCACCGATCACCTGAACGCGCCGGAATTCCTGCCCAAGCATGAGCTCATCAAGCAGGACCTCATCAATACGCCCTCGTCGCTGGAGATCTTCTTTGGGGTCGAGGTGACCATCAAGGACAAGGACACGGGGACGGTGACGATTGACGAAGAGCAACTGGCGGAGGGCGGGTTTGAAGTGGTCATCGGCGGGCCGCACAGCTCGTATATGGACAAGCCGGACAAGGAAGCGATCATTGACCTGCAGCACCGGTTGATGATGGCGGTCATCGAGAATCCGCTGGTGGATGTGCTGGTACACCCTTGGTGGATGGGAGCGGGGGAGTTTCGTGAGGGCGGGCCGATGCAATGGCTGACCGACATGGGGCAGATTCCGGACTGGCACGCCAAGGAGATCGGTAAGGCGGCGGTAGCGAACAACACGGCGGTGGAGGCGAACTGGTCGGCGTTCTTTACCGAGGGGCAGTATGGGCCGGCGTTCAAGGAGAGCTATCCGCACTATCTGGCGGAGATTGCGGCGCAGGGAGCGAAAATCAGCATTTCGACGGACGCGCATGATATCAACAAGCTCGATGGGATTCACCCGCTGATGGAGCTATTGGAAGGTGTGGGGATCGGGGAGGAGTTGCTTTGGCGGCCGGAGCGGGGTAAGAGGGGACAGCAGGTCTGCTGAAGGCCCCTCACCCCCGGCCCCCATGCGCGCTAGCTTAGGTCCCGATTTCACTAGTAGGGGGGCGGGGGCCAGGAGAGAGATCCTTCACTTCGTTCAGGATGACAAGACTCAATGGCGTCCCGGGATCCGGTCCGGGGCGCCATTTTGTTTGTGTGGCATCGCCAGGCCGCCACCATCCGGGTTTTGCCTGGCTACAGCGAGTGAGCCGGGCGGCGCTGGCGGAGGTAGATTATGGTGCGGCCGAGGAGGTAGCTGCCGGAGGCCAGCATGGCGGCCAGGGCGCTTACTGAGAAGTTCAGGTAGGCGGAGATGACGAGGGCGATGAGGCCGGAGCCGAAGGCGATGAGGAAGGCGTAGACCATGGTGCGGCGGACCGAGGCGGCGAAGAGCATGGCCGTGGCGGCCGGGGCGGCCAGCATGGCGAAGACTACTATGGCGCCGACGCCTTTGAGGAGGATTGAGGTCGAGAGGCCGATGAGAGCGAAGAGGAGGTAGTTGTACAGGCCGGCGCGGAGGCCGAACGCCTGGGCACCCTCGGTGTCGAAGGTGATGAAGAGAAACGGGCGCCAGGAGATTATGAAACAGACGACGACCAGGACGGTCATGGTCGTGAGCACGGTGAGGTCGGTTGGCGAGAGGAGGAGCAGGTCGCCGATGAGGATGCCCCAGACGCGGGAGGAGGCCTGGGGGATCAGGGAGATCAGCAGGACCGCGAGAGCCATTGAGAAGGCGAACCCCACACCGATGGCGTTGTCCACGCCACGCCAGCCGGAGCGGCCGGAGTTGCTGGCGGCGAGAAGCGATAGCGCCACCCCGAAGGCTGCAGCCCCAAGAATGAGGTAGACGTCACTGACCAGGGCACCGCCGATGACGAGGGCGAGCGCGGCGCCAGCCAGGGCGGCGTGGGCCGCGCCGGAGATGAGGAAGGTGGCGCTGCGGAAGGCCGCAAAGGCCCCGGTCAGGGCGGCGTTGACCGCGATCAGCACTATCCCGAGGAGGGCGCGGTGCACGAAGGGCGAGCTGAAATACTCCATCAGTTCAGTCATGCTGCGCCCCGGTAATCGGATGCAGGAAGCCGGCCTCGCAAGTCAGGATGGGTACGGCCTTGCCGTAGGCCTCGCGCAGGACGTCGCTGGTGAGGACGTCAGCAGGCAGGCCGAAAGCGACCATCTGGGTGTTGAGCAACAGCACGCGGTCGAGGAAGTGGACCATGGGGTTGATGTCATGGACCACCGCGAGGACGGTGACTTCCTTTTCGTGACTGAGCGTGTGCAGGAGGTTCAAGATCGTCTGGTGACTGACAGCGTCTACGCCCGAGAAGGGCTCGTCGGCGATGAGGATGACGGGATCGACGACGAGGGCGCGGGCGATGAGCGCGCGCTGCTGCTGGCCGCCGCTGAGAGCGCGAAAGGGATGGTTGGCCATGTCGCCGAGCTCCACCATGTCGAGGGCGGCGTAGACGCGGCGGTTGATCTCCTTGCGGGGGAGAGCGCCCTCATAGCGGCAGGCGGCAGCCATGTGGACGACGTCGCGCGCCGTGACGGGCACCTGCGAGTTGACCGCCTCGTGCTGGGGGACGTAGCCGATGCACTGCTGGACGGTGTGCCGCTGCTGGGCGGGGCAGGCACCACGAACGGTGGCGTCGCCCTCGGTGGGCTTGAGCAGGCCGAGCAGGAGCTTGACGAGGGTGGTCTTGCCACTCCCGTTGGGGCCCATGATGGCGACGAACTGGCCGCGCTCGACGGAGAAGGTGACGTTCTCCAGGGCGCGACGGGGCGGCTGGGTGTAGACGTAGCCGAGGTTTTGGGTAGTGATTATTTCGGTCATTGGTTGAAGGTTGGAGCGGAGACGGGCGAGACGCCCGTCCTACGAAGATGTGCGTGTAGCGTCCGAGGCGGGCGAGACGCCCGCACTACGCGACGGGAGGCTCACTTGCCGTGTTCCCAGGTGCTTACTACCTGGCGATAACGTTCGTGGATTAGCTGGCGGTCGAATTCGTGGAAGCGGTCGAGCAGATCTGCCAGCTCCTTCTTGGTGAAGCAGTCCATGACCGGCACGAAGAAGTGCCGGTCTTCTTTCTCGATGTGGCGCGGGTAGAAATCGACGAGGGCCGCGATCTGCTGCTCGATGACGCCGAGAACCTCGGGGTCCCCCTCGTGATACCTTTCCCCCGCCTCGGCGAGCTTGCCGACCATCTGGCGGCCGAGCACGTGCTCCTGGATGAGCTCGTGGAGGACGGCCTTCAGCGGGGCCTCGAGGGGCTTGCTCTCGAGGTCGCGGAAGAGCAGGTCCTCCTCCTTGCCGTGATGGCAGCGGTCGGCGTAGCTGCGGAAGAAGTCCACCGCGGAGGCGATGAGTTCCGGATCGGCGTGCTGGCCGGAGCGGACGTGCTCAAGGTGCTTAGCCAGGAGCGCGATCATGCGCTCGATGAGCCGGTGCTCGATCATCAGGTAGCCGATTGGCGTCATCATCTTCCGCACCCGCCAGATTGGTGTTAGATTCGCGGTAACGAGTTGGTCAACGGTCGCGCTCGGGGGAGCGCTCCTACCGGATCATCCGCGCTCGGCGGCGCTTTAGCCACCAGATGATTAGCACCAGCGGGAGCCAGATGACCCAGCCGGAGAGGACGACGTAGATCACAGCTACCAGGAGGCCGCGCAGGATGCCCAGGCCGGCCCGCATGGCACGCAGCACACTATAGCCCAGGTTCCAGGGGCCAATCTTCCCGACGCCTGCCGGTATCTCCTCGTTCAGGTTCACCGTAAGGGTCGCGAGGGTGACCTGGTCGCGGAGGTAGCGGAGCTCGCCCTCGGCGCGCTCGATCTCCTCGCGGATGTCCCAGAGCTCCTTCGAGACCTGTAGCACGTCGGAGAGGCGGCCCTGTCTGCGCATCAGCGCGAGGAGGCTTTGCTCCTGGGTCTTGCGGATGCGCATGCGGGCTTCCAGGTCCTGCCACTGTTTGGTGACGTCCTCGCCCTGCTGGTTGTCCTGACGGACGGTGCCGAGGCCGCGGGCGCCGTCGTGGAGGGCGTCGAAGTGGGCCGCCGGGACGCGGATTGTGAAGGTGGCGCGGCGCCACTCTTCGCTGGCGGTGACTGAACGATTGGCTAGAAAGCCGCCCTGGCGCTTGACCAGGGCGGTCAGGTCGGCGACAGCCTTGTCGAGGTCGGTCACCTCGATGGTCATGTCACCGGTGGTGATGATCTTGCGGTCAGCGGCGGTCTGAGTGACAGCGGACTTGTCGGAGGGCGCCTCGGCTTCCCTCGCAGCGCCGGTGAGAGCCTGGGGTGGGGGCGGAGCGCCCGCCGACATGGGGGCCATGCGGGCCTTCTCGCGGGCCGCGAAGAAGACCGGGAAGAGCAGGGCGAAGAGTATCGCCAGGAAGACCAGCACGGCCAGCGCGTAGAGAGTGTATCTGAGCCAGGGTCGTCGCATCTTGAGGCCCCTTTCGGTGTTGCTATCCGGTTAGAGGCGAGACGGCGGCGGGTTCTTCCGAAGATGGTGGCCCGAAGCACTACAGGAATGTCGGGCGTACAGATTATTCGTATCAAGGTTGGTGAGCGCAGAAACGGGTCATAGATGACGGCCGGCGGGGTACGAGCCCCCGCCCTACAGCACGAGGCCCTGCTACAGTTGCAGGATTTGGCGTGGTGTCTGGTCTGTCAGACGCTCGAATTCGGCGTTGAGTGCTTTCTTCGCTATGGAAAGGAGCGGTTTGCGGTTGTTGGTGTTGTGGCCATCGCTGGCTACTATGTCTATCAGGCCCTCGCGCAGGAGCTTTTGGGTGTAGCGGCGCATGGTCCAGCCGCCACAGCCGGCTAGGCTCTCGGCGTTGACCTGCAGGAGGCAGCCGCGGTCGTGGAAGTCACGCAGCAGGCCGGGCTGGGAGCGGAACAGGGCCACGCGCTCGACGTGGGCGAGAACCGGGATGTAGCCCGCGAGCTGCAGGCGGAAGAAGAGCTCGCCCGCGTACAGGGCGTGGCTGGAGGTAGGCAGCTCCAGCAGCACGTGCTTGCCACGGTCGCCTAGGGTCATTACCTGGCCGGACTGGAGCTTCTCGAGGAGATCGGTCCCTACGCGGACTTCGGCGCCGGGAAGGACCTGCAGGGGGATCTTCTCGGCGCGGAGACGCTCATTGAAGCGCGCGGTCAGGGCGCGGATCAGGTCGGGATCAGGGTACTTGTAGGTATCGTCCACATGCGGCGTGGCGGCGATGACCTGTGTGCCATCAGCCACGGCAAGGCGGGCGACCGCAAGGGCCTCGTCCACGTCGCGAGGGCCATCATCCACGCCGGGCAGGATGTGGCAGTGCAGATCGATCACAAGGGGGATTATATCACCGGGAGGGGAGGAGAGGGAGAGGGGAATTCACAGGATGTTGAGGATGAGAAGGATGTTAAGGGTGAAGGCAAGAGAGGGCAGGGGCGAAACCGGGCTTTCATTGACACTGGGGCAGCGTATTGGTAGAATCAGCTTCGCTTTGCGGACTATCAGACGCGGGCACTTTTGCGCGCAGGATTTGAGACTCTATGTCGAGTTCCGAACTTGATCCCCGACTTGTTGAGGTCAGCAGCCGGCTCCGCCATAACTGGCTGAGCTGGGGCGTGCTGCCGCTGGCGGTTTTCGTGGTGCTGACGCTGTTTGTGGCGGCTTTTCAGACCGCGGCGCCCGACCTCTCGGCGATGCAGATGGAGCGGCGCTTCCAGGTCATTCTGGCGATCAGCGCCGGGCTGTTTCTGATCGGCTTCAGTCTGGACAGCCATTGGACGAGCGCGCAGAAGCTGGCGCGACGGCTTAGCCTGCTGGCAGGGCTTGACCTGGAAAAGGCGCAGAAGCCGTCGAGGAAGCTGGCCGAGCAGGCCGATCTGGTGTTTGAGAGCATTCTGTCATCGAGTCTGGCCCTGACGGTCATTGGGGCGGCGATTGGGCTGATGGCGATTTTGGCGGCGGCAGCTCGGCTCGGGATGAGCTATTCGGTGATGATGCTGCTGGTGGCGGCGGCGTACCAGTTGTTTGTCTTCTCGCGGCATTCGTACTATAGGGAAGTAATGGAAGCGGCGGCGGCGGGCAAGCTGGTTTTTGAGCCGAAGAAGTAGAGGGCGAGGGTTGGTCGGTGATGGGTCGCGCTCAGGGGAGCGCTCCTACAGGCGGCCGGGTCTTGTGGCTTACTATACTGACGCCCTCGCGACGCGGGGGCGCTTTCACAATTAGCAGGTACTTCAGATGATGTACAAAAGGCCGATTGGGACGCAGGATATTACGCCGGACGTGGTAGGCGAGTGGCGCTTTGTTGAGGAGAGCTTCCGCTGCCTCGCCGAGCGCTATGGGTATGGAGAGATCCGGACGCCCATCTTTGAGGATACGGACCTGTTCTTGCGGTCGGTCGGGCAGGATACCGATATCGGCAGCAAGGAGATGTATACCTTCGAGGACCGTGGCAAGCGAAGTCTGACGCTGCGGGCGGAGGGGACGGCTCCGGCGGTACGGGCCTATCTGGAGAATCACCTCGACAAGACCGACAAAGAGCGCGTCGTGAAGCTCTTCTACATTGCGCCGATCTTCCGCTATGACCGGCCGCAGGCGGGACGCTACCGACAGCACCACCAGTGCGGTATCGAGATCATCGGTTCTCACGCGCCGGCTGCCGATGCCGAGGTCATCACCTTTGCGTGGAATTTCTACAAGCTGATGGGGCTGACCGGAATCAAGGTGCTGATCAACTCGGTTGGCTGCCCGCTGTGCGCGCCGAATTATGTGCAGAAGCTCAAGGAAACGATGGCCAGCAGCCTCGGCAACCTGTGCGAGGACTGCAACCACCGGTATCACCACAACCCGCTCCGCATGCTGGACTGCAAGCTTTGCGCGGATTACATGAAGCGCGCGCCGAAGCTGGCCGACGAGCTTTGCGGCGGCTGTGACGAGCACATGGCCGCGGTGAAGGAGATCCTGACGGCGCTGGACGTGCCGTTTGAGGTTGACCACAGCATCGTGCGGGGGCTCGATTACTACACCAAGACAGCGTTCGAGTTCCAGATACAGGGGATTGGGTCGCAGTCGGCGCTGGGCGGCGGCGGGCGGTATGACGGGCTCGTGGAGAAGTGTGGCGGGCCGCACACGCCGGGCGTCGGTATGGGGATGGGGCTTGAGCGGATCCTGCTGGCGCGCGAACAGGCGGGGCTCAAGGCGGTCAGTGAGGAGCGCAAGGGCATCTTCCTGGTGGCGCTGGGCGAGGCGGCGTGGGTGGAGTGCCTCAAGATGGTCCAGGAGCTGCGGATGGCCGGAGTGCCGGCGGAGGTTGACTACCGGCGGCGCTCCATGAAGGCGCAGCTTCGCTTTGCTGACAATGAGCGCTTTGCATATGCGGCGATCATCGGGGATGACGAGCTGGCGAAGGGTGTTGTGGGGCTGAAGGACCTGGAGAGCGGCGAGCAGGCGGAAGTGGCACGGGGTGAGTTGGCGGGCAAGCTCGAGGCCAAACCGTGCGGATAGCGCCATGATCTGCCCATGCTGTCGCCAACCGTCGGACATGCCGGCAGCGGGGGCCCAGTGCCCCTTGTGCGGGTTCGACGCCAGGCCGGTGCAGAAGCGGGTTTTGACGCTTTACGTGGTGGGGTTCGCGTTCTTCATGAGTTTGCTGCTGTACGCGGGGTTGGTCTACTTCTTTGACACGCAGGGGACCATTCCGTACAAGGCTGAGGCGAGCCAGGGAAGCCTGCCGTACGTGCTGCTGCTGGTGGCCGTGCTGGTGTTTGGGATCGCTTGGAAGATCGGGCAGCGGCTGGAGACGGCAACTGCGACCCAGGCGGTGTTTGTGCTCCATGTGGTGAAGCTCGCGCTGTTTGAGAGCATCGCTATCATGGGGATGCTCATGTACTTTGTGAGCGGGTCGCTGAAGCTGTTTGCGGGGTTCCTGCTGCTCAGTGCGGTGGGGTTTGTGATCGCGGGGACACAGCTTCCGGCGGTCGTGCGGCGGATGGAGGAACTGGCGGTCGGGGAGGCGGAGGCGAAGAGTCGCGATCACTGATCGCTCGTACAAGTGGTTTGAAGAGGTGGGCGGCGGTGTTTGTTTGATGAAGAGGCGTTGGAAAGGATCGATGATGGAAAACCAGATGTTCATGAAGCGCACGCTGCGGTGTGGTGAGGTGCGCGAGGATCATATCGGGCAGAAGGTTGTGCTCAATGGTTGGGTACACCGGCGGCGGGATCATGGCGGGCTCATCTTTGTGGACCTGCGCGACCGCGCTGGGATGATGCAGGTCGTGTTTGACCCTGAGGTGTGTCCCGAGGCCATGGAGGGTGCGCATGACCTGCGGAGCGAGTATGTGATCGCCGTCGAGGGACTCGTGCGGAGGCGGCCCGAGGGGACGGAGAATACAGAGATGGCCACCGGAGCCGTGGAACTGGGTGTGGAGCGGCTCGAGGTGCTCAACGTCGCGAAGACGCCGCCGTTCTCGATTGCCGACCGCACCGAGACTGACGAGCTCTTGCGCATGAAGTATCGCTACATTGACCTGCGCAGCGAGCGCATGCAGCGGAACCTGGAGATCCGGCACCGGGCTTACCAGGTGACACGGCAGTTCCTGACCGAAGAAGGGTTCTGGGAGGTCGAAACGCCGCTACTGTTCAAGCCGACGCCGGAGGGCGCGCGGGACTACCTCGTGCCGAGCCGTGTGAGCCCGGGCAACTTCTACGCACTGCCGCAGTCGCCGCAGCTTCTGAAGCAGCTTCTGATGGTCGGCGGGATTGACCGGTACTTCCAGATTGCCAAGTGTCTGCGCGATGAGGACCCGCGGGCGGATCGCCAGCCGGAATTCACGCAGATTGACATCGAATTCGCGTTCGTGGACCGCGAGGAAGTTTTTGATGTGGTCGAGCGGCTTACCGCGCGGATCTTCAAAGAGGTCATCGGCTACGAGATGCCGCTGCCCTTCCCGCGGATGAGTCATGCCGAGGCAATGCGGGACTATGGCACCGACAAGCCGGACACGCGCTTTGAGATGAAGTTCGTGGACCTCACCGACATGGCGCCGCAGGTTGAGTTCAAGGTCTTCAAGGATGTCGCGGCACGGGGCGGGCAGGTAAAGGGGATCAACGCGACGGGCTGCGGGGACTATGCGCGGGCGCAGCTTGACAAGCTGACGGAGTTTGCCAAGCAGCATAAGGCCGCGGGGCTGGTGTGGATGCGGGTTACTGATGAGGGCATCGAATCGCCCGTGGCCAAGTTCTTCACGCCGGAGCAGGGGGCAGAGCTGAAGTCGCGGTTTGCGGCCAAGGCCGGCGACCTGCTGCTGATCGTAGCCGACCAGCCGGCGATTGTGGCCGAGAGCCTGGACTGGATCAGGCGCGAGATGGCGGAGCGCATGGGTCTGATTAGTGACAACGTGTTCGCCCCGCTATGGGTGCTGGACTTCCCGATGATCGCCTGGAATGAGGAGGAGAAGCGCTGGGAGGCCGAGCATCACCCGTTCTGCATGCCTCACCATGAGGACTGGGACCTGCTGGACACGGACCCGGGGAAGGTGCGGGCGCTCAGCTATGACTGTGTGGTCAACGGCAGCGAGAGCGCGTCGGGAAGCATCCGCGTGCATCGCCGGGATATTCAGCAGAAGGTGTTTGATCTCATCGGCATCACGCCGGAAGAGGCAGACCGCAAATTCGGGTTCCTGCTGAATGCGTTCGACTATGGGACGCCGCCGCACGGCGGGATCGCGCTGGGGTTTGACCGGCTGATTACACGGCTGTGCGGGGAGGACAACATCCGCGAGGTCATCGCCTTCCCGAAGACGCAGCGGGCGGTGGACCTGATGGCAGATGCGCCGGGCGCGGTGGATGTGAAGCAACTGCGGGAGCTGCACATCAAGCTGGATCTGCCGCCGCAAGGGTAGACGGCGGGAACAGAAAACACAAAACGGAAAGCCGTACCGGCCAGAGGGAACTGGCGAGATGCAAACAGGGGATGCTCCAGATGGAGCATCCCCTGTTTTCTTATCCAGGCCAACTGTTAGCGGTTGTTACTTGGCAGCCAGGAAGCCGTTGTCCGTGGTGCCGTTGTCGTAGTTCTCATTGATCGAGGTTGCGGCGTCGTTGAGGTCGGCCAAGGAGTACTCCAGATCGTCGCTGTCGCCTCCCAGGACCTGCTCGCACAAGCCGAGGAAGTCGGATACCGACGTCCCGGCGAGTGGCCCCTTCTGGATCACCAGCGACCCGATCCCCGTGCGCGTGAGCCCTGCGGCGGAGAAGTCCACGTTGAGGCGAAGAGCGAGTACCTGCCCGGCGAAGACGCCGGCTTCGGTGCGCTTCTTGGGCGGATCATAGTTGTTGATGAGCGTGCCGGCGGTGCCGCCCTGCGGCAGGAAGTCTGTGATCTCCTGCGCGGTGTCGAACTGCAGCCAGTGGTTGCTGCCGAGGCGAAGCCCGTCAGGATACACCGTGTCGAAGTTCGCGTGAAGCGTGACCCCTGGATTGTTGCCATTGGGCTTGGCGCCCCAGCCGCCCTGGGTGTAGGTGGTGAAGGGCCGCTCGTCGACGGTTCCCTTGGTGTAGCCGAAGTCCACATCGCGGCGGTCTTCGCCGGCGGCGAGGCTGGCGGTGGCCTGGTTGGCGGTGTTCACGCCGTCGAGATCATAGGTCTGGATCGTCAGGTCTGACGGCAGCGTGCTGGCCACTATCTTGACGGTGTAGGTGCCGGCCTTGAGGCAGCCGAAGACATAGAGGCCAGCGGCGTTGGTGGTGGTGGTCCCGATCAGGTCACTGCCCTGGTAGAGCTCGACAGAGACATCGGGGAGCCCGACCTCGCCAGCGTCCTGCTGGGTGTCACCATTGGCATCGTACCAGACGTAGTCGCCGATGGAGCCGAGGAGGACAGGCTTGTAGCCGAAGTCCACGTCGGTGCGGTTTTCGCCGGCAGCCAGCGAGGCGGCGGCTATGTTGGCGGTGCCGATACCGTCGAGATCGTAGGAGAGTTCGAGGTCGGCAGGCGAGATTGTGGAGTAGTCAACCTGCACGCTGTAGTCGCCGGCCTTCAGGCCGCCAAAGGTGTATAGGCCGTTGGCGTCAGTGGTCGTCGTCGTGATGACTGCGCCGGCGCTGTCGAGGAGGCTAACCGTGACATTCGGGATGCCATATTCATCGGCATCCTGTTCGGTATCGCGATCAGCATCCAGCCAGACGTAGTCGCCGATGGAACCGAGGAGGACAGGCTTGTAGCCAAAGTCGAGGTCGGTGCGGTTCTCGCCGGCAGCCAGCGGGGCAGCGGCTATGTTCGCGGTGCCAATACCATCGAGGTCGTAGGAGAGCTCGAGGTCAGCGGGCGCGATTGTGGAGTAATCTACCTGAACGCTGTAGGCGCCGGCCCTGAGGCCAGTGAAGGTGTACCAGCCTGCAGCATCGGTCTTGGTGGTAGCCAGTACGGCACCATCAGCGCCGAGGAGGTTAACGGTGACGTTGGGGATACCACTTTCAGTCGCATCCTGTTCGGTATCGCGATCGGCATCCAGCCAGACGTAGTCGCCGATGGAACCGACCGGCGGGAGCTTGTACCCGAAATCAACGTCGCGCTTGGCCTGGCCCGTGGCAAGGACAGCCTGAGTGGTGTTGGGCGTCACGACACCGTCGAGATCGTAGGTGGGATCGTACTCGGTGACGTTGGTGCTCACCGTATACGTCCCGGCGCTGAGCACCGGGAAGAGGTAGTAGCCTGAGGAGTTGGTTGTCTGGGTTTGGCGGTAGACGAGATTACCAGCGGCATCGTAGCGCTTGGCGGTAACGACCACGTTGGGGATGCCGGGTTCGCCGGCGTCCTGGACGCCATTGACACTAACCGTCTCGAGCCATACGGTGTCGCCGAGGCTGGCGGCAGTTCCGAGTGCGAAGACTGCCGGGGCAACCGCCAGTGAAACCAAAACCATCAACATGACTAATCTGCGCATTTTCTGTTTCCCTCCCATGTCTGGTACGCCTAATCTACTTTTACTCTGGGTTACATCAAGAAATGCTCAACTCGACGACCACCAGTCGTAAAAAAAAGGCAAGTACCCATTTCCCAGGCACTTACCTTGCTTTGGAACCGAGGCAGACGTAACCTCGGTATGGCTGCGATGGTTGCGGTGATGAGGGTCTCGCGAATGAAGCTGAGACTGTCAAGCAACGTGTCTGCGGGTGCATCGGGACCACTAACCAGTAGATGCAAAAAGAGAAGCACCCAGGCAAGGCACTTCCACAGTGTCGAAGTGTACTGCTACTTCTTCTTCTTGTCAATCGTTTTTTCAAGTCTTTCTCAACGGTAGCTATAGAGCCGGTAAAGACGACGGCCCCAAGGGAGGGTACGGTCGTACGGAAGGCGGCAAGAAACAGACAGGGGATGCTCCGTTGGAGCATCCCCTGTCTCGTTATTCAGACAATCTGTTAGCGGGGTTCTACGGGCCGAGGAAGCCCTGGTCCACCGCGCCCTTGTCGTAGTTCAGGTTGATCTGGGCTGCGGTGTTGGAGAGGTCAGGCAGCGAGTACTGTAGATTGTCGCTCTTGCCACCCAATATGTCCTCGCAGAGCTGGACGAACTCCGTCACTGTCATGCCCTGGAAGGTCCCGCTCTGGATCTTCAGACGGCCGAGACCGTAGCAGGTGACGCCGGCGTTGGAGAAGTCCAAGGAGAGGCGATTGCCTACTACTTGGCCGGCGAACTGGCCAGCCGAGGTGCCGGTTGCGGTGGGCGGATCATAGTCCTGGATGAGCGTCCCAGCGGTGCCGCCCAGCGGCAGGGCGTCGGTGATCTCCTGCGCGCTGTCGAACCTCATGTAATGGAGGCTGCCCACCACCATGCCGTTGGGGTAGACGGCGGCGAAGTTGTTGTGGAGAAGCGTGCCGGGGTTGTCGCCAGTTGGCTCGCCACCCCAGCCGCCGTTGCTGTTGGTCACGTAGTGCCGGGTGTCTGGGACCCAGTAGCCGAAGTCCACGTCGCGCCGGTCCTCGCCGGAGGCGAGGCTGGCGGTCGCCACGTGGGCGGTGGCGATGCCGTCGAGGTCGTAGGTCTGTACGAGGTTCGCCGCAAGAGTACTGGCAACCACCTGGACGGTGTAGGTGCCGGCATGCAGGTTGCTGAAGAGGTAAAGCCCGGAGCCATCGGTTGCCGTGGTTGCGAGGAGGACGTCGTTGCTGTAGAGCTGCATCGTCACGTTGGGAATGCCGCTCTCGGTGGCATCCTGGACACCGTCGCCATTGACGTCGAGCCACACGTAGTCGCCGATGGAACCCAGAAGCGGCGGCTTGTAGCCGAAGTCGACATCGGTGCGGTTTTGGGCAAGGCTCAGTGAAGCCGTGGCGATGTTGGCAGTTGAGATGCCATCGAGGTCGTAGGAGGGCTCCAAGCCGACCGGTATGGTTGCGAAGTCCACCTGTACGGTATAGGAGCCGGCCTTGAGGCCACTGAAGGCATACCAGCCGGAGGCGTTGGTTACCGTGGTAGCGAGGGTAGCGCCCGCGCCATTCAGGAGAGCTAGCGTAACGCCGGAAATGCCCTGCTCCGCGGCATCCTGCTCACCATCGCGGTCCGCGTCGAGCCAGACGTAGTCGCCAAGGGAGCCACCGACGTAGCCGAAATCGACGTCGCGGCGGGCCTGGCTGGTGGCCAGCGTGGAGACGGCGAGGTTTGGCGTGCCCAGGCCATCGAGATCGTAGGTTGGATCGAGGTTGGTGACATTGGTTGTCACGCGATACGTACCGGCAAGCAGGCTTTGAAAGAGGTAGTACCCGGTCGAGTTGGTGGTCCGCGTCGCGTTGTACCTGAGCACGCCGTTTGCGTCGTACCGCTGAGCGGTGACGACGACGCCAGCGATCCCCGGCTCACCAGCGTCCTGCACACCATTATTGTTGGTGTCGTACCAAACCGTGTCCCCAAGACTGGCGGCTGTACCAAGAGCGAAGGCCGCCGGAGCTACAGCCAGTGAGACCAAGACAATCGGTACCAGTAGTCTGCTCATACGAATACCCTCCCAAGTGTTCGACTGAGGCATTTTTCTGACTACGACTGCGTTCGGCGCTGAACCAACATCCAACCAGAAAACACAAAAGGGCAAGTACCCAGGCTTACGGGCACTTGCCCTGCAATGACACCGAAGTCACGCGCTTTGGCTTGGCTGTGATCGTTGCTGTGATGAATGGCGGCTGCTAAGTGCGTCGGACGTAAAACGCGTACAACTGCTGCGTCCAGACCATCAACCAGTTAACGCAAAAATGGAAGTACCCAGGCCGGGCACTTCCATCGTCATGTACTCTACTACTGCTTCTTCTTCTTGTCAACCGATGTCTTCAAGGCTTGCGCAACACCGCTTTCGCCGGGATTGAGACGAAAACGGGAAACGGCGGTGCGCTACATGGATGAGGGCAAGAAACAGACAGGGGATGCTCCGTTTGGAGCATCCCCTGTATCGCTATTCAGGCCAACTGTTAGCGGGGTCCTACGGGGCGAGGAAGCCGTTGTCGACCGCTCCCTTGTCGTAGTTCAGGTTGATCTGGGCTGCGGTGTTGGAGAGGTCAGGCAGGGTGTACTGTAGGTTGTCGCTCTTGCCACCCAATATCTCCTCGCAGAGTTGGACGAAGTCCGTTACTGTCATGCCCTGGAAGGTCCCGCTCTGGATCTTCAGACGCCCGAGACCGTAGCGGGTGACTCCGGCGTTGGAGAAGTCCAGGGAGAGGCGATTGCCTACCACTTGGCCGGCGAACTGGCCAGCCGAGGTGCCGGTTGCGGTCGGAGGATCATAGTCCCGGATGAGCGTGCCAGCGGCGCCGCCAAGCGGGAGGGCGTCGGTGATCTCCTGCGCGCTGTCGAACCTGATGTAATGGAGGCTGCCGACCACCATGCCGTTGGGGTAGACGATCGGGAAGTTGGTGTGGAGCAGCGTGCCGGGATTGTCGCCGGTGGGATTGGAGCCCCAGCCGCCGTTACTGTTTGTCATGTAATGCCGAGTGTCCGGGACCCAGTAGCCGAAGTCCACGTCGCGCCGGTCTTCGCCGTAGCCGAGGCTGGCAGTCGCTACATGGGCGGTGGCGATGCCATCGAGGTCGTAGGTGGGGGCGACGTTGGCGGGAAGGGTGCTGGCCACCACCTGGACGGTGTAGGTGCCGACGCGCAGGTTGCTGAAGAGATACAGCCCCGAACCGTTGGTAGCCGTGGTTGCGAGGAGGACATCGTTGCTGTAGAGCTGCATCGTCACGTTGGGGATGCCGCTCTCGGTGGCGTCCTGGATACCATCGCCGTTGACGTCGAGCCACACGTAGTCGCCAATGGAACCGAGCACTGGCGGCTTGTAGCCGAAGTCAACATCGGTGCGGTTTTGCGCACGGGTCAGTGAAGCTGTAGCGATGTTGGCAGTTGAGATGCCATCGAGGTCGTAGGAGGGCTCAAGGTCGGCAGGTATGGTTGAGAAGTCCACCTGGACGGTGTACGAGCCTGCCTTGAGGCCGCTGAAGGTGTACAAGCCGGAGGCGTTGGTTACGGTGGTGGCCAGGGTTGCGCCCGTGCCATCGAGAAGACTGAGGGTGACGCCGGAAATGCCCTGCTCTGCGGCGTCCTGCTCACCATCGCGGTCCGCGTCGAGCCAGACGTAGTCGCCAAGGGAGCCGCCGACATAGCCGAAATCGACGTCGCGGCGGGCCTGGCTGGTGGCCAGCGTGGCGACCGCATAGTTTGGCGTGCTGGTGCCGTCGAGATCATAGGTCTGATCGAGGTTGGTGACATTGGTTGTCACGCGATACGTACCGGCAAGCAGGCTCTGGAACAGGTAGTACCCGGTCGAGTTGGTGGTCCTCGTCGCGTTGTACCTGAGCACGCCGTTTGCGTCATACCGTTGAGCGGTGACGACGACGCCGGCGATCCCCGGCTCACCATCGTCCTGCACACCATTGTTGTTGGTGTCGTACCAAACCGTGTCCCCAAGACTGGCGGCTGTACCAAGAGCGAAGGCCCCCGGAGCTACAGCCAGTGAGACCAAGACAATCAATGTCAGTAGTCTGTTCATATCAATACCCTCCCACAGGTGTTCGACTGAGGCTTCTCTACGGCTGCGTTCGGCGCTCGACCAACATCCAACCAGGAAACACAAAAGGGCAAGTACCCAGGTTTGCGGGCACTTGCCCTGCAATGAATCCGAAGTCACACGCTTCGGCATAGCTGTGATCGTTGCTGTGATGAATGGCGGCTACTAAGTGCGTCGGACGTAAAACGCTTATTACTGCTGCGTTCAGACCATCAACCAGTAGATGCGAAAACGGAAGTACCCAGGCCAGGCACTTCCATTGGGAAGAACTCTATCATGCCTTCTTCTACATGTCAACTATTTCCGCAAGAATGTCTCATGATCCGGTGAGCCTTTCTTGAGGTGCCGCCGGCCGAGCCTCGCGACAACAGCAGCGGCGCGCCTGCTCAGGCGCGCCGCTGTTGTCATTTTGCCAAAACCATAGAGGCTACTGGCTCAGATAGCCGTTGTTCTTGGTCCCGTCCAGGTAGTTGCCATTGATTGACTTGATGATGCTGTTGAGGTCACTCAGGGTGACAGTGCTGGGCAGGCCGGATCTGTTCCCGCCGAGGGTCGCCTGAGCAGCCGCCAAGACCTGGTCAACAGTCCAGCCCATGAGCTCACCCTTGAGCAGGGCTTTGCTGCCGAGGCCAGACTTGAGCAGCCCGGCACTGGAGTAGTCTACGTTGAGCTTCAGCGCCGTAGTCTGCCCAACCAGCTCATTGGATGGGGTACTCGTCGGGTTGACCCAGTTCTGGGTCAGCATGGCAGGTGTGCCCGTACGCGGCAGGTACGTGTCCACCGCGGCAGCGGAGGCAAAGGTCACTGTGTAGCCGCCACCGACGACAAGACCGGAAGGATAGAGGGTGGCGAAGTGGGTATCCAGCATCCACCCCGCGTTCCTGGGGGTGCTGGTACCGCCCCAGCGGTCTGGCGTATAGGTTGTGAACGGGGCCGCGGCGGTCCTGTTGTAGCCGAAGTTAACGTTGGTGATGGCGCCGGTATCACCAACGATGGTCGCTACGGCCGTATTGGCAGTGCTGATGCCGTCGAGATCGTAGGTCGGCTTCGTGTAGTAAGCCGGCAGCGTGCTGGTTGTGACTGTGGCGCGGTAAGTGCCAGGATAGAGTTGTGCGAAGGTGTAGTTGCCCCCGGCATCGGTCACTGCAGTACCGACTGTGGCACCGGTTGTTACATTTACGAGGGTGACGGTGACGCTGCCCATCGGCCAGTCATACCCGTCGGAACTGCCGTTTTCGTTGAGGTCGGCCCAGATGTTGCCAGCGAGCGACGCGCGGCCGTGGGTCCAGATCCAGACGGTCTCGGTGGCGCTGGCGGTCATCGCGGTGCCGTTGGCCGCGGTTCCGGTGACCACCACAGTGTTGGTTACAGCACTGTCCACGGGTTTGGGGTCCATGGCATTTACACCGAGCTTGGAGGGGGAGTTGTGCTGGTCCACAACTTCGGCGCTGCCGAAGCCCGAGGTGCCGAAGGCGGCTGCCTTGATCACCATCGTGTACATGCTGTAGTAGTTCCAGTTGGGGTCGTTCACCGGCGAGTTTACGGTGTACACGTAGTAGGCCGGCGACTGGTTCATGTTGAGCGTCATCGAGGTTGTGTAGCTGGCGATGTTCGAGGCGCTGCCTACCACCATGCTGCCGTCTCCGCCGGTGGCGCCGAGGGTGCCGTAGCCGGAGGGGAACGCCGTGGAGGCGGAGATGTAGTCGAGGTAGAACTGCATCACGGTTGTGCCGGCGGCGTTCTTGAAGAGGAACTGGGCCTTGTCGCTGCCGGTCAGGTCGCCGAACTTGTGGCCACTGGGCCAGCCAGGCGAGGCAGTGGCGCCATAGGTATTGTCGGTGACGGTCAGACTCTGGACGTAGGTGAAGCGCACGTCGCCATTGGGCAGGACTTCGGTAGTCTCCCAGCCGCCATCGTAGTTGGTGCCGTTGACCGTCACGACGTTGTCCACGGCGATGCTCTTGGTGGCGGTGAAGCTCACGCTCTGCCCGGCTGCGAGGCTGGCGAGCTGGCCCACGATGAAGTCGTCCGGGGTGTACTTGGGGGTGGCTGCATCATCTGTGGCGACTATGTAGGAGAGGGTCTGGCCGCCAGTGGTGGTGATCGTGTAGGTGTATGTTACAGACTGTCCCGGCACGATGTCAGTAACATTGGCCTCTTTGGTGATGGAGAGACCGGGGGCCTCCGGCGCCTGGTAATAGCCGAAGTCCACGTCGGTGCGGTTCTGGCCGAGGGCCAGGGTGGCAGTGGCTATGTTGGCCGTTCCGATGCCGTCAAGGTCATAGGTCTGCGTCACGCGCGGGGGGAGGGTGGCGGCGTCAACCTGGACCTTGTATGTACCTGCCAGCAGGTCGCCGAACGTGTACAGGCCGTTGTCGTCGGTTGCGGTGGTGGCCAACTGCTGGTTGCTGCTATCAAGCAAGATGAGGGTGACGTGAGGAATCGGTTGCTCGCCCGCGTCCTGCACGCCGTCCTGGTCGGCATCGAACCACACGTAGTCGCCAAGAGAGCCGGTCTTGGTGTAGCCGAAGTCGAAGTCCAGCCTTGTCTCACCGGGGCCGAGCGAGCCGGTTGCGGAGTTGGCGCTGTCAAGGCCGTCGAGATCGTAGGTAGGAACGACCCAGCCGCCGGAGAGGGTAGCCGGGTCAACCTTGACGGTGTATACGCCGCTGGCCAGGCTATTGAAGCTGTACCAGCCGGAGCTGTTGGTTGTGGTGGTGGCAAGGAGAGTGTTGCTGCCGTCGTAGAGGCTGACGGAGACCCCTGCGAGGCCAGTTTCACCACTGTCCTGCACGCCGTTGGCATTGGCGTCAGCCCAGACCGTGTCGCCGAGCGTGCCGGCGACATAGCCGAAGTCGACATCGCGACGGGCCTGACCAGTAGCCAGAGTGGCAACGGCATAGCTGGGGGTTCCGACGCCATCGAGGTCGTAAGTGGGGGAGAGACCGGTGACGCTGGTGGTCACATGGTAGGTCCCTGCCAGCAAGGTGGGAAACAGGTAATACCCGTTGCCGTCGGTGATCTTGCTGCTGTGGTAGACCAGCGCCCCATTGGAGTCGTAGCGGTCGGCAGTCACGGTCACGCCGGGAATGCCGGCTTCGCCAGTGTCCATGACTCCATTGGCATTGGTATCATACCAGACGGTATCTCCGAGGCTGGCCCCGGTCCCCAGAGCGAAAACTGCCGGTGCTACCGACAGCGAAACACAAACCATCAGCAATGCAACGATTCGCATGCCCATTCCTCCATTGCATGGTCAACCAAAATGGTACGTTATCTCTGGACGCCATCGATGATCATGAAGTTCAAGTAGAAGCAAGATTGAGGAGGGTTTCACTCAAGGGGTAAGCCCGCAGGCTAACTCGGGGCAAGGAGCGGTGAGTGGAACGCAGCAAAAAAGCGCCTGATCTTCAGGCGCTTTTCGTGTGTTGCGGTTTTGGAGAGGTGAGGGGAGCTAGCTTTGCGACTGGCGACGCTTGCGCAGCCACGAGCCGAGGGGAACGACACCGAGCAGCATCAACGCTGTTGTGGTCGGCTCGGGCGTGACACCGTTACCAGTCAGGTAGGCCTGGCCGTCGTTGCCGTCATTGCGGCAACCGGCAAGCCAGTGGAAGCGGATTTCCTGGTAGGGATCCAACGTGCCGAACAGTTCGCGCGGTATGGTTACCTCGATTACGTACGTGCTCCACTGGTTTTCGAGTTGAGGATTGCCAAGGCTGTCTGTGACGGGAAGTTCATACCAGTTGGTGGTGACATATCCTGTCGGCGTAAGGCCACTGTACGTGGGGTCGAAGTTGCTGTAGGCGTCAGAGGTCGCGCCGTCGGCGACGGGGTTGACCGCACCATTGGGCGTTCCGATATACCAGCCGTCGGAGGTCTCGTAGAAGGCGTTACCGACGGTCTCGGATCGCAGTGCTTCTACGTCGTTGTCAGCGTAATCAGGACGGATCTCATTGGTAAGATCGACGCCATAGCTGTACTGGAAGCCCCAGCCATCGGTTTGCCCGTTGCCGTGTCCGACTACGTCGATGGCCAGGTCTCCCTGAACAACGGGGTAGTTCTCCAACCGACTCTCGGTGTAGATGCCGTCGGCGGGAGAGGGGAAGCCGATGACGGCGACAAAGTACAGGTTGTCTTCGTCGTCATCGAAATAGTAGGCTTCGGTATCGTACGGCTCGTCACCTGAGGGCGAGGTGGCATTGGCGTAGGGCAGATCAGGGGATGTCACGTTGCCGAGGCCGCCGTTGGGATCCCAGGCGCCATACCAGTCATTGACCTGGTAGTCGGCAGTCGCGGTGTTGTTGGTGGGAACCCAGGTATTGGGGTCGAAGGCGTAGGCCCCATAGGTCTGTGTCTCCCAGACACCAGGGGAGGTCTCGACCTGATAGTCGAAATCCGAGTATACGACGGTCGGGTTGACGCCGAAATGGTCGGCAAGCAGCGTTGCGGCGCTAGCCGGCAGTGCTGCCGCAACGGCAACCACGAGCATGAGATAGAACATGGCTTTGGTCATGTACCGGCTCTCCCTGGCCAAGTGCTGATCAGCCGCCCCCCCGCCAGACGACGTGAGTCAAACATAACTATGCAACAACGGCATCTTTAACTATAACTACTTGTCTGATGTCTTGCAATCCCCCTTTTGCCGTTTTCTGCAAGATTGACGCGACTTTTCTGCGACATACTTGGGTGGCATCGCTGTGCGCAGCAGGTGAGGGGCTGTCTGCCAGCCAATATGATACCGTAGAACGTGGCGATCTGTTGCAACCAGATCGCCCCCGGCAACGTCCAATCTACATCAACATCATCTGCAAGGGAGCAGTCCCGATGGTAGCGCGTATTCCTTATATATGTGTGGTTGGCCTGGCGCTGGCGGTACTGGCCGGGTGTGGCGGGGGCGTGGAGAATGCTGGGCCGAAGCGGGAAGTGCCGGGCATTAGCGACAGCCGCAGCCCGATCTCTCAGGCCTCCGAGGAGGCCACCGCGTCGGAGGTTGACTACCACGGCTGGCGGGCGCTGCGCCTGACCAACGGCATGGTGACGGTCGTGGCGGTGCCGGACATTGGCGGGCGCATTGTGGAATACAAGCTGGGCGGACACCCCTTCCTATGGACTAATCCCGCCGAACTCGGGAAGACCTATCCCCTACCCCGTAGCGAACAGGACCGCGTTTGGCACGACTTCGGAGGCTACAAGGTGTGGCCGGCACCCGCAGACCGCTGGAAGGGGCCGCCGGACCCGCTCGGGTCGGAGCTGGATGGCGGCAAGTGGACGGGCAAGGTGCTGACGGCCACCGGGCGCAACGTCGAGGTGGAGCTAAGGAGCCCGGAGGATAAGGTGACGGGGCTGCAGATCACGCGGACGATCAAGCTGTTCGGGGCGTCCTCGCAGGTGCGGGTGTCGGAGAAGATCACGAATATCTCGCGGGATAGCCAGAACTGGGCGTTCTGCCAGATGACGCAGGTACCGGGATCGGTGGACAGCGGGCAGAAGTTCAGCGAGAAGTCGCGGCTATATGTGCCGCTGGAGGCCGACAGCGCCCACAAAGAAGGTTACGTGACGCTGGCGCAGGGAGGGGCCGGGCAGTTCAAGGTGCTGCCCGACAAGCTCCTGCAGGTGTCGTACAGGGGCGAGGCGGGCAAGATCGGCATGACGAGCTATGCGGGCTGGCTGGCCCACGTGGACGAGGAGCACGAGTTCGCGTTCGTGCAGCGGTTTGAGCCCTCGAAGCTGGGAGATTACCCGGACAACTCGAACGTCATCGTGGAGACGAGTGGGAAGCAGTCCTATGTGCAGGTGGGGCTGTGCGCGCCGACGCGGGCGCTGCGGCCGGGAGAGAGCGTAGAGCTGACGACTGACTGGTACGCGACCCGAGTCGGCGGGCCAGTGGTTTCGACCACCGAGGTGGCGGCAGTCCAAACGCCGCTGGAGCTGGTGCGGGCAGATGGGAAGCTGAAGCTGAAGGGTAAGCTCGGGGTTTTTGCGCCGGGGAATCTGGCACTGAGCTTGCAGGATGAGACAGGGAAGCTCATCGGGCAGCCGACCACGATCAAGGTATCGCCGGCTGAGGTTGTGAAGCTGGACCAGGAACTGCCGAGCGAAGCGACGGCGAAGACAGTGTTGGTTGAGCTGCAGAATGACAGTGGCACGCCGCTAGGCAGGATTGCGCAGTTGAACCTGGCGACGACGATCGCGGCTGCCGCAAAGTAGCGCCGGGCAATCTCTCACTCCAGCCGAGAGGACGGCGCGGAGGCGGAGAACTGGGGGCGGCCGAGAGATGGACCACTGAGGTGTTTGGTTCCTGAGCTCGCCGCGGGTTCCGCAGGTGCAAGCTGAACACATGAAGAAGAGGCCTCTGCTGTCGCGCGGGCGGCGAGCAGAGGCCTTTTGGTTTCTGGTTGGTTGAAAGGAGTCTCACATGCAACGCTTCGGCACTCTTCTGGTGATCATTCTCCTGTTGTGCCCCGTTCTGGTCCTGGCACAGGACGCGGCGGAGTTGGAGGTTGACCATAGTGTCAACACCGACTTCGTGACGCCGCACACTGACTGGGCCACGCCCTATGTGCAGGGCAAGACACGGGCCCTGTTCTTTGTGCGCGGCCATGGCACGGCGCCCCGGGAGGTCATCGAGCTCAAGCAACGCTTTGACCTCGAGCCGCAGATGGTGTTCTGGGCGCGGATCGTGGACTCGACGGTCGAAGGCTGGCATGGCGCGGAGAACGGCGTGCGGCGCATGGAGCGGCTGCTGAACCAGAAGTGGGATGCGTATGTGTTCCTGGGCATCCAGCCGGAGAAGCTGCCGGTGGAGCTACAGTATAAGGTAATCAAAGCGGTTGCTGACGGCGCGGGGCTCGTGCTCGTGGGTGTGGATGACAAGCGGATCCTCAAGCCCAAAAACCTCCTCAAGCCGCTGCCCGAGGCCTTGGCGGCGGGCGACACGAACTCCGGCCCGGTGGGCGAGCCGTTCGCGGTGAAGCAGGGGCGCGGCATCAAGCTGCCAGCTCAGCCCACGATTGAGTATCGGCCCGGCTGGGAGACCGACTATGACTATTGGCAGCAGCGGCTGGGACGCGCGTTGCTGTGGGCCGCGGGCAAGGAGCCGAAGCTGAGCCTCGCGGTGACACCTAAGGCGGCCAGCGTGGCGCGGGCGACGCTGCCGGCACCGGCGGTGACGGTGGGTTGGCAAGGCGCGAACCTCGCGAACAAACTGACCGCCGACTTCACACTGCGGCGGGCGGATGGCTGGACGCAGAAGCTGGGGCCGGCGGTGCTGAAGAGTGAGAGCAGCCCCGGTGTGAGCGTCACCATCCCGCAGGTTCCGGCCGGGCAGTACCATGTGGATGTGGTGGTGCGCGGGACGAAGGGCGTCGAGGACTTCGGCAGTGCGGCTTTCACAGTGGCCGGGCCCGAGGTCGGGGCTGTGACGCTCGAGCGCGGCTGGGGCGAGATCGGCGACAACCTGACCGGCAAGGTGGCCCTGCCGGCAGAGGTCGCAGCGAACCAGACGCTGGTGGTGAGCCTGCGCGACCGTCAGGGCCGGGAACTGGTGCGGCAGAGCCATCCGGTGGCCAGGGAAGTGCCCTTCACGTTCAAACTGACCGAGTGGCTGCCGATGCTGGTGACGGTGCGGGCGACGCTGATGGAGGGCGATCAGGAATTGTCCTCCAGCTGGGCTTTTGCACGGATGGTAAAGCGCAACCGCGGGCAGTACAACTTTGTGATGTGGGACACGCCGGGTGGCTCGCTGGCGCCGTATGGCGAGGAGAGCCTGGCGCGCAACGGCGTGACCGCGCACCTGACCGGCGGCAAGCCGGCGCCGTGGGTGGCGGCGTGGAATATCGCGTGGGTACCCTACACGACCCGGATCCTGGCGGAGCGGGATGCCAACGGTGTCACCAAGCCCGCGTGTTGGTGGGACGAGCCGCTGATCCAGGCTCACGTGGACAAGATCGTCCAGAACTCCCAGGCCGCGCGCGAGCACGGGGTGTTCGTCTACTCGCTGGGCGATGAGGGCGATGTGCGGGGCTCCTGTCTCAGCCCATACTGCCTCGCGGCTTACCGGGCCTACCTCAAGCAGGAGTACGGGGACGTCGCGGCGCTGAACACCTCATGGGGGACGACTTACGGTTCGTTTGACGAGGTCAACCTCAGCACCCCCACCGACAATGACGAGGCGGAGGCGTTCAGGACCGGGAACTTCGCACGGTGGTTTGACCGGCAGGCGTTCCAGTCGTACAGCTTCTGCAAGCTCTGCGAGCGGTTCCGCGACGGGTTCAGGAAGATTGATCCGCAGTCTATCTGCGGCTTCGAGGGCGCCGGGACGTTCAAGGCCGCCGATGATCTCGACGGGTTCGTGCGGAGCAACACCTTCTGGTCGCCCTATCCGGGGACGGCTGACGAGGTCGTGCGCTCAATCGCGCCGCGGGACTTCCCGCGCTCGAACTGGATGGGCTACACCAAGGACGCCAATACGCTGCTCGAAAAGTACTGGCGGATGATCACGCGGGGCTGTGACTCGGTATGGTGGTGGCGGTGGGACTGCATCGGGCGGTTCCACGGGTGGCTGTCGCCGAGTCTGGACCCGTATCCGGCCGTGAAGGACATTATCAAGGATACGCAGATCGTGCGCGAGGGGCTGGGCGATCTACTGCTGCATGCCGAGATGCAGGACGACGGCATCGGGATCATGTTCTCGCAGCCGTCGGCGTATGCGACGAAGGTGCAGCACTCGCCGTCGTATGGCGCCTATGAAAATGACCATGTGGCGTGGCACAACGCCATTCGCGACCTGGGACTGAACTTCCGGTACTTCACGGACCGGCAGTTGCGGCTCGGAGAGGTGGACCTGAGCAAGTTCAAGGTCATCGTGCTGCCGCTGACGCAGGCGATGAGCGCACAGGAGACCGAGGCTTTGCGGCGGTATGTTGAGGGTGGCGGGACGCTGATTGCGGACTTGCGTCCGGCGATCTATGACGGGCATGTGAAACCACTGGCGGCCGGGGCGCTGGATGACCTGTTCGGCGTGAAGCGCAACACCTTCGTGGACGCGGCGATTGTGGATGCAACGGTGAAGGGCGAACTCGCGGGGCAGAAGCTGGAGACGACGCTGACGAAGGTGCGCGTGGACACCGGGCTGGCGGCCAACGGCGCGAAGGCGCTGGGAGAGGCCAGTGGGACGCCGCTGCTCCTGGTCAACAAGGTCGGCAAGGGCAATGCGATACTGCTGAATGTGGCGATGTCGTCGTTCCCGCCGCTCGCGGCCCCCGCGACGCCCGAGGCGGCGGCGGAGGTCGTGCGGGCGGTGCTGGCGGTCGGCGGCGCGAGCCCGGCGTACCAACTCACTGGCGCGAAGGGGCGGCTACGGAATGTCGAAGTCACGCGGTGGCGCAGTGGCGACACCGAGATTGTATCGTTCTTCCGCCACGCCGGAGAGGCCGAGCCGGCGAAGATCGGGCTCGGTAAGGCCCTGCAGGCCTATGACCTCAAGAGCCGCAAGGACCTGGGGAAGGTGCAGTCGCTGAGCCTGGGCATCACGCCATACCGGGCGCAGTTCTTCGTGCTGTCGCCGCAGCCGTTGGCGCCGCTGGCGGTCAGCGTGGACAAGGCGGCAGTAGCGCCGGGAACCGTCGTTGAGGCGAAGCTGGCACCGGGGCTGCGGACCGGCGCGCAGGCGGCGCGGGTGCAGGTGAAGCTGCCGGACGGGACGATGGCCGACTGGCTGGATGACGTGCTGGTGGCGGACGGCAAGGCAGCGACGATTGCGATACCGGTGGCCTTCAACGATCCGAAGGGCACGTATACAGTGGTGGCGACTGAGGTCGCGACCGGCAAGGCCACGACGGCGACGTTCGCGGTCAAGTAGCGGCGTTCGGCTAGAACCATGGACGGGGAGACAATCAGATGAGAACCCTTACCGTATCGCTTCTGATGCTGGGGCTGGTGCTGCCGGCGCTGGCGGCGGACGATCTGCCGATCAACGTGTACCCGGCGCCGAGGGCGGACGTGGCCCCGGTGCTCGATGGGAAGCTGGATGACGCGGTGTGGCAGCAGGCGCCGCTGGTGTCGGGCTTCACGCTCTTTGGCACGGACATGCTGGCGGGCGTGCAGTCCTCGTTCCGGCTGCTCTGGGATGACAAGTACCTGTACCTGGGCATCCGCAATGATGAGCCCAACATGGCGCGGCTGGTGCCGGTGCTGCACGCCCATGACGAGCACGCGGTGTTCAGCACCGAGACGATAGAGTTCTTCCTGGACCCGAACCATTCGCACGAGGCGTACTACCAGCTTGCGTTCAACGCGGCAGGCAGCCTGTATGACGGTTTCCGGGAAGACACGAGCTGGAATAGCGACGCGACTGTGAAGGCGTACCGTGACGCGGATTTCTGGTCGGTAGAGATCGCCGTGCCATGGAAGCCGATGGACGGCAAGCCCGCGGCGGGAAAGGTCGTGGGCTTCAACGTGAACCGCGACCGGCACCTGGGAGTGGATAAGCAGTGGTGTACGTGGGCGAAGGTGCAGAACGGTTTCCATGACCCGGAGCGGTTTGCGCACGCAGTGCTGTCGGGCACGCCGGAACAGATCGGGAAGCTGCAAAAGGAGCTCCGCAAGGGGGACCGGACCGGGCCGATCATGGTCTACAGCCATGAGGGGTTCGCGAAGGAGAGCTACACCGGCCTGGCAGCGGCGTCGCTGGCGCAGTTGCAGAAGCTGCTGACGGACTTGCGGGCCGAGCAGAAGCGCGAGAAGGACCCGGGTGCGTCGGCAGAACTCGACAAGCGGCTTAGGGAGTTCGAGCAACTGGTGGGGACGTACCAGCAGCGGGCGGCAGGGAAGCTCGACGCGGCGGAGTGGATCCGTCTGGATCGGGAGATGCAGCAGGCAGTGGCCTCCCTGCAAAGGGTGGTCTCAGAGGCGCGCCTGACGGCGCTGCTGCAGTCGATCTGAGTTGGCAACGGAGGCACATGATGCGGCACCTGACGATCGCGATGGTTGGTGTGATGCTGCTGGCGCTGCTGGGCGCGGCAACGGCTGAGGAGGCGGCCCCGCAGGTGCTGGTGGGTGACCGAGGCCTGCAGGATCGAACCATTGGCCCGGGCGCGCCGGCGCACACAGTCGGGCTCAAGGGCGTTGAGCATACCGTCACGCTTGATACCGGTGCGCGCCAGTTTGGGCTGCGGTATGTGGTGGCGCGCGATCCGAAGGACGAGGCGGCGGCGATTCCGGGCGAGGGCTATATCGGGATGCCGGAGCCCACTGCGGCCAACTGGTACCACGGCGGATTCTTTCAGCTCGTGATCAATGGGGAAGACATCGGACGGACGTTCGCGCACTCGGTGACCGGGCGGAGCCTGGGCGACCGCGGGTATGTGGACTTCGTATTCGATACCCGTCAAGCGGTGGTGCGGGTGCGGTTCGTGGGCAAGGCGGGGGATGACGCGCTCTACTGCCAGGCGCTGCTTGAGCCGAAACAGGAGATCAAGTCACTGAAGCTGAGCCTGCGCTGCTACCCCTCGGCGTTCATCAGCAACGGCGAGCGGCACGTCATGACGCCGGTGCGGGACCTCAAGCAGGGCGAGAAGGCCGAGCTTGACCTGGCAAAAGAGGAGTGGCTGCTGTATTACGACAGCATTTATGACGCGGGCTATACCTCAGCCCACGGGACCGCTGCGGGGCCGTGCTCGGTGCTCTTCCCCGGCAGCCAGGCCAGCAAGTGCGGGTTTACCGTCGCCAGCTATGGGATAGATACGGTTTTCGAGCTCAAGCCGATGTTGCGCGACTTCCGGTTCGTGTTCTTTGACTATGCGGGGACGAAGAACTCGGAGGAGCAGGCGGACCTGCGACGACGGGCGGAGGGCCTGCTGCAGGAGTTGGTGACGTTCCAGTTCACTGACCCATCGTTGGCCGGGTGGGACTTGCAGCAGAAGCAGGAGGAAGTCAGGAAGGCGTTGGCGCTGGTGCCTGACGACAGAGAGGCAGCGGCGAAGTACCAGGGGTGGGGTGAGCAGCTTACGGCGCAACTGGCCCTGATCAAGACGGGGAAGGCGGGGGCGATCATGGGTGAGGCCGAGGCGGCGAAGATCATTGGGGAATGGGAGCGGGGGTTGCCGGAACTGAAACTGAAGGCCCTGCTGAATGAGATATAGGCGAGACACGGGAGCCTTCAGGCACGCGGTTTCGACATTGTGCCACACAGTAGTACATTAACTCCCAAAAGAGGACTCCAAAACCACCCCGAATCGTTACATTGGTTAACTTCGCTTGCTCAGTTGGAGCGGCTTATTGTAGTGCTGGGCCGGATGACCGGGGACGGTTATCCGGCCCCTTCGTTGCGCTAGTACTGGTCCCCGAAATTGCTCTCGAAGTACTGTCCCCTCTGGCCGACACCGAAGGTGCGGGTGGCGCTTGGGAAGGCCTTGATGCCCAGGCCGAGGCGGATTTCGCCCGTGGACTGGACGTAGGTCAGCGAGGCCAGCATGCAGTGCAGATCGCGCGTGATACGGAAGTCTGCCTGATCAAACCCGCCGAAACTGCTGTATCCCCCCAGGAACTGTACCCTCCACTTGTCTGTCGGCTCGTAGTCAATGTCCATGCTGACGTTGGTCAGATCGCTCTGATCCAGGTCGTAGTTGACGGTGAGGGCGGACCACCAGCGACGCTCGGTGGCGTAGATCCAGCGCAGGTTGATAGGCCGCCACTGGGCCGCCTCCACGCTATAGCCGCCCTGGAACTCCAGGCGGTTGCGGGGGCTGAACATGAATTCGCTGCGCACGATGGCGTCGTGGAAGTAGTTGTTGTGCAGGTCGCGGCCGAAGGTGAAGTCGAGGCGCATCTTGTCGGGGACGAGCCGCACGAGCTGCAGGTAGGCGATGCTGCTGGGGCTGACAAGGTCCATGCGCAGGGGCGAGAAGCCATTGGGGCGCACGTAGTCGAAGCTTATGCGGCTGTCCCAGCTGCCGGAGAGCTCGCGGCGGTACTCGGTGTGGGCTTCACCGACCCACTGCGCCGAGGCGTCGCTGTAGAACAACTGCCGGAAGCGGCCGGAAGTGCGCAAGCGGGAGCGGCCGAACTGCCGCTCGTGGCCGGGCAGGCGGAGGTCCACGCCGGTGCGGTAGACTGTGAGATCGTCGGGCTGCTGCTCGAAGCGCCCGAGATACATGGTGGCGTTAAACTCGCTGCCGAGCAGGCGGTAGTCACCGAGGCGGGAGCTGTCGGTGCGGAGGGCAAGGTCAGGAGTGCGGTCCAGTGCGAAGTAGCTCGAGTCCCCGGTGTAGCGGCTGCCATCGATATCGTAGCGCTTCTGGGCGAGCAGATTCACGTCGAAGGTGCGGTACTCCTGCCGCCAGGAGAACTCGGTTTCCAATTCCTCATCGTCGGCCAGGCCCGTCCCTACCGTTGAGGAATGGTAGGAATTGGTGAAGGACCACTCGCCGGTAGTGCCCAGGCGCTGCCTATGGCTGACGTTGCTCGAGAACCGGCGGCTGGTGGTTGTGCCGGTTGAGATGGTCGACTCCTGAAAGCCCAGCAAAGACTGTGCGGTCGAGCCATCATAGCGGAAGGTCAGGTCGCCATTGAGGGAGTTCGACCCGATGCCGTAGCCGCTGTCCTCCTGGAAGCTAAGGTTCAGGTTGCTGTTGAAGGGGCGGCTGAGCTGTAGGCGGTGCAGGACACGCCCGCTGTAACTGCTCTCTTCGGGCTCGGCGAAGAAGGAGACCTCTGCAGTCTGACGGATGTCGTCGAGCAGGTGATCAAAGCCGAAGCCGGTGCCCCGCTTCTGGGTCAGGTGCAGCCTTATGAAGCCGCTGTTCGCATCATTGATGAGGTACCCATAGGCGAATTTGGCGTAATAGCCCTCGACCTCGTTCTGGCCCACCTCGGGCAGGAACCGGTTCTGCTCACGCCGCAGGGAGAGGGTCAAGTCCCAGGGATAGCGGATGATGCGGTGGCCGAACATGTACAGCGTGGGGCGGTGGAAGGTGACACGGTCGTCCGGGACCATCGTCACCTCGTTTGACCGCAGCATCCAGTGGGGATCAGGCCAGCGGTCGCAGCTGGTGCCGATGCCGTCGATGCCCTCGACACGGTCGGGACGCCCCACTACCTCGTCGGCGCGGATGAACAGCGGCTGCAGCACGCTGGCGCTCTTGAAGAAGTCCGGCTGAACGGCCACCGAACCCTTGTTCACCAACCAGTGTTCGGTGTCGAGGTTGATCCGCAGCTGGTCAGCCTGTCCGTGGTAGAAGGGCGCTTCGAGGTCCACGTTGCCGCGGAAGGTGCCCCAAATGCGGTCCTTATCCAGCTCGGCTGCCTGTGAGTGGATGATGAGGTCCTGGTAGCGGACCTCCACGTTGCCCTGCGCCGCCGTAGCCCCCTCGGTCTGATAGACATTGTCAGCCTTCAGGCGCACTTGCTCGGGCTCGGCAAGCGGAGCGGGCTTTCCGGCGGGTGCCTCCGGAGAGGGTGGCTGTGGCGCGCCGGGACCGGGAACGGCGACGGTACCGGGCGCGGGGACAGGCCCGGGGCCGGGAGGAAGACCGGGCGGGGGCGGGGCTCCGGGCGCGGTGGGCACGCGGGGCTCGGTGGGTTCGGCAGGCGCCGGGGGCTTTGCCGCCTGCGCTGCCTGCGCTTCGAGCAGGGCGCGCACGCGGGCCTTCGCGGGCGGCGGCTGAGGAGCGCGGCCCCAGTCTGGCGGGGCGAGGCGATTGCGGGTCACCGGGCCTGGCAACGTAGGCGGTCCCATGGCCTCAATGACCGCCTCATACTGGCCCTGAGCGGGCGCAGAGGCAGGCAGGCACAGGCTCATGAGCCCGTACAGGAAACAGCACACGACCCAGGTTATCCTGCGCCGGGAATCGGACAAGAGTATCTTCACCGAAGGGTGACGGGACGTGTATAGCGGGGATGTGAGCTGCGAAATAACGTCCTGCTAGAATGTGACCAACCCCACCGCAGGAAAGCTACCCCTCCACAAGTCGCCGAATCGCCGCCACGATATCTCCCACTTGCGGCAAGACGGCGTCTTCGAGTGGCGGGCTATAGGGCATCGCCACAGGCAGTGCACCAAGCACGGTCGCCGGGGCTTTGAACTGCGTCACGTGCTCGGAGACTGCACGTACGATCTCGGCGCCAGCGCCGGCGCGAGTTGGCGCCTCGTGGACTACCAGCAGCCGCCCGGTCTTGCGCACGGACTGCACAATCGTCTC
>JBDKRC010000344.1:0-2935 GCA_039683575.1 Armatimonadia bacterium | reverse complement strand
ACCTCGGATGAGTGACTTAGACGAGGATATGAGAAGAACATGAAACCCCTCACCCTCAACGCCAGCCCCAACCGCGAATGGGACAACACCCGCAAGTCTCATTCCGACAGATAGTGCCCATTGGCTGGCCGTCAGCCAGTCTACGCCATTTGCAGGTCTATACCATGACACGCCTTCCCCGTCTCCGCCCCCACACCTTGGCGGCCTGCGCACTCGTTGCGCTGGCCGCCTTAGCTTGCGCAGCCTCCGCTGCGGCGCAGACGGTTGCCGTCACACCGCCGGAGGTCATCCTGCGTGGCGTAGTGGAAGAGACAAAACCATGAAATTACTCACCCTCAACGGCAGCCCCAACCGCGAACAGGGGAACACCCATCAACTCTTGGAGCCTTTCCTGACCGAGGCGGCGAAGGCCGGTGCTGAGGTCGAGACGGTGCTGGTGGCGGACCTGGATGTGAAACCTTGCCGGGGCTGCTTCACTTGCTGGAAGACGGGCGGCGACTGCATCATCGAGGATGATATGCGCTGGCTGTTGCCCAAGATTGTGGAGGCGGATGTGGTGGTGATGGGCGCGCCGCTGTACGTGTACCACATGCCGGCGATGATGAAGGCCATCGTTGACCGCACCATACCCATGGCCAGCCCGAAGCAAGTGGTGGTGGACGGCGAGTCGCGGCATCTCTCGCGGGATGGGCGCGAGAACGGCGCCGCGTTCGTGCTGGCCTCCGTGTGCGGCTTTTGGGAGACGGAGAACTTCGACCATCTGGTCTCGTGGATGGAGACTATGTGCCGCATCTCCAATGCGCGGTTCGCCGGCAAGCTCCTACGGCCGCACGCGTACGCCTTCTCAAAGATGCCGGCGCTCGCTCCGGCCAAGGGGAAAGTGCTGGAAGCCCTGAAACAGGCAGCGCGGGAGTTGGTCGCGGAGGGTCAGATATCGCGGGAGGCTGAGGCAGCGGTGGCGGCGGAGCTGATTAGCCGGGAGGCGTACATGAAGGCCGTCAACCAGTCGTGGTAGGCGGGGACCAGGCGGCCCAAGTGCCTTCCGTGTACTGTCACGATTGGCGTACTGCCACCATCGGTGTATTGTATTGTCATTCTGAGCGAAGCGAAGAATCCCCCGTGGGCGTGTGCCGAGATGCTTCGTCGCACACGGCGCTCCTCAGCATGACAACCATGGCGGCCTTCGTGACTGGTCAGCCTTTGTCGCAGGGGAGGAATGCCAATGAGTGACGCTTTGCAGCAGGCTCGGGATTACGTCGCCCGCTTGCGTGAAAAGGGACGCACCGAAATCGAGATCGAGCGCAACCTGCGCCAGGCGGGCTGGGCGGCGGCGCAGATCGCGCAGGTGCTCAAAGCGCCTGAGGAGCCTGTCGAAGCTGCCCCCGCAGTCACCGAGGTCTGGCAGGCCGCGCAGGCTGGCGATGCCAAGCGCCTGAACGAGTTGCTCAGCCACGGCGGCGACCCCAATCTGCACGGGCCTGCCGGGCTGCCGATCCATTACGCCGTTGCTGGCGGCCACCTGCAGGCCGCCGAGGCGCTGATCCAGCGTGGAGCGCGCCTGCAGAACGAGGATAGCGCCGGCAAAACCCCGCTGCACCTGGCCGCTGAGCAGGGGCATCTGAAGCTGCTGGAGTTGCTGTTGAACCGCCGCTGCGAAGTGGACCTGCGCGACCGCTCGAACAAGACTGCGCTGCACGTCGCGGCGCAGGCGGGCCACATCCAGGCCGTGGACCTGCTGCTGGACGGTGGCGCGGACATAGACGCCGAAGATGACAAGGGCGAGACCCCGGCGCAGGTGGCCATAGCCGCCGGTCAGCCACAGGTGGTGCGGCGCCTGCTTGACCTCGGCGCTAATCTCGAGCAAGTGAACCGGCAGGATGAGACGCTGCTGCACACCGCGGCGAAGGCCGGGCAGGCCGAGATTGCGCGCCTGCTGATGACACGGGGGATACAGGTCAACATGCGCGACAGCCACGACCGTACGCCGCTGGCAGTGGCGCAAGGGGAGGCGCGCAAGGCGCTGGAGGACTACGGAGCGCACGAGTAGGCAGACGACCAACCGAACTCCATGGGAGGGGCCCTGAACGCCCCTCCCATTCTGCTATCTCTCAGACACCGAGACAATGAGGTTACAATGAGCAGACAACTCGCCCTCGATGCCATCAACCTCCGTCCCACGCCGCGCTACGCCCACACCGAATACAGCCTCGCGTATCACAAGGACTACGTCCGCTCCCGCACGGGCTTGCCCGAAGGCCACGAGCAGATGGTCAAGCTGTATGATATGTGGGGCATCGACTTCAACTGGGGCACCAACGAGGGCCTCAACGGCGACTGGGCCAGCCGCGGGCGCGCCACTGACATGGGCCACGCGGTCTACGCCGCCGATGGCAGCGACCTGCGCCAGCCGAAGGTATGTCCGTTCAAGACCGTCGAGGAAGTCTGGGCCTTCGATCCCATCGCGGAATACGGCCTGCCTGACTTCGCCGAGCAGGTGGCCGCCTACGAGAAGATGGTGCAGGACAACCGCGTGGCTTGGCCGGGCCAGCTAACCACCGGCGGGTACTACAAGAGCACCATTTCCGGCTGCATCCAGGCCTTCGGCTGGGACATGTTCCTGCTGGCCTGCACCGACCGCGCCAAACTCGAGCCGCTGCTGGATCGCTTCGCCGCCTTCACCATGCACCACATGCGCGCCTGGGCCGAGACCAGCGCCGAGGCCATCATCCAACACGATGACTTCGTCTGGACCGAGGGCGCCTTCATGAACCCCGACATCTACCGCAAGGTGATCATCCCGAACTTCGCCGAGATGTGGAAGCCCCTGCACGCGGCGGGGAAGAAGGTACTGTTCATCTCCGACGGCAATTACATGGAGTTTGCCGAGGACATCGCCGAGGCGGGGGCTGACGGCTTCTTTTTCGAGCCCATGCAC
>JBDKRC010000343.1:0-21796 GCA_039683575.1 Armatimonadia bacterium | reverse complement strand
CATGACGCCGCCGAAGGAGGCCACGTACATGCGATGGTCGGGGTGGAGGTTGGCAAGGGGCACCTGGACCCCGTAGATGCCGCTTTCGGGGCTGCTGGCGGAGGCTCTGAGGAGCAGTTGCCCGGTGGAAGCGTCCACCCAGCAGTCGAGGCTGAGACTCTCGGCGGGGAACTTGGCGGTGGCGTTCATCAGCCCCGTCCAGGTGGCGCGCAGGCCGGTCGTGAGCTTGCTGGTGGTGAACTTCGCGTCAGGCGCCGGCCAGTGCATCGTGGGGAAGGCCGTCCCCGGCGGCACATCCTGCTTCATCTGCTGGTTGCCCCACGGGCTGTGTAGCTTCTGCATCTCCGGTATGTTCCCCGCCATGTGCCCGAGACCGCGAGGCATCGCAACCTCATTCACAGCGGCGTCAGCGTGCACTTCGCCGGTTTTCAGGTCCTTGACGGCCACGATGACGCCATCACGAATCGTCGCCGTGAGACGAGGCGTGGTGATGGTGAAGCCGCGCGGCTCGACGGTCACCGTTGGGGCGGCGAAGGCGGAGGAGCCCAGTGACACGAGTAGTGCGGGGAGCAGCCGGTAGAAACGCATCGCAAACCTCGGATTGGATTCACGCCTGCGGAGCGCCGATCGTCGAAACGGCGCACAGCTAGACGGACGATCAGGTCGATTTCTTCGGCAGGTCAAGGAACAGTGCCTTGATGTCTCCGTCCCCCAGAGGCTGTAGCCCCAAGTCGCGGCGGATGGGGTTCACTATGTGCCGGAATGAAAGGAGCGACTGCTCAGTACCAGGATGATTGTCCCCGAAGCCGGTTATCCAGTCGCCGAACCCACGTGCCACCTCTGGACTTGCCCAGACGAGCAACCGAGGAAATGTCTCCGATATCCATTGCTCCTGTTGATGCTGAGCCCGCACCGGCCGCTTGCTGTTGGAAGACATGACCAAGGTGAACACGTCATCGAGCAATTTCTGGTAAGTCTCGCGACGCCGAGACAACGTGTCGGCTTTCACCTTGGTTCGAGCCGTATACCAAATCTCAAATCCCTTCACGGCAAAGCCAGCCAGGAGCGTTAGTAGGCCAGTTACGATGATGGTTGAGATGTCTCGCTGAAGGCTGAGAACCCAGCGCCCGCCGAAGTATACCAAGGCGGAGGCAGCGGCAACCGCTGCGGTGAAGATCAGGCAACCCAGCAGCCCCAAACCAAGGTTCTTCCGCTTTTCCTCAGCAGTAGTCATATTTCTGCCCCCTTGGATAGCATTGGGCTATTACCCATCTAGAACGTCATGATCTTGCCGGTCTTGGCCGACTCGAAGCAGCGCAGGATGAAGCGCGTGGTACGGGCGCCGTCCCAGGCCGTGGCGATGGGCTTTTCATTCTTGATGATGGACATCCCGAAGGCCGGGAGGATGTCCGGCACGCCGCCGGCTTTCTCCTGGCCGAGTTCCTGACCATACTCCTTCGACTTATAGGGGGGCTTCCACTGGTCCTCGGGGACGCAGGACTCAAAGCGCGCGTCGTGGCCGTGGTCAATGGCCATGCCACTGCGGCCCTTGGCGATGGAGATGACGTAGAACGGGCAGCCACACGGGAGCGGGTGGTGCATCATGAGACCGCCGGTGCCGCCGTCGCCGCCGTTGAAGGAGCCCGTGGCGCCGTTCGCGTAACGGATGGTGGCGTTGATCATGTCCAGCGGCTCGGGCTTGGTGTGGTGATACATGCCGCCGGTAGCCCAGATCTCCTTCGGCTCGGCCCCGGCGAGGTGGAACATCATGTCAATCACATGGCAGCCCTGTGAGAGCATCTGCCCGCCGCCCTTGATGGGGTCCTGGGGCCAGATGCCCTCAGGCCAGATGCCGCTGATGCGCGCGTGGGCGATGATGTTGTCGGGCTGGGGGATCTCCCGCTTGACGTCCTGGGCGCCCTTCGCGAACCGGCAACGGAAGGCGACCATGTACTTGACCCCGCTCTTCGCTTCCATTTCCAGGATCTGGTCGCATTCCTTCTCCGTCATCGCCATCGGCTTCTCGATCAGCACGTGCTTGCCGTTCTCCATGGCCCGCAACGAGAAGGGGCCGTGGGTGTCGTGCCAGGTGGTGATGAGCACTGCGTCAATGTCGGGATCGGTGAAGATGCGCTCGGGGTCATCGGTGGCGTATTCTCCGCCGAACTCTTGCCTGTACGCCTCCGCCTTCTCAACGTTCACGTCGGCCAGGCCGCGAATCTCGATCTGCTCGGCGAACGGCCGGTACTGCTCGCTGATGTGCTCTGACTTCCCGCCAACGGACGGCAAATGCGCCTTGCACATGCCGCCGCAGCCGATGACGCCCAGACGAACCTTATCCATGTAAATGCCTCTTTCCGGAGAGAGTGCAGGGATTATTCCCAACCGCGCGCAAATTACCTGTCTGCTCGCCCAATGATCTCAAATGGTGACGGACCAATGACAAATATCGAGTGTATCGCTGACTACCAGTGCAACTGCGGAGAGGGCCCCCTGTGGCATGCTCGGGAGCAGAGGCTGTACTGGACGGACATCAACACCGGCCGCCTGTTCCGGTACGATCCGGTTAGCGGACACCACGAACAGTGCTATGCGGGGGAGCAAGTAGGGGGCTTCACCATCCAAGAAGACGGCGCGCTACTGCTGTTCATGGCACGCGGAGCGGTGCGGGTGTGGCGTAATGGCTTCGTGCGCACGATCATCGAAGAGATACCGCACGAGCATGATTCGCGGTTCAATGACGTCATCGCAGACCCCGAAGGGCGGGTTTTCTGCGGTACGATGGGCGGAAGCGAGAAGAAGGGACGTCTGTACCGTCTGGATCCCGATGGGACGCTGACGGTGCTGCTCGAGGGGCTGGGCTGCCCGAACGGCATGGGGTTCACAGCCGACCGCAAGACGATGTACTTCACCGAATCCATAGCCCGGCTTATCTACAAGTTCGACTATGACGAGCAGACGGGAGAACTTGGTAACCAGCGGGTGTTCGTCGCCCCCCCGCCTGAACATGGTCTGCCTGATGGGATGACCGTGGACGCCGCCGGACACATCTGGTCGGCCCAGTGGGATGGCGGGGCCATTGTGGAGTATGATCCCTCGGGGCGACTGGTTCAGCGCCTTGAGTTCCCTGCCCGGAAGATATCCAGCGTGGCTTTCGGCGGAAGCGAGTACAACGACTTGTACATAACCACTGCCGGCGGAGACAACAAGGATGAAGAGGGTTGGGGTGCTGGTTGCCTTTTCCGCTGCCGCGGACTCGCCACGGGCGTTGCTGAATTCTTGTCCGATATCGGATAGTCCCCAGAGCTTCCAGGCTCCTTGGCCAATTTGACAGGATTTGCGTGCAGTTATATCATGCAAATCTTCCTCTTCCGCATCTTCCGCAGCGGTGCTCGAGCAGGCTTCGACGCCTGCGCCGGGTGCAGACTGCGCACAAGATGCTCCTAGGCCGAGGGGGCCTGCGCGTGGTGCATCATCGGCAACCAATGCGGTGGTCTGGACGCAGCGGGCTAATGGCCAGTTGGAGCAGCCAGTGGCCCGCGGCGGTGGTCTTCGCCTTCGTCATCACGTTTCTGTGCTGCCGCGCCGCTCCTATGCTTTCCCCACCAGAGTTCTCCATCCTGGACAAGTGGTTCCAACTACGTCCGCCTCGCCAGGTACACCCTGATATTGCACTCATCGGCATAGAGACTGAAGAGATTGAGGCTTTCCGCGAGCAGAAGCTCCGGGGCCAACAGCCTGCCACCTGCACGTGTACGACTGTGCGACGGGATGAACTGGCTACCGCCATCAAGGCTGTCAAGCTGGCCGGAGCGAAGGTGGTGGGTCTCGACATGGTCTTCGAGGTACCCTGCCACGACCATGACCCCCAACTCCTGGCCGCCCTGGAGATGCCGCAGGAGACCGTAGTGGTTAGCTGCACCAATCCCACTCCCGGCAAATTCAACTTCCTCGAGACGATCTCTTTTCAGCAACTCAAGCGACCAGTGGTCTCCTCACCGGTGCTGTACAACCCGCGCGGGGTTGTTCACGGTGTGCGGCTGATTCAGCGCGACCCCATAGCCAACCCACCCGCGCCGGTGACACTGTCCATGGTGCGCCCGCCCTTTGCTCTGGCCTGCTATGCCGCCTACCGCGGCCGCAGCCAGGATCTTCCGGAGGAGATCAGCGATAGTCTGGTCGAATGCACGGGCACCCAGATCCCGGTCTGGACTTGCGAGAGTGTTGTGTTGCTGCCTCCGCAAAGGACCCGCGAAGCGGATCGCGAGAGCAAACATGCTCTGCTGATCAACTGGGCCGGCAATATCGGCACCTTTCCTATGTATTCGATGCGCAGAGTACTGGAGGCCACCGCCAGAGACCGCAGGGAGTGGTTCAAGGGCAAGATCGTGCTGGTGGGGACAATGCAGGACCAACAGCTTGCGCCGGTGGGACAGCCCGCGCGGGAGGTTAGGTACCCCCTACTCTCGCAGGCGGGTCTGAAGGCCATGACGGGGGTGGAAGTCCACGCGAACGCGCTGGATACGGTCATGCAGGGGCGTTACATGAGACCCGTGCCGCTCTGGCTCGTGTGGCTCATCATCTTTGCCGCCAGCTTCGGCACTATCGCTGCCTTCCGGTATCTTCACCCTGCCAGAGCAGTTGACCTGGCACTGGCCGAGTTGCTGGTGCTGGTCGTGGCGGCTCAGGCCCTGTCCCGCATGGACTACTGGCTTTACTCCTTCATACCCTTCGTAGCGATCTTCCTCTCGGGCATCTCAGGAGCGGTGTGGGCAGACGCCTGCGGCCGCCGCACGGCGGCGAGTCTCGCGCAGAACATCGAGGCCCGCGACGCCGTGACCACCACCCTGGTGCACGATCTCAAGCAACCTCTGGCGGCGATTAATGCGCTGGCTCAGGTGCTGCGCATGCAGCAGCAGAAGGACGGCGCCGCCCCTACCCCGGAGCTGATCCAGCGCATCCAGCAGCAGGTGCAGATGGCCCTGGGAGACATTGACGGGCTGCTGGTGGCGGATCCTAACCGGGAACTGCCACTGGATGTCAGATCCTTTGACCTCGCCGCTCTGGCGCATGACCTGGCCACAACTCAGGGGCTGAAGAGCCCAATACACAAGGTTGAGGTGCAGGCCCCGGAAGAGGGTGTGTGGGTGGACGGTGACCCCCGCTATCTGGGCCGCGCGCTCAACAATCTGCTCGATAACGCCATCAAATACTGGCCCGGCGGCGGCACCATCATAGTCGAGGTCAAGCGTGAGCCCGGCCAGGTTTCGGTTCGTGTGATTGACCATGGGCTGGGCATCAGCCCCGAGGGACAAGCTCGCCTGTTCAACCGTTTCCAACGCGCCGTACCGGAGGGGATGAATATCCCCGGTACCGGTATCGGGCTGTTCTCGATACGCAGGATTATGGAGGCCCACGGCGGAAGGGTCGGGCTGGTGAGCGCTCTTGGAGAGGGTTCGATCTTCACTCTCACCCTGCCGACCAAAGCTACGAACGATATGCCAGTGACGGGGAGCCATACAGAATGAGGAAAACGATAGTTCCGCTGTTAGCCGTGGTCGCACTATCCGTTGGGCCGTGGGCCGCCCTGTGGGCACAGTCCCACCGGCGGGCAACGGTTGTCCGGGTGCAGAATCTGGTGAAAGTCAAGCACACGGGCGCCCGGTGGACACCCGCTGCCAGCGCCATGCCACTGTACAGCAGGGACGAGGTCCAGACCTATCAGAAGTCCCGCGCTACCATCGCTTTGGAGGGCGGCGGCCGGGTGGAGATGATGCCACTGTCCCACCTCGTGATCCCTGCGACCACCAGGGAGGGCTCACGCCTGAACGTGCTCACGGGACGCATCCTCTTCTGGCTGATCGGCGCGACACCGCTTGAGATCGGGTCTGCCGGGGCCACTGCCGCCGCCAAGGGGACCCAGTTCGTCATGGACGTCAGCGCCGACGGACGCACGATCTGTACGGTTATAGAGGGCACTGTTGACTTCCACAACGACTTTGGCGCTGTGACTCTCCATGCCAACGAACAGAGCTCGGCAACGGCGAAGACTGCGCCGACGCGACCGATGCGCGTTGACCCCTCCTCGTACATCGAATGGGAAGCCTCCCTCGACAACGTCTGGATGGGCTTTGAGAAGCTGTACAGCCCTTCCGGCACGTCTGCCGAGCAACTGAACGCCGCCCGTCAGAAGGCAGCCGACGGCGACGTCGCCGCGCAGGTTGCCTATGCTGACCTGCTCCATGACGCCGGAGACCTGGAGGCGGCCGACGCGGCCTACCGAGAAGCGCTGCCGAAGCTATCGAACCCCGCTCCCCTGCAGATGAAGCTGGGCTACAACCTGCTGCAGCAGGGGCGCAGTGACGAGGCTCTGCGGACCTTCCAGCAGGTTGGGAATGGCCCGACAGCGCTGGCCGGGCAGGCTCTGGCGCTGACGGCGACGTTGGCGGACAAGAACCAGGCGCAGGCAGCGCAGTTGGTCGCACGGGCGCTGGCAGCAGCGCCAGCAGACCCCGACGTGCTCGTCGCTGCGGGGCTGGTTGGCATCCGTGGTGGCGACTCTGCCGCGGCGCTGAAGGCGCTCACGCAGGCCGCTCAGCAGCCCTCGCCTGACTACCGGGCGCTTGCCTACCTGTCGGCGGTGCAACTGGCCGAAAAGCAGGGCGAGGCCGCCCTGCGGTCGGCTCGCAAGGCCGTGCAACTGGCACCGTGCTCCGGATTGGCGCACGAGAGCCTGGGAACCGCCGCTTTCTATGCCGGCGACCTGCAGGAGGCCGAAAACGAGGCGCAAGCGGCCTTGAAGCTGGCGCCGAACTCCCCCACCGCGCATGTCCTGGCGGCAAACGTGGCGGTGGCGCAGGGCGACATGACCGGCGGGATGCACGAGGCCGAGATGGCCCTGTCTCTCGATCCTCGACAAGCCCCTGCCTGGCAGCTTCTCGGCATGATCTCCCTGACACAGAACAATCTCAAGCGAGCCGAGAAGGCCTTCAACAAGGCCCTTGAACTGCAGCCGAAACTGGTTGCCGCGCAGACGGGCCAAGGCCTGGCCCTGGCCCGCCAGGGCAAGCTGGGGCAGGCTCTGCAGGCCCAGGAAGCAGCCGTGGCGCTCGATCCGGACCAGGCTGCCGCGCACAACAACCTCGGCACCGTGTATCTGCAGAAAGGGCGCCTCGACGAGGCGAAGACCGAGTTTGCCCGCGCGCTGCAGCTTCAGCCGAACTGGGGCCTCGTACGTGCGAACCTCGCCCTGGCGCATCTGGAGGCCAATGAGTTCGCGCAGGCCGTCCATGAGGGCGAGCTGGCGGTCAAGCTTGGCGAGCGCTCTGCCCGAACGTACACGACGCTCGGCCGGGTCTATCTGAAGCAGAACCGGGTGAACAAGGCCTGGGCGGCGTTGCGGCAGGCTCTGGAGAATGACAGCAACTACGCTCTCGCGCGGATGCATCTGGCGGAGGTCTACTTCCGCCTGGGACGCTCGCAGGAGGCCCAGCGTGAGCGCCTGAAGGCGATCAGCCTGCAGCCCTCCGTCATCGTGGACAACCGCGGCTATGCCCGCACCGAGGCCATTGCCGCCGGTGGCGACGGTATGTACGCCCAGCTTCGCACCAATGGCCGGGATGATGACGGCCAGACGAGCTACTATCTCGCCGGAGACCATCAAGAGGGTGACTGGGACCGCTCCCGCACCCATTTCGACAACCAGACGGTGGTAGGCATCGTCGGCCAGCAGAAGTCTGCCGACCGCACCACCTCGCTGCTGCTCAGCGCGAACTGGGATAGCCGTCCACAGCCCGGCAAGGCGCTGGCCGGAGGCGCTGCCAGCGATACCAACTACACGAGCCGCTTCGACGGACAGGAGTTCAACTACCTCACCCGCTCGGCGCTCTCCGATACCGCTGACTTCACTTTCAGAGCCGGCTACCGCAACATGACGCAGCACGACAACAACCCGGACGCGGCAATCACTGATCCAAAGCTCTTCCCGCAGTTGCGGCTCGCCTCACAGGGCCCCCTGATGGAGATGCGGCTGGACAAGCGCTATGGCCCGTCCACCGACCTTGTGGCCGGTGTGGCGCTGGCGCGCGAGCGGCGGTCGGTCTCGGGCGTGCTGGCGATACCCACCGCCGATCCACTGTCACCGGAGCACCACAGCTTCGACAACGTCCTGAACCGCGATTTCGTGACCGGCTATCTGGAGTACCAGTGGCTGCTGGACCCGCGGACGCGGATTCTGGCCGGGGGCCGGGTCGCCATTTCTGATGATACCAAGCCGGTGTTCCGCCCCAAGGTGTCCGTGCGGCGGCGAGTATCGGACAATGGCACTCTCGTGCTGCTCACCCGGCCCCTTCTGGCCGACGATGTCTCGGAGGTCTCCCCGGTGGAGGCTTGGGCGTCGCGGCCCTTCGTGTCCCCCCTCGACCTCGCGCGCGGCGGCTACAGCCAGTCGTACGAACTGCAATACGAATGCCAACCCGCCGGTTCGCTGCTGCGGGCGACGCTGTTCCATCGCGATCTGCGCAACCTGCTCGTGGACCTGCAAGACCCCGCGTGGGCGGCCGGAGCGGCCCCCCTCGTGCTTGACTCGGCCAGCACCAAGGGCGCTGAGCTCGAACTCGAACGCTGGCTCGGGCGGGACCTGTCCGGCGGGGTATGGGTGCGCTGTACCGACAGCGAAAGCGACGACGCTGCGGGCCGGGAAGTGCCCTACCAGCCCAAGCTCGCGGCTCAGGCCCGGCTGGACTATCTCAACGCCGAGGGCTGGCGGCTGGCGCTGATCTGGCAGCACGTTGGCAAGCGCTATGCGGACCAGCTCAACGCCGAGCGGCTGGGCTCGTACAGCCTCTTCAACCTCTCAGTAGCACGACAGTTCAACCTGCACACGGATGTCTTCGTGACGGCGGAGAACCTTCTGGATAGGGAATACCGCTTCTACCAGGGCTACCCGGAGCGCGGGCGGCAGGTTCAGGCGGGGTTGCAGTACCGCTTCTAAAGTAAGGCATCTGGGGGGCATATCTGTAGTGCAGTTGGAGGTACCGAAATGCGCAAATCACTGACAATAGGCGCGGTGCTGCTGGCGGGGCTGCTGCCTTTCATGCTGTGCGGCTGTTCGGGCTCCGGCGCCCCCGCCGGGGACGTTGAGGGCGCGTCGCTGCAGACGTTGGCGGCGGACCATCTGAGCGCGGTGACGACGGTGGCGGCATGGACGGCGGTGTTCTATGTCCCGCCGACTTTCCCCAACCTGGACATGGAACTCGATCCTGTCACCGGGATCACCCATCTGTTTGGTACCGGATCCGATGGAGCTGTATTTGACTACTATATCGCCAGCAGTAACGACAACGCATGCCACGGCACGATCAAGTGGCCGGATGGAGATGAGTTCCGGCAGACCTCTACGACCGTCTACAGCGATGACTACACGAGCGCCCACGATCAAATCACTAATGTATACCCCAATGGGGCGCAGTTGCAGTATACCGTGGACACCCAGTTCGGCCCCCCCACCGTGTCGGAATGGGCCGGCACGGCCACACTTCCCGGTGGGCGCCATCTGACGCTTCGGATGCGGAAGCAGAGCACGGTCGACCACCTGGCGCTGATCTTCGATGACGGAAGCGGACTGCAGATGACGGTACCGTTGATATTCTCGCCTGCCGGGTGGACTATTGCGTATGCCGACAGGGCGCGCGGCACCTATCGCAACGCAAGCGGGCAGAGCTTGAGCTTCGGTCTGACCGGGACAACGCGCTGGGAGACCATGGAGACCACGGCGGCAGACGGCACGACGGGCAGCTTCAACTTGCAGCAACAGATGGGTGGGACAGGCGAACTGCGCAGCAGCGGGAGACTCGCGGCGGCGCTGCAGTGGGACGCGGAAGGGCTGGGGCTACTTGACATAACCGGCGCGTCACAGGTCGAGGTCACACCCTCGGCGGCAGCGCGCGACTTCAGAATTGACCAGTGGACCGATCATGCGGTAGGGCTTGGGCCGATGCCGGTCTACTAGCAGGCGTACAATTCTGGGTAGGAGGGACAACATGGGTCTTGTAACAGGAACGCTGAAGGACGGAGCCGGACAGCTCATGCCGAATGAGACCATAACGTTCTACCACAATGGCACAGCATCCGGAACCGTGACAACCGACGCCGCGGGCAAATACTCGAAACTCCTGACAGGTCCACTTCAGTACCACGCGGTGGTGGACGCCCACTACTGCACACCGAAGCCGATGAACGTACCGGTAGGGGTAGCGGTCATCAACCTGGTAAAGACCGCAACCACCTATCCCTGAGTCAAGGCGTAACCAGCTTGGGACCGTCTCGCGCCAGTGAAGCTCCTGGTCTGCCTCGACCTGGCTGGCGATGAGGCACCCGAGCACCTGTGACACGTTTATTTGTCGGGCGCGTCCGCGGACGCGCCCGTTGCGCTATAATGGCTCCCATTGCTGATAAGTCTTTCGAAGGATGCCTACAGGATCGCCGGAAATGCTTACCACCCCAAAGTTATCGACAATCGGCCTGGTACTCCTGGCGGGGCTGCTGCCTCTCATACTGTGCGGCTGTTCCGGCTCCGGCGCCCCGGCCGGAGACGTGGAGGGCGCGTCGCTGCAGACGTTGGCGGCGGACCATCTGAGCGCGGTGACGACAGTGGCGGCATGGACGGCGGTGTTCTATATGCCGCTGAGCTTCCCCGACCTCGACCAGGATTTCGATCCTGCCACTGGCATCTTTCATCTCTACGGTACGGCTTCTGACGGCGCTCGACTCGACTACTATATCGCCAGCAGTAACGACAACGCATGCCACGGCACGATCAGGTGGCCTGATGGCAGTGAGTTCCGGCAGACCTCGACCGCCGTCTATGGCAACGACTACACGACGGCTCATGAGGAAATGACCAATACCTACCCCAACGGAGCCCAACTACACTTCACGGTGGACACCAATTTTGGGCCCCCGACTGTGTCGGAATGGGTCGGCACGGCCACACTTACCGGCGGGCGCCGAATGGGGCTCCGGATGGAGAAGCAGAGCACGCACGACGACCTGAGTCTGCTATTCGGCGACGGAAGCCGGCTACAGTTGAACGTACCACTGATTGACGCGCCCCAAGGGTGGACGATTGCGTATGCCGACAAAGCGTGCGGCACCTACCGCAACGCAAGTGGGCAGAGCTTGAGCTTCCGTTTGACCGGGACAACGCGCTGGGAAACCATGGAGACCACGGCGGCAGACGGCACGACGGGCAGCTTCAGCTTGCAGCAACAGATGGCTGGGACAGGCGAACTGCGGAGCGGCGGGACACTCGCGGCGGCGCTGCAGTGGGACGCGGAAGGGCTGGGGCTGCTTGACATAACCGGCGCGTCACAGGTAGAGGTAACGCCCTCGGCGGCAGCGCGCGACTTCAGGATCGACCAGTGGACCAACCACGCCGTAGGGCTTGGACCGATGCCGGTGTATTAGTAAGGCCGGTCTGCGACTACCATCCGAATCAGAACGGGCGCGTCCAAGGGCGCGCCCGTTTCTATTCCCCAGGACCTCTCCCCTACTTCTCCATCGGCCACACCCGGTAGAACAGCACCTGCAGGTTGCCGGGATAGGCCGCCGGATCGTCCCATGAAAGTGTGATATTGTTCTCACCGGGCGGGAGCGTGAAGGTGGCCGGGCCCTTCACAACCTCAGCCGGACGCAGGCCGCCCGACCAGAGCTTCGTGCCGCCGAGACCCTCGTTGGCCATCGCCAGCCCCGGCTTCAGGTCAAGCGGGAACAGCGTCTTCTGCCCGTTGACCTCGAGGACCAGCTTCCCAACCTCCGCCGGCTTGCGTAGCTCCGGCAGCAGCCGAATGTCGTCAATCTTCACTTCCACCGTCTGCTTGGCCGGGATGTTGTTGAAGTACAGCAGCAGGTAGTCCACCTTCGTCCAGTCGAACGCCCCGTCAGCCGGCAGCGGGTACAGGTGAAGCTTCCAGCCCTGGTAGCTCATCACCGGCAGGAAGTCCACATTCCGCCCCGCCGTGTCGCGCAGTTGCACCCGGATGGTCTCGCCTTTGGCATCCCCGTGGATCCAGAAGCCAATCGCCTTGAAGCCGCTCAGGTTCAGCGGCTGGGCAAACCGCCGGCCAATGCCCGTCCAGCCGCCGGGCTCGCCCTTGTTCTCGGCCCGCATCGTCATCGCGCGCTTGCCCACCAGTGCTTCGGCAAATGGCTCCACGGTCTGCGACACGTCCTGCCGCACCACGCCGCCCGGCGTGATAGCCGTGCGGTCCCCCACCACAAACTTGGCAAAGGCGTTGCGCTCGCTAAGCTTGTACTCTGCCGGGTCGTCGAAGGTCTCGATAGTCAGGGCCTTCGGATCGTCATAGTCCGCCGCCACCTGCCCCTGTCCCGGCCGCACGATGTCAAACCCCAGCAGGCAGGGCGTGGTGAGATCGTTGTTGACGGTGAACACATTCTGCTTGCCGTCGAGCAGGTCCACGATGCGTGGCTCCTCGTACTTGGCCCGGTAGAGCGCCCAGCCTTTGGCGGAGGCGGGCGAGACGCCCGCACCACGCGGTTTGGGGGCGGCAGCGGGCTCTGCGGCCACACGGAAGAGCTTGAAGTCCTGCTTCGGCTCGAGCAGCCTCGCTCTGACGCTCTCATCGAAGACCTTGTCGCGCCGCGCCTGCTCCCAGCGCCCGATCATCTCATACATCTGCCGGGACTGCGGCAGGCGCTCGGTGGCTTCGGTGGAGGTCTCCAGCGAGATGCTGCCATCCACACCGAGGGCTTTCGAGCATACATACTCGATCTGGTCGGGTCGCACGTCGCGGAACCAGTAGTACCAGCCGATGTCGGCCTTCGTCCAGTTGTTGCCCATCCCCAGAATGCCCTGCCAGCGGTCGTCAAGGTAGCCCTTGATGTCGCCATGCCCGTCAGCGGAGGCGCTGCGGGGCACGATATGCCACTGCAGGTTGCTGCCGGTGCCGTTGCTGGTCTGGTAGAGCATCGGCTTCTTGAACTTCGAGTAGAACAGGCTGTGGAGCTTGTTGAGGTAGTAGGTCCGGTCGAGATAGTCGTTCAGGATGCCGTCGCTGGCGTCGAAGTACACGAAGTCGAAGTCGCAGGCGTTGATGACCTGCGCAAAGTTCGTGGTCATCTCATCCGCCAGCGTGCTGTCGGGATCAATCAGGAAGTAGCCCCACAGGGTCAGCAGCCCCTTCACCTCAGCCCCGGCAGGATGGGCGGAGATAGCCGTTCCCAGCGCGCCCCGGCGGCAGCCGGTGAAGCGATACGGCGGTCCCGGCTCGACGTTGGCATACGAGATGATCTCATCGCCAATCTGGATATAGTAGCCGGGCGTGGCCAGCGAGCGCGGTGTCTTCGGGGGCAGGTTCGCTTCGCCGGTCAGCGTCACGGTCCCCGTCCTCTCGTCGAGCGCCTCGGCCAGCGGCGGGCACTTGACCCCCGCCAGGCGCGGATCGGGCTTGGGGGTCACATAGGCGTCGCCCGGCGAGATCGACGGCCCAAACACATGCACGCCCGCCTCCAACCCCGCGGCTTTGATCTTCTTCACCGCCGCCTGCACGCTCTTTACGCCCTGCTCGAAGTTCTTAGTGTTGATGTCATAGTGGCCGTGCGTGGCCAGCCAGTTATCTTTGAGGAAGATGACAGTGCCAAAGCCACCGGTCTTGGCGATCTTGATGATCTGGTCAATCGTGCTGTCGCGGGCATCGGTGGCGAAGAGATACGACTTGCGGTTCGATTCTGAGTCGCGGGCCCACTTGCCCCCCAGCACCGGGCAGGGCAGGCCGTTGGCCTTCTCGCCCTCGATTACGGCGAGCTTGAACTGCGCCGCAGGCACACCGATCAGCACGAATTTGGCGCCGGGGAAGCCATGTTCGGCTCGGCAGCCCCCGCCGAGGTACACCGTCTCCGTGCCGGAGCGCAGGGCGGTATAGGTGTTGTTGGTGGCGCAGAAGAGGCAGGCGCCGAAGGTGTCATCGTAGGTGGCTCCAAAGGCCCCGCCGATGGTCTTCAGGCGCTTGACGGGGAAGTTGAGCTGCAGGCTTGTCACGTCCGAGGGCTGCACGTCCACGACCTCGATAAGCGTATGCAGCTTGCGGGGGGTGAAGCGCAGCACGACCCTGGCATCGGGCTCGAGGAAGCCGAACTCGAGGCAGTCGCCCTGCCTGGTGACGTGATGAACAGGGACGCTGTGGCCCTGGCGCATGATGCTGACAGCGGGGGTGGGGTCGGTGGGGACGCCGAAGTCCTTCTTCAGGGGCTTGGAGTAGAACTCCTGAAGCGCCCCAAACGGACTGAAGCTGAGGCGCAGGGTGTCGCTCTCCATGACCACGGGAGCGGCCTTGGGCGGGAGCGTGGGAAGCTCCAGGCGCTCGATCCTGACGTCATCGAGGTCCACCGGCTGTCCGGGTTGGGCGCCGAACGCCAGCGAGGCATTCGAGAAGTCGTCAGGCGGGATCTGCACGTAGCCCACGAACTCCTGCCAGTCCGTCGTAGCGGGCTTGACGCCCAGCATCGGCGAGTTCATCTGGCGGGTCTTGAAGTACTCGTACAGCATGACCTCGACCGCGCCGCCGCGGGCGAAGAAGCTGACGCGGTACCACTGGCCCGGCTGCAGGCCCTGCAGAGGCTGGTAAATGTGCCCGGACTGCTTCTCGCGCCCGGCGAAGCGCACGTACTTCGTGCCGCCGTGGGGAGTGGCTGTGCCCACGCTGATCTCCCCAACATAGTGAGCATTGAGTACCCAGCCTGTCGGGACCTGCGGCTGCTCGGCGAGCTTCCAGCCGCCAGAGAGCCCTTGCGCGTCAGGTTTGGCCGCTTGCCAGGTCTCGAAATCACCATTTCGCATCAGCGGCGTTTCCTGTGCCACCAGCGGCACAGCCATCAGGATGAGCAGCAACGACAACACAGCGCGGTTTGTCATCTGAGCAACTCCCTTACGGCATCATGGCGCGAGAGGACACCGTTCGTGAACCACCCCAGCCAGACCTTCGTAGAGTGAGGCCTGCAAACGGTTCCCATCCGGGCAGGTGTTGAAGATGATCCCGCCGAAAGACCTGCCCGCACCATGAATCAGCCAACCGTCAAGACTACCGCGCCGCTGACCGACGAGGCCCCCGACACCGCGCAGGCTGCCCTGCCACCTGTTCTGATCTGGGCCACGGTGTTCCTGCTCATCAGCGCCATCTGGGTGCGCAAGACCTCGCTCATCGCTTTCACGATCCTGGTGGCCGAGGGTGCCCCGCCAATCCCGGCCCTGACCGCGCTGGTGGCCATGACGGCGATTGGCTACGGCTTCCACCGCCTCACCCGCACCTCCAAGTACCGCAAGCAAGCGCTCCTGATCTACATCACCATGAGCCTGGCCCTGGTGACGCTGGAGGCCAACGGGGTGCGGCAGCTACTGGCCTCGCTGACTGTGGCCCGTTACTTTGCCGCCCCGGGCAATGAATACGGCGCCTTCGCCGACTTGCTGCCGGAGTGGATGACGCCCTCAGACTCGCAGGTCATCACCAACTTCTACGAGGGCAGCCCCAGCGGAGCGTTTCCGTGGCACGCGTGGGCGGTGCCGCTGGCGATGTGGAGCGGCCTGTTCATGCTCATCGGCCTGTCGCTGCTGTGCATGGTATCGCTCTTCCGCCGCCCCTGGTCGGAGCACGAGCGCCTGACCTTCCCCCTGGCGGAACTGCCGCTACACCTCGCACCGGACCCGGCCGCCAAAGACCAGACCTCGCTACTGCGCCAGCCGCTGTTCTGGATCGGGGTAGGTATCGCCGCCATCTACAACGGCTCCAACATCGCCCATGCTTTCTCACCCCAGACCCCGGCCATCGGGCAGACCTACGAGCTGAATAAGCTCCTCACCGAGCGCCCCTGGACGGCCCTGCGCCCCATGACCATGACTTTCCGGCCCGAGATCATCGGCCTGGGCTACCTGGTGCCGGTGGATGTGCTGCTGTCCATCTGGAGCTTCTTCCTGCTATTCCGCTTCGAGAACTTCTTCGCCACACTGGGCGGGTACCAGATCGGGAACTTCCCCTTCGAGCGCGCGCAGGGCATGGGGTCGTATGTCGGCTTGATCTTCTTCCTGTTGTATGTTGGCCGCAAGCATCTCAAGCAGGTAGCCCTCAGCGCCCTCGGCGGGGCCAGGCCGGAATGGGACAAGGAGGAGCTGATACCCTCACGCTGGGCCTTCTGGGGGTTGATGGTCGGCATGGGCGGCTTTGTCGCCTTCTGCGTGAGCGCCGGGATGAGCCTTGGTCTGGCCCTGGCCTACGTCATCCTGAGCTTCGGCGTGGCCCTCGTGTACATCCGGGTGCGCGCCCAGACGGGCCTGCCGATCAACTATGTGGTGCCCCGCGAAGAGGTTGCCGAGACCATTCTGGCGCTCAAACCCACGACCGGACACTTCAGCAACGCAGCCCTGCGCTCCGAAGCGGTCTATGCCACCATCAGCGCGATGAGCCGCATGACGTTCCCCCAGCTTGGCGCGTTTGAGATCGAAGCAGTGCGAATGGGCTACCGTGCCGATCTCGGCCGCAAGCAGGTGCTCACCACGATCATCTACGGCCTGGCCATTGGCCTCGCCATCGGCCTGTTCATGCACATGCAGGCCTACTACAGCTTCGGGGCCAACGTCCTCGACGGCGGCAGCACCGAGGGCGGCTACAGGACACGGCAGGCCCTCGCCAACTACGACCGTCTCAAGACCCGCGCTTTCACCGCAGTACCGATGGACATGCAGACCAACGTGGCGCGACTCGTGGGGCTTGCCCTGACGGTGGCCATGCTGCTGTTGCGCGTGAAGTACCTGCGCTTCCCGCTCAATCCCCTCGGCCTCGCGCTATCGGGCAGCTACGGTCACTCAATCTGGTTCCCAGCCTTCGTTGCATGGCTGAGCAAAACACTCATTCTCCGGCTCGGCGGCCCACAGACCTACCGCACCGCCATGCCGGTGTTCATGGGTCTGGCAATCGGGCATGTACTCTTCGCAGGGGGCATCTGGGGGATTGTGGGAGCGTTCAGCGAGGAAGTGGCGAAGCGCTACCTAATGTGGTTCGCCTAGACAAAAAGAAACGGGAGCATCCAATCGGATGCTCCCGTTACGGATTCGCCGGAGCAAGCCTACAGCTTGTCGAAGACCCTGTCTACTGGTGTCTGGCCGTAGTAGAACGCATCGGTCCGCAGCCACTTGGCGTGGCCGTCGAGGAAGCCGACGTTGCAGCCTTCGTTGTGGATGGGCCTCGGGCGCTGGGCCCAGGCAGGGTCTCCCGCCACCGGCAGGGCCAGTTCATCGGCGGGCTTGACCGCTAACGCTGCATAGGAACCGATGGGGGTGTTGACATGCCAGTCCCAACTCGTCGTGCCGGAACTGTTGTTGCACAGTCCCACATCACAAACCATCAACGTCTCAGCGGGGGAAGCGAAGGCGCCGATGGACTGCCAACTCAGGCTGTCCTGCGCATAGCCATACGAGTAGTTGCTGGTGCTCGGGCACAGGAAGATCTGCATGTTCTTGACGTACGGCTCGGTGGTGAGATGCCAGTTGTACCCGGTATAGTACCGTGGCACCATCCGTTCGTCGTAATCCTGGGCGTACGCCAACAGCGCCGTGTTGATCTGCCTTATGTTGCTTAGGCAGGAAGCCTGCCGGGCCTTCTCGCGTGCCTTGGCGAACACGGGGAAGAGGATCGCCGCGAGAATGGCAATGATCGCGATGACTACCAGCAATTCGATGAGGGTAAATCCCCTGCGTGCTGACATGATCCCGGACCTCCTGTCAAGATAAAGTCAAGGGTAGCTTCGACGCGACGCCTGGGTACTCCTGCCCGTATTCAGTACTCCCTCGGGGAGACGCCATGCTTGCCATCTTCACCAACGATGATGCCGGAGTCTCGACCGACCCACAGGCCGTTGCAGGCTTTCGCCAGGTCATCGAGTGGCTCAACGAGGTGGGCGTACGCGGGACCTTCTTCTGGGTGCCGCGTCCGGCGCAGTATGCCGAGGCCCACGAGCTTTGGCGGGATACGCTGCTATGGGCCCGCGATCTTGGGCATGACTTCCAGCTTCATGGCCTCACCCACGGCTCCTGCCTGGAATTCGGCCTGCCTCAGCCTAGCACCCGTCGCGCGAACCCACGCCCCTTCGAGGAGTACGAGGCGAACCGGGAGCGCTATGAGGAAGCTCACTCGGCGGCACGGCTCACTGAGCGCCTGCGGCAGGGCTGTGAAGCCTACGAAAGCCTCTTCGGCGAGCGCCCACTGGTCTTCCGCGCCCCCTGCTTTGGGGTCTGTGCGAACCTGTACCACGCGCTGGCAGACGTTGGCATCAGCTGCTCATCCAGCCGCGGCGTCAACCCCACCATGACCGCCTATACTCTCACGGGAGACGAAAGCCTGCACCGTTGGCAGCCGGACTACCCCTGTGTGCCCTGGATCGAGCCGCCCGGCGTGGTTGAGGTCCCCTGCATGGAGGACTACATCATTGGCACACTGCCGCCCGAGCAGTACCAGGAGCGGCTTGCGCTGTTCAAGTCGGAGTACTCCAACTTCATGGAACAGGCAGGCGAGGAGGGTGTCATCATCTTTGGCAGCCACTATAGAGCCATGACCGCTTCATGGGATTCGGTCCGGCGCCTGTACGAGGAGCTTCTGGCGTGGTTTGCGGAACAGAGGGTAGAGTGGCTGACGTTCAAGGAATACATACTTGCACGCGCTTAGGACGCGAGCTACCATCAGGCTACAGACCATGGAAACCACACCGAAACGCGGCTATCGCTGGCTCGCTCTATTGCTCCTCCTGCTTGTTTTCGGGGGCCTGCTCACGTACACCACCATGGGCGTGACCTTCGACGTCTCCGGCACGAGCAAAAGCGAATATTCGGTCCTGCAAGACAGCCTGACGCATTCTGTGCAGCGCGCTGCCGACGGCAAACTGATCTCGCCGCAGGCCAGCAAGACCAAAGATGCCAAGGGCGGCAAGGCTGACAAAGCCTGCCCCACTTGACTTTAGCCCCTCAAACAACGGGCGTGTCCCGTTGCAGCAGCCGAAAGACAGCTTAGGAACCTATGCTTGAGAAGCTCAGGCGCATCACTCGTACGCGCTATTTCATCCAGTTCGTCGCCCTGCTGGGGCTGAACGCCAACTTCTTCCAGCTTCGCAGCATCTGCGTCCCGGCGATGAACTGCCACTCCTGCCCGGCGGCGACGTTCGCGTGCCCGGTGGGGGTACTGGTCAACTTCTCCACCCTCCGCATCTTCCCGTTCATCGCCCTTGGTATCATCGGCCTCGCCGGCACGCTCTTTGGGCGCCTGTGGTGTGGGTTTGTCTGCCCCTTCGGACTGCTGCAGGACCTCCTGCACAAGATCCCGGGCCGCAAGGTCCGCTTGCCCCGCTTCCTGGGCTACACCAAGTGGGTCCTCCTCGGCGGCCTGGTCTTCGCCATACCATTCGTTTACCCCCATCTGAACGTCAGCTACTGCACGCTCTGCCCCGTGGGCACCCTCGAATCGGCCATTCCGTGGGCGATCATGGGCGCCTCTTCGCCCTGGCGCATAATGTTTATGGTGCGCGTTGCCGTGCTATTGGGTATAATTGCGTTGGCGGCAGTCGCCTCGCGCGGCTTCTGTCGAGTATTCTGCCCGCTTGGGGCCATGCTCTCGCTGTTCAACCGCTTCTCCTTCTGGCGGATCAGCCAGGAGAACGAAAGCTGTAACACCTGCGGTCAGTGCGCTGAGCGCTGCCCCGTAGAGATCGACCCGATGGCTGAGATGAACAATGGCGAGTGCGTCCGCTGCCTGGACTGCACGGCAAGGTGTCTGAAGCTCGGCGTCAAGTGACGCAGCGGGAGTGAGACACGATGGACATGGGTGTGGGTGTGGTCTTCGTCCTGCTCTACCTCGGTATTGGGCTAGTCGCGTTCCTCGGCTGGCTCGTCCCCCTCATTGTCGGCATCATATCGATCCGCAGACACCGCCAGAATGCCGTCGGCTATGTGCTGTCGGGCATCGGCGCCCTCTGGGCAGTCGGCGCCGCCACCGCACTGCTCTTGGCTTTCTCCTATGTGAGAGGTCATCAACAGGGCACCAGCCCCAGTGACTTCAACCCCCAGACCTTCCAGGGCAAGACATTTTCACTGAAGGTGGGAGATCTCGGCGAGGGCTACCTGGACGGCTACGACAGGGGGCGTCGCTACCGGTTCAAAGCCACAAACGGCGCCGTGACGGTGCCCGCAGACACCAGGCTGAACACCTGCGTCATCACCAGGCAGGCCGACAAGGTCCGGTGGGAGGCCAGAACCTCCCTCTCGGGGCCGCTGGCAAGGGACGTGGCAGCCCCGCAACGACAACTGCTGGTGGGGCCCCCCTTCACAGTGCAGATCACCACCGCACGGATGCCGCGGCAGACCTCGGGCAACGTCTACCTGCGCCTGGAGACCAAGGACCGCGGCGGGCACTACACCACGATCAGCTCTACCCCCCGTGCCCAACCGCCCTCCTTTGAAGCCCGTGACAGCAAGGGCAACCTTGTCTGGAGCGGGCGCTTCTCCTATGGGTGAGGCGGCAGTTGTTCGTACTCCGGGCGAGTACCAGCGCATGCCACGGGCCAGCTAACCCTCAAGCCGACTATGCCGAAGTGTCCCTTCGAGGTAAAAACTGCAGAGACCAAGTGGTCGCCGTAACAGGAATTGCCTCAGGGCAGGGCGAACTTGTGATTGTCAGGTCTTGTCAGTAAGTGTAGAAGGCAAAGGAGGAGTGCCACATCAAAGGTCGGTATACCATGGTGATATCAATACTTGCGCTGCTGTTTCTGTGCCAGGTACTGCTGGCGCAGGAAGCGGTACAATTCCTTGGCAAGCCCGTCTACACTAAGATCGCCGTTACCCAGGACGGCACGAAGGTCCTCGCGATAGCCTTCGACCGCTCCAAGGGCGACGACGGTCCCTACGACGTGGCTTACGCGGATACCAACTTCAACGGCGTCTTTGAGGCGAGCGAAAAGCTCGTGCCAGAGTTGAAGGGCCAGATGCTGGTCTTCCCAACGCTCAGCCTCCAGACCCCATACAACAAGTTTGGGGAAGGAACCGAAAATCCGGTTACTCTGTCCCTCACACGCTCCACCGCCCCCTATGGCGGCGAACGGATCTCGAGCGTGCTGCGGCCGCAACTGGCCCGCGGCGAGGAGAAGTGGGAGTATGAGTTCCGCAAGGACCTCCAACTCTTCACCGACCTCAAAGAGGCCGTGGTTGCCACCGCAGAGCCCCTGACCACCAACATCACCGCCCGCGCCGGCACCGGCTCGCTCGGCGTAGCCGTCCGGCTCAGCGCGGGCGACTTCTCAATCAACTGCCGGACCCCGCAGGGCAGCCCGCGGGTCCGCGTCGTGGCGCAGAGCGCCAATGGCCAGGTAGCCAGCGACACCACGGTGGAGCTGGACCGGCTAGGCTTTGGCTGAGGCGGCTCCTGTGCGTATTCCGTGCGAATACAACCGGGAGAGTATACAGTGAAAGCGACCGCCGAGCTGGGACCGTTGGGACAGGCGCAGGGGGAGACGAAGGCAACGGTCTACTAGACAGCTAAGAAGCTGTACCCCAGGCGGGTTCACCTCTCCGGTGAACCCGCCTTTTTGTTTGTCTGCCCTTCCGCTGTAGGCGTAGCGACGTCTGCGTCGCAGGGGGCTCGTACCCCGCCGAACGTTGTCTGCCCTTCCGCTGTAGGGCGGGGGCCTCGTAACCCGCCGAACGTCTGCGACCCATCCCGAGCGGCGGGGGACGAGCCCCCGCCCTACAGAA
>JBDKRC010000342.1:0-7143 GCA_039683575.1 Armatimonadia bacterium | reverse complement strand
GGCGGGGCAGGTGGAGAGCATCCTGCACGTGGGGCCAGCGGGCGTGCTGCAGAGCCTGTATTACACCTATGACGATGACGGGCAGCGGACGAAGATTGAGCGGGAGGATGGCACGCGGATCTACTACAGCTACGACGCGGCGCACCGGCTGACGGGAGAGGACTGGCTCGATCAGAGCGATAGCCACATCTATGGCTTCGCCTATCAGTATGATGCTGCTGGCAATCGGCTGAGGAAGACGTTCAACGGGGAAGTGACGTACTACGACTACAACAACCTGAACCAGCTCACGACCGAGCGGGTGCTGGGCGGGGAGGCGACCTACTACACCTGGACGGCCGACGGGGCGATGGCGACCAAGCAGGATGTGGCCGGTTGGACGTACTACACGTGGGATGTGGATGAGAGTCTGAAGAAGATCGAAACGCCGAATGTGAGCCTTGACAACAAGTACAACGCGCGGATGCAGAGGGTTTGGAGAAATGAGGATGGGGAGGCGGAGTGGCTGGTTTATGACGCGCAGAAGCTGGTTGCGGAGGCGGCGAGCACCAGTCTCAACCGCTACTATCTCAGCGAAGGCGGGTGGATGAGCGCTCCACTGACAGCACAGCTGGCCGGGTTAGTGGACTGGTACCTGGCGGATGCCAGCGGAAGCACCGTGGGAATGCTGAACGGGATGGGTGACGTTGTCGACTCTATATTGTACGACCATTCTGGACAGATCATGTCCAGGAGCGGGACCGTGTCAACCCCATTTCTGGACATGGGGGGGCGCGGTTACTTTCATGAGGGGGTACTTGGTGGGGCACTCGTCTGGGGTGTTGCATATTCTGCTGGGTTGGCCATGCCTCTCAATGCTGCATGGAGTAGGCTCGGCGGCGACCATTTCTTTGTCCTTGGTGTGGAAGTCTATGACTACTCCGGTCCGAGACCACCATGCCCATGCGGGTGGATTGAAACGAGGGACATCGAGACGTATACAGCAGATACAATCGCGCTGATTGACGCTATGCAGGCGCCGAAGCTCGGAGCTAGGTACGGTTACCTGGAGCTATATGAGTGTAAGTTCGAGATGTACAAAGTAACTCACGTTACGGGAACCGAGTTGTGTGTCACCAAATCTGGAGTGAAATGGCGCAGAAAGCTGAATAAGGTTTACCGTAGGAAGACTGGAAGCAAGCACCAACGCTTAAGTGTGCATAATGAGAAACTGCAATACAGGCATGACGATGCACTAGATCCATTGGGTACCGGTGCAGCGTGGGAGGCGTGTCAGGATTGGCTTCGGAGGAATCACGGTCGGTACATAATCGACGACATCACCACAGCAGGGCCGAAGCGATGAGCGCCACCGGGTCGGCAGTGCTGTACCTTAGCATTATCGTAGCAGGATGCTTGCCGCTATGTTTCGCCGGAGCGCGACGACACGCGGCCATCCTTAATCTCGCCTGGGCCCTGATCGCTCTGGCAGGAGGATTGATATACCTGCTGGGACAGTCACCATCTCAGTCGCAGGCACGTGAGGTGCTCGTGGCTCTGGCGGTTCGAATACCTATTCTGGGCCTAGTCTACCGATCTGTCCCGATCGAGGCAGCAGTCCTGCTTGGTCTCAACGCGCTAGTTTGGCATGTGATTGTTCTCGCGCGCAAGACAACGCAGAGCTTGCCAGTACTCGTATCGTTGGCGACTGTGACATGCTCTGCGCTCGTGCTTCCATCGGCGCAGCTTGTGTCGATCACACTGAACTTCAAACAGTCTCTCCAAAATGCACGGGTATATGCTCGCCAGCACCCCGATGATGCTGCGGCACAGTTGGAGTACGCTCAGTGGCTCAGTGCAGCCGGTGAGCTTGACGAAGCGATAGAGGTTGCCGAGTGTGCTGGTGCACTCGACAATAACCGCCACTGGGATTATCCATACACACTTGGCAGGCTTCTGTTGGAGCGGGGGGACGCCGCTCGGGCGCTAAAATCTCTCGCCCTTGCGTACAATATGCAACGCCAGGAAAAGCCACCAATGAGTCTTGCCGCGATCTTGGAGGCGCGGGGCCTAGCGCCCGAGGAAGTGGCACAGGTCACAACCGACGGAGAAGCATGGCATAGATACGCCAAACGAAATACGCGACAGGTCGCATTTGCCTATCTCGCTGCTCTTATACTGAACGAACGCTGGCAAGAGGCCGAAGCCGTGGCTGGTAGCTTATCGCCTGCTTTCCCAGAGGATGTGCTTCCTCGACGGCTACATCTGCTATTGTTGTGGGCGAGAGGACGGCATCAGGAAGCGGCCCAGGAGTTGCCATCGCTGACTGCGACCACTGGGAGGCCCCGCGGCGAGGTGGCCCGATGGGCCGAGCGCCATCGTGAGCCTCGGCGCGCGATGAATGCCCTACGGCAATGGGCCTTAGCATATCGCGCGTACTGAGTGGCAAAAGCAGAATTGTCCGTAGCATTGATTGCGGCAGCGAACCTACCGCGCATACGACGCGCGGAACCTGCTGTCGGCGCTGACAGACCCGCTGGGGCAGACGGTGTACTACGAGCGGGATGAGTTGGGGCGCGAGGTTGCGAAGGCGCTGCCGAACGGCGTGACGACGTACCACAACTACGACATCGTGGGGCAGGTTGAGAGCATCATCCACCAAGGCCCGAGCGGAGTGCTGCAGAGCCTGTATTACACGTATGACACCGACGGGCAGCGGACGAAGATCGAGAGGGAGGACGGGACGAGGGTCTACTTCGGCTATGACGCTGCGCACCGGCTGACGGGGGAGGACTGGCTCGATCCGAGCGACGCGCACATCTACGGTTTTGCGTATGAGTATGATGCAGCGGGAAACCGGCTGAGGAAGACGTTCAATGGGGAAGTGACGTACTACGACTACAACAACCTGAACCAGCTGACGACGGAGCGGGTGCTGGGCGGGGAGGCGACGTACTACACGTGGACGCCTGACGGGGCGATGGCGACGAAGCAGGACGGGGAGGGGTGGACATACTACACGTGGGATGTGGATGAGAGTCTGAAGAAGATCGACGCGCCGAATGTGACGCTTGAGAACAAGTACAACGCTCGGATGCAGCGGGTTTGGCGGAGCGAGGATGGGAACGGGGAGTCGCTGGTATACGATGCGCAGAAGCTGGTGGCGGAGGCGACGACGGGAGGGCTGGAGAGGTACTACCTGAGCGAGGGCGGGAGCGTGTATAGCCCGCTCGTCAGCCAGTTGGGCTCGCAGCACTGGTTTCTGTTCGATGCGCTGGGGACGACGCTGGGGTTGACGGACAGGAGCGGAGGGCTGAGTGATACGTTCAAGTGTGAGGCGTTCGGGACGAGCCTGGGGAGAACGGGAGTGACGGAGACGCCTGGACAGTGGTTAGCTGCCTATCAGCAGTATGCCGAAGCGCCGTCCGGTCTCTCGTGCGGCGTTCTAGGCTGGTACGATGCATCCGTTGCGAGGGGGGCCGCTAGGCTACCGCGACACTTGACGAGCCTGGATTTGCTTCCCAGGCCATTCATCCCGAAGGGGGTCATCAGCGACCTGTTCAACGAAGTTGGGATGAGCGTGTGTCAGTACATTCTGAAGGTGAGACAGCGTGCAGGAAAGGAACATGAATGGACCTGCGTATGCGGTATCGCGGCCATTCTTGACCTGATTCCCGTTCCCGTCGCGCCGCTCTTGGGGCTCATCGTGGAACCGGTCGACTGTCTCTGCAACATCGGAAGCACCTGCGACACATGGCTCGCCAGAAAGAGCCCACCTTGGATCAGCATCACTGCCACAACCATAGATTGCATTAGTGTGGTGGCCAACATCCCGCTTGGCCCCTTGGGAGAGATTGGTTTCGATCTATTCATGGGGGTGGCTCAGCAGATTGACCAGGGATGGCCGTTCAGGAAAGTACCAGCGGCCTGCTGCACGATGCTACTGGAGGGGCTGAGGTCAAGGAGGTGACTACCACAAACGCGGCGATGAAATCAGCGATTGTCGTACGGGAGTTGGAGTGCGCAATGCTGCGTCGAGTTGGAGCCGCTGCGTTCGTTGTGGCGTCGATGGCGATTCCCGAATCTGCGGCAAGATGGACAGGCCACAGTTGGCTTCTGCTCATCTGGCCAATAGTTGCGGCGCCAGCCGCTGGGTATGTTCTCCTTCGCCACTACAATAGGCTCTTCGTGCAACTTATACTGTCTGAGCCTGAGGTCTATCTGGAAACGCGGGAATTCCCCAAGCAGCTAAGACACCCTCGCTGGCGGCCCTCCTTGACGAGCGGTTACTGGGCAACCCTCGCCCTTTGGGTCTCCATCATAGTACCGGGTCTGGTAGCGATCTTCCTGATCCCCGAATCTGAGCTACTGCGTCTCTCGCTCGCTCAAGGGCTCTTCCCTCCTGCAGTGGGTATCAGCGCCGTATCCTTATGTGATGCGTTCATCTGGATGTCGTGGGGACGGAGCCGTATGGCACTGCGTGGCATCGACGCGGTGCAGCTCATGGAGAGCCGCGGCTACTCCTGGACATGGTACTGGGGCTGGCGACGGCCTCGCTAACCCGCGGATGTCTGCCAATATGGCGATGCTGAAAGCCAAACCGTCGCAGGCAGGGCGTCCTACTTCACGCAGCGGTGTGTGTGACGGAAGCGGGACGGCCGTGCTCGATCCGCTGGGCAATCCGACGTACTACCGCTACGACGGGGCCGGGCGGCAGACGCACGAGATTGATGCGCAGGGGCACAAGGAGGTCGTGCATTACAACGCCGCGGGGCAGGTGACCCAGCGGGATAAGCCGAGCGGGGTGGGGGCATACTACAAGTATGACAACATGGGGCACCTGACAGAGGAGGTGCGGTACCCGTCCGGCGACCGGATCAGGTATGCGCATGACGTGGCGGGCGGGACGGTGCGGGTGGATAAGAGTGGCGTGCCGACGGAGCGGTGGTATTTCGACGCGGCGGGGCGGGTGACGCACCATCGTTCGGTGCAGCCGGGCGGCGTGTCGGTGGGGCTGCCGATGGGGGTTAACTCACCGGGGTTCGCGGGGGCGAGTGGGCCCAGCTACGACATCTATTACGAATACGATGAGGCAGGGAACCGGACGCAGATGGCGTTCCTGGGCGGCGGGGTGACGTACTTCACGTACTATGAGTATGACGCCAGGAACCTGCTTTCGGCGCTGACGGACCCGCTGGGGCAGACGGTTTACTACGAGCGGGATGAGCTGGGGCGGGAGGTTGAGAAGAGGCTGCCAAACGGCGTGACGACGTACCACAACTACGATGTGGCGGGGCAGGTGGAGAGCATCCTGCACGTGGGGCCGGCGGGGGTGTTGCAGAGCCTCTACTACACGTATGACGCCGACGGGCAGCGGACGAAGATCGTGCGGGAGGACGGGACGCGAATCTACTATCATTATGATGCCGCGCACCGGCTGACGGGGGAGGACTGGCTCGATCCGAGCGACAACCATGTCTACGGCTTTGCCTATGAGTACGACGACGCCGGGAACCGGAAGAAGAAGACGTTCAACGGGGAAGTCACGTACTACGACTACAACAATCTGAACCAGTTGACGGCCGAGCGTGTGCTGGGTGGGGAGGCGACTTACTACACCTGGACCGCCGATGGGGCAATGGCGACCAAGCAGGAGGCTGCGGGGTGGACGTACTATACGTGGGATGTGGACGAGAGCCTGGCGAAGATCGAGGCGCCGGCGACGACGCTGGAGAGCAAGTACAACTCACGGATGCAGCGGGTTTGGCGGCGGGAGGATGGGGAGGCGGAGTGGCTGGTCTACGACGCGCAGAAGCTGGTGGCGGAGGCGGCTACGGACGGGCTGGAGAGGTACTATCTGAGCGAAGGCGGGAGCGTGTATAGCCCGCTGGTGAGCCAGTTGGGTTCACAGCACTGGTTCCTGTTCGATGCGCTGGGGACGACGCTGGGGTTGACGGATGGGAGCGGCGGGCTGAGCGATACGTTCCTGTATGAGGCGTTTGGGATGAGCCTGGGGAGGACGGGGACGACGGAGACGCCGTATCAGTATGTGGGCGGGTATGGGTACTTTGAGGAGCCAGGGGTGGGGCTGGAGCAGGTGTGGTGGAGGTGGCTAGATCTGGTCAAAGGAAGATGGGCTAGTCCCGATCGCTCTGCGCATGATACTCAGCCCGCTCCGCTTCCGGCCTACCTCTACCTCAAGAACGAGCCCACCACCGCCTCGGACCCATCCGGCCTTGGCTTGGGGTTTATGGACGGGGCGTTCGTCTTTAAGTGTACAGTTCCTTTGCCGCCGTTGGAGTTGGCAGAAGGCTGGATCCAATGCCTGCTGAAGAAGGCGAGTTGGTGCTCCGCGTGCTGGCTGCAATGTATTGCGTATTGCGAGTGGGCCGAATTCGGCCAACCGGGCCAAGTCGACGCCTGTCGCGACGCGTGCAAAATCCGCGCGCAAGGTTGCATGATAGTCGGCTATCAATTCTGATATGCGACGGTGGTGCAGAATGTGTGTTCGGTGCGACTCTAGGATCGGCTTCTTTCCCGACGACCCCGCTGGCGCAGAGGTCATCAGCAGGCTCACAGCCTTCGTTACCGAGGGCAGGCGTGACGAGGCCCGCGCCCTGGTGGAGGAGGCCAAGGCCCGCTGGCCGGTAACTCCGTATTTCTGGTTCTTTTCCGCCCTCGCATATACGGAGTCGGGTGAGACGAGCGCGGGCCTAGCAGAACTAGCCGTCGCCTTGGGCCTCGCTCCTGACTCCCCTGTACTCTTCCAGTGTCTCGCGCGCATCATCCGCGAGCAGGGCGGCGACGAAACGGCCAGCGCGATCATGGACGTCGGTTGGTCGAAGTTTCTCGCGTTAGGTCTCGTGCAGGATGAGGCCAGCGCGCGGGCTGCATTCTACGAGGAGGGCCCGACGCTGTAGCCCGCTCACGGCCGCGCGACTCGCGCCGGATACTGGGAACGCAGAGTGCCAGAGTTCGTGGGCCGGTGTCAAAGCCAGCGGGGTGGGGGGCGTACTACCGCTGTGACGCGGCATCGGTCGGTGCAGCCGGCGCAGGTTTCGCCGGGGCTGCCGATGGGGCTGAACTCGCCGGGGTTCGCCCGGCCGCCGGTGCGGCATGATTTCTACTACAAGTACGATGAGGCAGGCAATCGAAGCGAAATGG
>JBDKRC010000341.1:0-6977 GCA_039683575.1 Armatimonadia bacterium | reverse complement strand
GACAACGTCGTCGTAGAGCGAGGGCGCATGGGGCTGAGACTTGTGCTGCAAGCAGATCACCTCAACCAAGGATTCCCTTGAGACAAAACGATACCTGCTTGCTGTTTTTCAGCGGCTACATCATCGCCATCCTGGCAGCGATCCTGTTCCCGGTCTTTGCCAAGGCACGCGAAAAAGCGCGACAAGCAAGCTGTCTGTCCAATGTCAAGCAGTTGGGACTGGGCGCGATGATGTACGTCCAGGACTACGATGAAATCATGTTCCCGCGGTGCACGGGCACCTGGGCAGCAGCGGGTGCCGTCTACTGGTACTCGCGATCAGCCACTGAGCCCGGTCTGATTGGGCCCTATGTCAAGAACCTGCAGATCTTCACCTGCCCGAGCGCGCCGAACATGCGGGGATATGGCTACAACATGGGTTTCAACTACGTCGCCCTTGCCACCATCAACGCCCCCGCGGAGAAGGTCCTTTTCTGTGATGACACTTTCGGGAGCGCCGTTCTCTATCACCCCGACCAGGGCGTGAATAGCTGGGGCGCGAACTTCGTCGACCCGCCGGGCACCGTAAGCCCCAACATCATCTGGGGCAAGAACTGCCCGTACGGCCGGCACAATGACATGGTCAACGTCGCCTTCTGCGACGGCCACGCCAAGGCGATGAAGCCCCTTACCCTGTATGCCAACGGCGTCGACACGTACTATAACCCCTGATCACCGATCTTGACCATCACCGGCAACAACGCGCCACGCTCCCGCTATGGGGCGTGGCGCGTTTCCATACTGGCAGGAACGGTTACACTCGATATAGAACAATGCGGAGCCCCGAGCGCCAACATGTTCACGGTTGCCGCCGGCTAGAACCGCCGATTCTGGCGCCGAAGACACCGAGTGCCCCTCAGAGGCTTCTGAAGCCACTGAGGGGCATTTTCGTGGCACTTCGCGTGCCCTTGATGATTTTGTGCGGGATCTTGATCTTCAAGTTGAACTTGAGGAAGCTCCGGCCGTCAATGGGGAAGTGGCAGCGGTCGGTGCACGCCGGACTGGCTCGGAGAGCACGGGCAACGGCAGATGCGGTAACAGCCAATGATGTCTACGAGTGCTGTGTGATGAGGTGGTCGCGAGATGTCATTCGCTCGTTTGGGCCTGGCGTTGTACCGTGTCCATCCGAACCGGCGCAGCTTCCCGCGCGGCCGCCGGGCGGGCGCTGTAATGGTATTCTCGGCGATGGCGCTCCTGGTCATGCTCGGTAGTGCTGCCCTGTGTGTTGACGTGGGCCTGGTGGCGATCGCGGCCAGCCGGGTGCAGGGCGTGGCTGACGCGGCTGCCCTGGCTGCAGCGGGCGACACCATCAACGGCCGGTCCGCCGCCATGAGGCAGCGGATAAACGACATCGTCGCGGTCAACAACACCGGCTGGCCCAATCTGGCCACCTGTGGCGATGACGACATCACGGTATACTCCACGGGCTCAAACGTTCCGGGCTTCGGCGACCTCGAGAACGGCCAGGAGGGCGTGCAGGTGGCCGTGCGTGCGCCGGTGGACATGATGTTTGCGGGCGTCCTGGGCGTCCAGGATCGTGAGGTCATACGTACGGCGACGGCTCTGCGTTCTCCCGCGGCGGGCGGGGACGCGGTCGTCTTCGGGGGGGCGTCGGGGTCGAAAGATACGGGATACAAGATGACGGGCCAGAACGCCCGCATCGGGGGAGCGGTGCATTCCAACTCCACGATCTCAATATCTGGCGGCTACGGTATCTATAGCGGCCTCGTGGAGTACCGGAACAAATTCGCGTGCAGTGGCCAGAACAACTCTTTCGAGCAAGGAGTAGCCGTAGGCCAGATCCAACCCTTGCCGCTGAACTATACTCCTGAGGACTTTGCCCCTTACGATTACGAAATCAGTGAATTCCATCTCTCCACCCAAGGTACGACCGTCCCGCCCGGCGTCTACCGCGTCCACGGCGATGTGGGCATCAGTGGCGGGAACACGATCATGAACAACGTCACCTTTGTGGCTGACGGGGCGGTCCAGATATCCGGGGCTAACTGCCGTTACACGGCCAACCGTCTGGGGGTGTTTGCCTACGCGCTTGACACTGGCAGTAACGCCATACAGGTGTCCGGTGTGGGCAGCGGGTGCGCCGGGATACTGATTGCACCCGCCGGCACCGCCCATTTCTCGGGCGGTAGCATGACAACCACCTACGGTGCCATCATCGCACAGGCAGTAGAGGTGTCTGGCGTCAACTTCTCGCTGCTGGCCATGGGGAAGTGGGCCGACGGGTCACTGGTCAAGCTCGTCAAGTAGCCTTGTTGGCCGCAATAGACGAAGCAAAGGACCTCCCTCCGGGAGGTCCTGTCCGTTTGCGCCTGAACCCGCGCACCAACAATCGCGTCCTCAGGGAGCAGCATAACCATGCCGCACCCAGGGAGTACAAGTATGACTACCATGACGACACAGGTCCGGATGCCAACCGACCAGGAAATGGTCCTCACGCGCGTCTTCGATGCGCTGCCGGAGTTGGTCTACAAGGCCTGGACCGACCCGGCGCTGATGGCGCGGTGGTGGGGGCCGCAGGAATTCACGAACCCGGTATGCAAGCTGGACGTGCGGCCCGGCGGGGCCTACCGCATCGTGATGAGGTCGCCGGAGGGCGAGGAGTATCCGACTGTGGGGACCTATCAGGAAGTCGTGGAGGGGGAGCGGTTGGTCTTCTCCGATACCTTTGACGAGCTTCCGCCGGAGTGGCTGGAGGAACTGCGAAGCCATCTGCCGCCGGGAACGAGCAGAACCGTCCCGCCCGATATCGTGACCGCGACTTTCGAGGAGCAGGACGGCAAGACACTGCTCACGGTCACCTCTCGCTTTGAGACCAAAGCGCTGCGCGACGCCATCCTGCAAATGGGCGCCGCGGAGGGCTGGTCGCAAAGCCTCGACAAGCTGGAGGAGTTGCTGGCGAGGATCAGCTGAAATAGCCTGTAGAGCGGCTAGGAAGCGGCCATGCTTGTGTGAGGGACACGGGCGTGGCCGCTGTGCGCCCAGGCAGGAGCACGCTGACCCGCCAGGGAAATGATCCACATGAACTACAAACTCCTCTGCCTCATCGCTCTTTTCGTATTCCTCGCAGCATCCGTCGGCCTCGCCCAGAACACCAAACCCGTAACCCTGACCGGCTGGGGCGTCAGGGAGAAGGACCTCGACAGCTTCATGGCCGACGCCGCGGACACCGGCTTCGACTCGCTCATCAGCGGCAGCAACGATCCGGTGGCCCTGCAGCGGATCGTCGAGGCCGCCGCAAAGCACCACATCCGCATCTTCTCCTGCCTCACCCCCATGGGCACCATCGACAAGCTCTGGGCCAGCAAGTACCCCGGCCGTCCGGTGCCCCGGCAGGTCATGAACGAGGATGAACAAGCCGCAAGCAGGTTCATCGCGGCCGGCAGCAACCAGTACCTGATCCCATACTCCTTCGGCGGCGAGCCGAAGCTGACCAACGAAGTCCTGCTCACCAGGATCATCTGCTTCAATGATCTCGAAGCGCGCGAGCTCTTCAAGCCGGTGATCGACGGGATAGCCTCAGTGCCGGGGATTGAGGGTGTGGCCTTCGACGGGTTTGGCTACCAGAACTACCACCGCTGCTACTGCGAGCGCTGCGAGAAGCTGCTGGCTGAGTATCAGCAGAAACACCCGGAGCTGAAGCCGAAAGAGGCCGAGGTGGCCTTCTTCCGCGACAGCATGGTTGACTATGTCAACTACCTCGCCGACTACGCGCGCTCGCGCAGCAAGAACCTGAAGACCACTATCCACATCTGGCCGGTCTTCACCGCCGAGCCGCTGTACGGCAACCGCCTCGATGTTGACCTCTGCGGCCAGACCGCGGCGTGGTATATCCTGTGGCCAGAGGAGAAGATCGCCGAGTATAGCCGCATCATTTCGGGGGAAGCGAGGAAGTACCACGAGCGCCAGCAGGGCGTGGGGATGATTGGGTACTACGATCTCCCGGGGAAGTTCCCGGTCAAGGACGCCGCGCGCGTGGACCTGGAGCTGAAGACCATGATCGACAACGGCTGCCGCAGCATCCAGGTCTGCAGCAGTATCCACGTCATGAACAACCCCCAAATACGTGCCGTCTTCAAGAAGTGGTTCAAGCAGTAAAAGACCATAAGGAGGCGGCACTGTGCTCTACGGAAGGCGGAGACCATACCTGTGCTTCGTCTTGTGCGTGCTAATGGTGTGGCTGTCCTGTTCGGCCCTGATGGCCAAGCCCATCAAGTCCCAGGACAGGGCAGTCGAACGGGGAACACGGGCACTGCAGGATACGCTGACGAAGCATCCCAAGTTCAAACCTGACAAGAAGATTCTCACCGACAAGGCCATCGGCATCGTCGGCAAGGACGACAAGGGCACCTTCGGCATGACGCTGGTGCCGTTGCTGTATCCCGGCGAGCCGAAGGTTGGGGGCAAGCCCGTCACCATGGGCTACATCGTTTTGACGGACCTGGAGGAGAAGGCGACGCGCCCGCCGGCAGTAATCCAGCTATCGGCGAGCCAGACCAAGCAGGACACCTTCCAGATTCAGATGAAGGAACTCAACACCGGCAAGGTGGCTGAGACGGAAGAGCTGAACAAGAACGCCACGGTCAGTTGGCAGAAGGAGCTGACCGAGGAGCAGCAGGCGGACCCCTCCAACGGCAACGCCGCCATGTGGACGGTCAATGACAATGACGCCATGGTGGCCTTCGGCATCAAGACCACAAGCACCCGCACGTGGGCGGTCTTCGTGGTCGCGATCGTCGTCGTCGGCCTGCCCTGCTTCGGCCTGGGGTACTTCCTCGGCTGGGCTATGTTCTCTTCGGGCTGGTTATGGTAGACCGTCGGCGGGGGGAGGCCATGAATCAAAACGCCGCACGCTCAATGAGCGTGCGGCGTCTCACCTTCTCCGCGTTGTGGATATGCCTCTCTCCGCGTGGTAGGCATGCTCCGCATGCCGGAACTCGTCTATCATCCGCAACTGATTCCGGCATGCGGAGCATGCCTACCACGCGATCTATAGCGTCTTGCCCACTATCCCCGCCCGCTGGTAGATATCCGCGTCCGGATACACCCCCTGGTATGGGTACTTCTCATCCAATATTTCCATCAGCCTACGCACCGCCATCTCGCGCTGCTCGGGCGTAGTGCCGGAGATCGTCAGCGTCTTGCCCTGAAGGCTGATCTTCGGCGCTCCCGACGCCTGCTGCAGCACAACCTGCGGCTTGGTCGCATCTGCCTGCGAGACCGACACGATGGGCAGGACGCAGACCGGCGCGACGTCGGCCAGCTCGGCGACCGAACTCGACGGCTTGCTCTGCCGCCGGTACCAGTAATCGAAGTAGGCGCGGATGAACTGCGCCAGGTACATGTCATGGTCGCCCGGCTTCTCAGCCGTAACGATCTGCGCCTGTGGCCTCCCGCCCCGCTCAAACGGGAAGCTCAGAAGCTGCTCCCGCGTAGCCTCCACCCGCACCGGCGGCTGCCACGTCAGTACGAGGCTGCCCTCAGCCGGCAACACCCCGTCGCAGCGCACGGCGTTACCCTCCGGCACCAGGCGCCGCGCCTGCCCATTCACCCGCAACTCCAGCGGCACGGCGCCCTGCGGCAGTCGCACCGTCAGGCTCCCGCTGGTGGCACGGCCCAGCCGCCACGTCGCCTCAGTCTTGCCCTCAGCCAGCGGCTTGCAGGTCATGCTCGCCGAACCCGTCACCGTCACAGCTTCCCTGGGTTGAAGCTGTACCAGCGCGCGGGCGATGCGATGCTGGTGCTTGCCGAGTTGGCCAAGGTCCAGGCGGGCGCCGACGGCGGTCGAGGTCATCTGCAGCGGCTTGCCGACGTAATCGCTGAAGAGGAACTGGCCGGGGCCGAGGTAGCCATTCAGCACCGTGACCTCACCCGGTCGCACGTCGCGCTTGGGGTTCCCCGCCACCAGGAAGCCCCCCACGCCGCTGCCGTAGCGCGACAGCCACAGGTCCGCGTTGCCCCGCATCCCCGGCGTCGGCTGCCAACCCTCCCGCAACAGTTCCGCCATCACCGGCATGAGTTCCACGATCTGGCGGTTGCCCCAGACCTGGTGGCTCATCGGGAAGGCCCCATCGCGCAAGCTGCTCAGCCGCAGGAATGAGTACATCCCCGTTATTGCGTCCCGCAGGTCCTCGGCAGGCAGGTCGCGGCGCAGTATGTCCCACACCTTCAGCGGCGACCACCAGCTCATGGGCTTGTGGCCCATCAGCAGGCGCAGCGGCACGATGGCATCCACGTTCTCGTACGGCGGCCACTCGTGCATCCCGAAGTCGGTGCGCGTGGCGGTGTTGAAGCTGGTGGGCTTGTTGAACACCGTGGCCATCGCATAGCCGCGAACAGTATTGTCGTGAATCGCTTCACCAAGACGCGCCAGGGCGATTTGCGTCGAGCTATACACCAGGCCCTTGTCGTCCCAGGCACGGGCGGGCTCGCCCTCGATCCCGGCGCCATACTGGGGGAACGCGCCGTAGGCCTCGTCAAAGGCGATAGCCGCCGGGCCGAAGTCCGCCGCGATCTGCCCAATCTCCCGCACGACCTCCTGCCCGTAGCTGTTGCCCCACGGGTAGGTCATGTGCGTGACAGCGTCAGGCTTGATCCAGCCCTTGAGGGCCGGATCGGGCTTGCCCGCCGCGTCCTTGATGATGCCGTCCGGGTAAACCTTGAGAACCGACTCATCCGCCGCATGGGGCAGCATGTAGTAGGCATTGTTGGTGGCCCACCAGCCGCGCTGGAACCGCTCGCGCATGTCGCGGCGATACTCCTCCATGCTGCCCTTCTCCACATTGCGGTGGGCGTCAGTCTTCCCGGAATACCCCTTCTCCGGGTCATAGAACCGCTCGTCGGCGTACCAGTCGCCGGGGGTCTGGGCGGGGCAATACGACCATTCCCAGCCATAGCCAAAGCGCCGCGCCTCTTCCCACT
>JBDKRC010000340.1:0-22429 GCA_039683575.1 Armatimonadia bacterium | reverse complement strand
GGACGCCTCAGGCTACGTCGGCTCCGCCCTTTCGGGATGGCTGTCGGGGCAGGCATTGGACCGCCTGGGAGCTAGTCGTGGCTCCGACGCAGCATGGACATTCGTCTGGCGCATGTGGGCGGCAGGGATACTCATGGCGGCCTGGCTTGTCGCACTGATTGCTCGATATCTTGATAGCGGGAAGAAGACCGCCGCAGTCATCTGTGACCGGACAGGCGGCGGGGAGTAGCTCCCTAATCTGAATAGGAAGAGAACAGACCATGATTGACATTCACAGCCACAGCATCTTGTACCATGACCCGGCGCAGCGTGCCAATCCCGCCTTCATCAAGTTCATGTCACCTGCGGAGTTGGTAGCGGTATGGGACGACCTGGGCATAGACAGAGGGGTGGTACTGCCCATCTCCAACCATGAGAATGATTTCGTCCTGCAGACCACCGAGAACGTGCTGGATATGGCGGCCCTATACCCAGACCGGATTATCCCGTTCTGCAACATTGACCCGCGCCAGAAGGGGAATAGCGAGAAGACGGACTTCGGGCCACTGCTGGAGCACTACAAGGCGCTGGGATGCAAAGGCGTGGGGGAGATGTCATGCAACCTGTGGTGGGACGATCCGCTGGTGCTGAACATGCTGGGGCACATCGAAGCGGCAGGCCTTCCCATGACGTTCCATATAGCGACCAGAGATCATGATGCGTATGGACTGGTGGACGAAGTGGGGCTGCCACGGTTGGAGAAGGTCCTGGGGATGTTTCCGAAGCTCAATTTCCTGGCCCATTCGCAACCCTTCTGGGCGCACATCTCGGCTGACGTGAGCGAGGCAAACTGGGGCGGCTATCCGTCTGGACCGGTGCAGGAGGGGCGGGTAGTGGAACTGATGCGCAGGTACGACAACCTGTGGGGTGATATGTCAGCCGGCAGCGGGCTCAATGCCATCACCCGCGACCCGGAGTTCGGATACCGCTTCCTGGAGGAGTTTCAGGACCGGCTACTGTTCGGGACCGATGTGTGCGCGCCGGGTGAGTTGTATGGCAACATCGTCCGCACATTCGGCACGATGGCTAGTGAGGGCAACATCAGCCAGACCGTGTATGACAAAGTCACTCACGGCAATGTGGTGAGACTACTCGGCCTGTAGGGCCGGCCTCTGACAAACGACGCCCTGCCCACGCAAGTCGTATGGGCAGGGCGTTATTGCTTTCCCGCTCAGTCCCTCACCGATTGCGTCGTCAGCCTCGAAAGCGCCTCACTCGAACACAATCTCCCCGAAGCCATCTTTCTGGATGAAGGACTGCCCCTTCGTCCAGGAGGTCGTCTCGCCCTTGGCTTTCTGCTGGCGGCCAAACTGCATCCCCCACGGCAGCCCTGGCGAGGGCGGTCCGGTCACCCCTATGGCGGCGTAAGGGATGAAGACCTCAACGGTCCAGTCGCGCTCCCCCTTCTGTGCGGCGGCTTTCCAGTCAGTCTTGTTGCCAAAGTTGTCGCTTTGCGCTCCATTGGCGTTGATTGCGAGCTGGTAGACCTTTGTTGTATCCACCGTCAGCAGGCCGTCCTGGACTTTGCTCGGGACGGAGATGAACAACTCCACGTCATCATCAAGGTACAAAGGCGCGCCGCGGTCCGTGTGTTTCGCCACGAGCTTGGCCATCTGGGACTCGGCGCAGCGGAGCGCGACGTAGAGACCCTTGTCGTCGTAGGTAGTCCATACGGCGGTCTTCTCGGTAGCGGGATCGCCATTCGAGAGAAGCCGCAACTCCGGGATGGACGGCGGCCCCTGCCATACAGCATCATCGAGCTTTCCGTCAATGGCCGGTGGCGTCCCGGTTCGCTTGATCGGAAGCTGTGGCACGGGGTCGCTGACGGTGATCTCGACGGTGCCCTGCGTGTTGAAACGGGGGTCGTCACTGGTGAGCGTGTAGCCGATCCGGGTCTCACCGAGGAAGGTGGTGGGCTGCAAGGTCATCGTCAGCGGCTGCTGCACTGTCCCCTTGGCGGGGAACTGCAGGGCGGCCTCGGTGACGTCAAGCGTGGTCTTGGCGGGCGGTGTCAGCTTAAGTTTGACCGTCCCGGCCGTGTCGAGGTTGTTCGTGAAGGAGAGCACCAGCTTCCGTTCGCTGCCACGGAAGACGCGGAGGGGTTGGATGGAGGCGCTAACGGAGGCGCCGAGGACGAGGTCGATGGGTGTGTAAATGACAAAGGGTGTCTTGGCTGCGGAGCCTGAGTACTTGACCACGCATGGTAGCAGACTGCGCTGAGGGGAGGCCGGCACCGCCAGTGAGACTTTCCCCGGCTCTGACTTCGACTGTGCCTCGATCTCAGACCACGGTGAGAAGACGGCCGTCTTGAGGTCGCTGACCGCCACGTTCCGCGGATTGTGAAGTGCCACGTTGACCGCGGTAGCCTGCCCGGCAGGCACTCCTTCAACCACGCGAGGGGCTGCGATCCCTAGGTCAAGCAGGGCCGCCGGGGCGTAGGACACCGCGGTACTGGCGCGGTAGAGCAGCTTGACCAGGTCGGGAGGGTTGAGATCGCTCACCTGGATTGGAGCGATGAGCTTCGCGCACTGAACCGACAGGTCGAGGCACTGCTTCTCGTCGGCAGCACCACCGCTGCGAAGGAGCTGTGCAAGCTCCTGCAGCGTCTTCTGGTTCGCCGGGTCCTTCAGTTCGGCTGCATACATCCGCTGCAGCTTCCCCAGCGTCGCCGCCGCCAGTCGGAAGCCGTTTTGCGCACCCTGTAGTCGCGTACCCACCCAAAGGGCCAGCGTCTGTCCCGGCTCCAGCTTCGCAGCATGTCCGGTGGCGGGGAGCGGGTCGAAGCACGGCGCACCGGGGAGGATATCCTGCGTGAGCAGCTTCGCGTTGGCCGGAATGCCCAGCGCCTTAGCATCCAGTGTCAGCACCGTCTCGAGTGGCTTCTCTGTCTCGTTGCGAAGAGTGAAGTGCAGCGTGCCATTGGCGAAGCTGCCGTAGCGTTCGACTACGACGCCATTGGTCGCGGTAGCGTACGGAATGGGCTCCCAGCCGGCGGCAGATAGCTCCTCGATGGCCGGGACGTACTGTCTGAACTCGGCGCGCCACTGCTCAAGATTGGCTGTTGAAGCCTCGATGCAGTAGACAGGCGGGTAGATGGCGTACTGCAGGCAGCGCTGAAGCTGCAAGCGGACGTTGGTCGGGTCCTTATCCCCATAGCCACCATTCTGGTCCCATGCATGCCAGTAGCGCCAGATCTTGTGGTGAGCCATGCCCCGCAGATAGCGGTCCAGCCGCCCCGGATGCTGCGGGTCCCAGCTCCCCTCGGTCATGGGGACATCCACATAGGGCAGCGTGAAGCACTGCTCGTAGCCGTTGGCATTACCGTAGGTGGCGACCTTGTACTGGTCTGTGATCGGCTTCCAGGCCTTCTCGTGGAAGTCCCAGATCGTGTTCACCAAAGCGGGCTGCAGGTTCGCCTTGCCGAAGGTCAGCGGTGGCAGCGTGGGCCTGAAGTGCTCGCGCCGATAGTCGAGGGCGGCGGAGTTGGACATGTAGCCCTCGATGGCGTCGGCGGTGAAACAAGCGTCCCAGGGCAGATGCTCGGTCTTCGAGTACTCCTCCGCCTTGGTCCGGTCCCGTTCCATCAGGAACGGTGAGATGCCGGGGTCCTCATTCACGCGGAAGTTGAGCCCCCAGCCGGGCTTGTCAGTGTGGTTATAGCCCTCCTGTGCCCGCCAGTACTTCGTGTCACCGATGTACTCAATTTCGCCCTTCGGCCCAAAGCAGATCTTCTTGACCGTGTCCGCATTGGGCACATAGGGAATGTACTTGGCGGTCTTGTCAGCTTCAATCATCTGATTCAGGAGCGAAAAGACCTTCTCATCGGAGGGCAGCTTGGGGTCGTCATAGGGGATTTGGCGATAATCATAGCAGCCGTGGACATGGTTGAGGAACTTGTACCCCTCGCCCCAGTCGCTCGCGTCAGCGATCGGCTTGCGGTTGACAATCAGGTTGTGCGTCTTGGGGTCGAAGGTCTCCAGTTGGGCGTAGTTGAGGTAGCCCTCGAAGGTGGGGCGTTTGACGAACGACTCGGGGAAGAGGGAATAGTACCGCGCCATGGCCGAGCGCATGCCCCATTGGGGCTCAACGGGGTAGATGACGAACGAGAACGGAGCGCGGGAGGGGTTGTTCCCGGCGTCTTTGGTCAGGCCAAAGAAGAAGGTGAGGGTCAGACCACTGGACGCAACTCGTTCGGCATCAGTACTCAGGGGCTGGTACTCGAGGAGGAAGACGCGAGGGCCCTGTGACAGTGGCAGAGCCAGGCTGAGGCCTGCCTGCTGGCCCGTCAGCGCCGACCAGGGGTACACAGAGCACTTGCCGGTGCCTGACTGGCAGTTGTAGGTGTAGCGGTACGAGGGCTGGCCCGGCTCAATCGCCTGCTTCTCTTCAGGCTCGGTCCACCAGTTCCAGCCGGTGAGGTCAAGCGGAAGGGCGAAGCGCAGGCCGATAGCCCGGTCCTCGCCTGTGGTATCGGTCACGACGCCATTGACGCGCAGGCACTGCTTGTCGCCCTGCAGCGTGGCCTCCACAGTCAGTCCGCGCTCGGGCAGGCTCCCCGCAAACTTGAGCCCGTCTTTGTCAGAGGTGACCTTGCCACTGACCGGCTCGTATAGCTGATCGGTCATCTCCTGCACGAAGAAGTCATCGAGCCAGAGCGTGCCCGTCGAGTTGTAGATATCCCCGCGCAGCGAGAGCCTGGTGGTCTTGGGCTCGGTGGTGATCTCCCAGCTTAGCGGCAGCCATTCACCGTCCACCTTGGGGATCCAGGTGCCCACCTGCCCCTGTTTGCCCGTTATCTGCCCCTGCTCGCCACGCTCGGACGAATAGACGCCGCAGACGCCAACCTTCTCCCGCCGGAGCCACATCCCAACCTTGTAGCGCGTGCTGGGCTTCACAGGCACGAAGACCTGCAGCGTGGTCTGGGCCGGCGCGGGTCCCGGAACGGCCAGCCTTACCGAGGCCTTGCCGGAGTGGGCTACGGTGGTGTCGAGGGTCTGGTACTTATCCAGACCCCAGCCAGTGGTCCCGTTCTCGAAGTCACCATTTGGAACAAGGTTCACCGGGTCCGGCTGGTGCCTGAAGTCAGCGATGGCGAAGCCCCCGTCAGACTTCAGCGGCAGGGGCTTGCCGCCGAGGCTGACCGCTGTAACCCGGCCGGTGGAGCCGATATCCAGGGATAGGCCGTCGCCGGTAGTAAGGGGTACCGCGAGTGCCGAGGTTGCTGCCATGACGACCGCCAGAAGCAGGGCGTGCCAGACTCTCATCATCGCACCTCCGGGTTGGGGGCCTTGAGCCCCCTGACGGCAACTAGACGACTCGGGGTATCTGCAGCGGCGCCGCAGGGAAAACGGCGACCTTGGCCTGCTTGAAGCGACGGGCCATGGCCGCCATCAGCCGTGGCCAATCATCGTCGCAGTACCAAGTGCGGTCGGGGGGCACGAAGCCCTTGCCGTATTGCGGCGAGTAGAAAAACACTTGCGCCTTCATGAGCAACTCTTCGGTGTGCTCCACTGGCTGCAGCGGCGGGCGCTCGTTGTACTGCTTGAGGGGACCGTGGTAGAGGCCGTGGTAGATGCTGGGGTCGGCAAAATCGTTGAGCATCAGCACCGGGCAGTCGAACTGCAGCGCCGGGGCCTGGGCCTTGGTGTATTGTGTGCCGTCGGCGTCGAAGGGGAAGGCGTTGGCGATGATCAGGTCGGGATGGGCATTATCTACCGGCGTATCGCCAACCTTGCGGGCGAGAGCAATGGCGGAGCGGTGGGCCTTGGTGGGATCACCGGCGTAGAGACCGCATAGCTCTTTGCGGGAGTTAATGACCGCGCAGAGAGAGGCATTGAGCCCGAAGAGGGCGGCGGCCTCCTCGAGGTCACGGCGCGAGGCGCTTCCATGGGGCGGCCCGCCCCATTCCCCTCCGCCAAGTCGCCCGTGATGGAAATGGGTCGTGGAGACATGTGTGATGCCCGGCAGGACCATCTTCGCGCCGCCGCCCCACGCGACCAGTCGATGTGGGTAGACGCAGGAGATCGAGACCGAGAAGTCCGCTTGGGCGGCTACCTCGTTGACCAGCACGGGGGTGCCAGCCGACGTGAGGCCCTTGAAGGTCACCCTGGGGCTATACGCGTCATGAGAAACGACCTGACCAACCGTGTCGCACAGCGTGCCGAGGCGTTTGCAGACCTCCCGGCGGTTCATGGCACGGTGCGCGCCGTTGCCCAGGATGATGCTGACTTGCTTGGGGGGGATGCCGGCGGCCTGCAACTGATCCAATACGGCGCGGCAGAGTCTCTCGGCCGGCGTGGGGCGCCGGAAATCGTCCACGAGCAGCACGGCCGTTCGCGCTCCCCGCGCGGCCACCGAGATGGGCTCGGCCCCTACCGGATGCTCCAGGGCCTTCTGAAGGCCCGCGTCGGTCAGCGCGGCCCGGTCCCGGGGCGCATAGACCGTGGCGTCCCACCCGGCCGGGAGCGGTAACTCAACTTCGCAATCGATGCTGGCCGCGCCCATGCGCAGGCGCAGTGTCTGACCTGTTGCCTTCATCAGTCCGATACTCCTGAATTGCTCCTCAGTACTACGGCTGCAGCGGGCGGGTCGTATCCAGCACAGCCCAATCAGCCGGCGGCATCCCGAAATCGGGAATCGGCAGGCGCTCGCCATCGCGCTTTGCGGACTCGTGGGCCACCATGCCCGGCGCATTGTAGCGGGCTGCCTGCCACACGTGGTTGGGGGGAAGCTTCTGCGCCACAACTGAGCGCACGAAGTCGTTGACCAGGAAGACGTGCGTGCCGTCGTGGCCGTTGGGCACTCCAGCGAATTCCACGGGCAGTTGCCAGAAGGGCTGCGCGGACGACAACCCCAGGAACTTCTTCCCAAGGTACTCACGCGGCAGATCGCCCAGGTTCTCCTCGGTGACTTCGACTCCGTCAAAGACACGAATGTTGCTGACATCCTCGCGCTTCAGCGGCACAAGCTTGGCCGCCTCGCGGTAGGGGATCTCATCGCCGTGGCCGAAGTCCTCGGGGAAGTCGAGCCACGTGAAGACCCCTTGCCCCGGCTGCTCTTCATACGCCGCGCGGGTGCCCATGATGGTCATGCGGCCGTCGCCCGCGCCGACCCGGCGGAACTCATTCACACGCGCCATACCGCCGTCCGAGGTGCGAAACAGGGCCGATTCGTTACTAAACACATTCCCCCAGAGGCTCGTTTCTGCCCGGAACACGCCGTCGTCGTGGCGATCCACCTGGCCGAAGCACGAGACTTCGGTCATGCGGGCGAAGGTCACGCCGAGGACGAAGGTCGTGGAGTGGGTGGGGTAGAGCATCGGCGGGAAGCTCGCCGTGGGCTTCCAGGCATCGCCGCCACTGTGCATGTAAGAGGCGTAGAAGTGCGCCATGTCGTGATGGTACTGGCCCTCGCCGTAGACGAAGTCCCCGAACTCACCGCGCGCGAACTTGTCGCGGCAGAAGGTGGTCTGCGCGCGGTAGTAGCTGGTCTCGCCCAGCATGTAGATTAGGCCAGTGGACTTGACGGTATCCACCAGTTCGCCCAGTTCCTCCAGCGTAATGGCAGCGGGCACGGCGCTGTAGACATGCTTGCCGGCCTTCAGGGCCTGTACCGCCTGCGGGCCATGCAGCCAGCGCTGGGTGAACAGAGCCACACAATCGCAGTCGCTGCGGCACAGGGCCTCCAGCGAGTCGAAGGTCTTCGTGACGCCAAAGCGAGCCGCTTCGCGGGCCAGGCGGTCAGGCAGCACATCGGCCAGGTAGACTTCTGCCACGTCAGGGTGGCGTTGGAAGACGGGCACGAAGCACGTCCCAAACTTCCCGGCTCCGCAGAGACCGATCTTCAGTTTCATCTTTCTTGCTCCTTAGGCGAACGGCAACTACTCGATCCTGAACGCCATCACATCGTCCCACCAGATGATATCATCTTCCGACTGTTGGCCATCAGCGGACGGCAGCAGCACCAGCTTCCCGGCGCCCTCCGGCACGATGCCCGCTCCGGCCATCAGCTTCCAGTCGCCGTCAGACTTGACGGTGCTGAGAGACACGTCGGAAGACTCGGCATGCCACTTGCCCTCGGGTGTCTGCCAGCGCATGGATAGCGAGGGCGTGCCGCGTCCCTGCGTCTTGCACCAGCCAACCACCGCGTACCGTTCGCCCGGATTGACCTTGATGGTCTGGATCAGGCAGCCCCACTTCATGCCAATCAGCGCTCCAGCGCCGGGGGCCTTGTGGCCGACCTGCCGGTCCCAGTTCGGGCGGCCTTTGGAGGCCCCGCTCTGCCAATAGCTCCACCCCGGCGGTGCCGTCCCCACCTTCCAGTCAGCCGGCTGCCCGCCGGCCGTCGCAGCGGGGACGGTGGCAGACGTGAAGTCGCCATTCACGACCAGATTCGTCCGCTCGCCAGGCTGTTCGAGCAGGTCGAGCACATAGCCGATAGGGTCGGAGGCCAGACGCAGGGCCTGCTCGATCCCTGGCAGCTTCTGCGGCCAGCGGACCTTGTCGGCGGTCGGATGGGGGCTTGGGAACCAACTGGCCTGCTCGCCGTAGATCCACACATACTTGTCCGCGACTTCGAGCGCGCTGGCGACGTTGTCCGCCAGGCGCCGCACCGGCGTCTGGTCGCCAGGGTTGATGTACCAGGTGTTGTCCGGCGGGTTGACATAGGCATCCAGGTACACGCCGAAGCCGACCTGCACCTGCGCCCGGTACTTGTAGCGGTTTTCGGGGGAGACCAGGCGCTGGCACTTGTTGCGGATCAGGTTAGCGGCCGTCAGAAAGTCCAGGCGGCTGTTGAAGCGGTAGGCCGCCTCGCAGCCGTCCACGAACGTCATGGTCGGCGTTGCGGCATCCAGCCAACCATCCACAAAGAACGGCAGCAGTCCGTAGGCGGATCCTGACAGCGCTCCCATGGGGTCGGTTCGCTCGGCTGCCGCGCGGTTGATGGAGAGCAGGAAGAAGGCCAGGATAGTGGCATCCGGGTCTTCCTTGGCTACCGCTGCCATCACCTCGCGACCGCGACGCCGGGCCATCTCGGAGTACTGCGCGAAGGTATGCTGTCCTGACTGCGGCTGGGCCGACCAGTCAAAGGTTCGGAACGGGTCGCGGTAGGCTTCGGGGTCAAACATGATCCCGGCGAGTCCAGCTTCGCGTACCACGCGTGCTCCCGTGCGCCAGTGATCCACGATAATCTTCCAGCCCGCGTCGTCAAACCAGTCAACATCCCCCGGATTGGCGTTCATCAGCAGGAACCGCTCGCGCAACTGCCGGGGCTGGACCGCCTTGAGATCCTCTATGATCTTGGTGACCGCCTGCTCGTCATAGGGCTCACGGCTAAAGGAAAACCACATTGCGGGCTTGTTGCCGGGCCCGGCGAACCGTATCCCAGTGCCTTGCAGCGGCACTTTCTCCATCACATCGAAGCTGGCGCGGAAGCGCTCGGCGTTGGGCATGTCCCAACCAACCGCGATCAGCTTCTTTTCCGGCACGGAGCCCTGACACCATGCTGTAGCGGCCTGTGCCAGCAGCCCCGCGACCAGTCCTATCATCGTCAGCGTACGCATCGCAGATCTCCTTCTGGATCAAATCCCCTGCTTCAGCAGTCTGTGGGGGAGTAGGTGGTCAGCTTCATGTCGGGCGACAAGGTCAGTGTCCCGTCCGGGGTGGCCATGGGACCGCAGCCGCAAATGAAGGCCTTCTTGCTCTGGCCCAACTCGGCCTCCAACTCGTCCCACATCTCCCGGGTCTCGGTGCTGATGTAGATCGGCACGTCTTTGTCGTGGCGCCGGATCTGGGCGATGAGGAAGCGGTAGATCTCCTTGCGCACCTCCGGCGGGAAGGGGCCTGTGTCCACCCCACGGAGCGCCTCCTCCTGCTCCTGCATGGCCTTGGCGTACGCCGGTTCGAGCTGGTTCATGTCGAGGAACTCCCGCGCAGTCGCCAGGCTCATCCACATCATGATACATAGCCCGACGGACTGGGGGTGAGTCTGCGCGAAGAGGTCGGCGATCAGATGCTCGTAGTCTTCCCGCCAGTTGCGGACGGGTATGATCGGCTTGAGCTTGGGGCGCGAGGGGATGCCGAGACTCTCACAGTAGGCGGCGGCGGCCAGACGCTCCGCCGGAGTCGGCGTATCGGGTTCCAGGGCCGCCGCGTACCGGTCGGACGTGAGGCTATAGACGTGGATTATCTGGTCGCGGTAGGGGAAGTCGGCCAGCCAGTATACGTTGTCGCTGGCGGTGTGGGTGACGATATAGCGGTCGGGGAAGTCGCTGAACACCTTGCCGATGGCTTCATAGCCGCCATATTCGGGCTCGAAAGTGATCTGGTCGGCTGCGGCACCGATAAGCCGGTAGCACTTTTGCCAGGGGTGCTCGATTAGCGCAGGCCGCACGATCTTCTCAGCGTACTCCTCCAGATTCATGCCCAGAACGAGCCTATTGCCCCCGCGACCCATGCCGCAGTACTGGCAGCCGTGGGAACAGCCCCAGATGGTGTTGAACTCCCGGGCGCACCAGCAGACATGGTTGGTCTGTTGGTCCCATTCGCGGCGGCGGAAGTTCAGGTTCGTTCCATGGCCGTAGAGCTGCACCAACTCCTCCCGGCTGGTGCCCTCAGGGCAGTGGCTGAGCAGTTCATCCCAGTCGGGCTCTGTATCATCGACCTTGAGCTGGCTGAACACGAGCGCGCGCTGGCGTGGCGCGGGCCGCTGCAGGTCGCGCAGTTGGCTCACGACGTCGGCGAGGGAGTCGGGAGTGATGAGGATGAGATCGTCCGGCGAGCGGTCACAGGCGCGCAGGATGCGCTCAACGCGCGCGCTGCAGAGGGGATCATCGAGCACTTGTGGCCAGGCGTATACAGCGGCGGGATCAAGCTTGTACATCGATAGGGCTCCTCGGGAGCGAGTTTGCTGCCACTTCCCCGCCAGCCTCTGATGACCTCCCCCCATATCAGCCCATCTGCGTTACATGCAGGCAACACAAAGGAGGATAGTGCTGCCACGGTGACCAATTCCTGCAGCGGCCGCCCTGCAGCGGATGTAGGGGGCTGACGCTAGAGCAGACAGGGACCGAATGACAGGGAGATACATCGATGTTTGGCCTTCTTCTGACGGCAGCAACGCTATCCGGGGTGCCGCTGACTGAGCTTCCGGCGGAGATCATCTGCGATGGGCAGTACCCTCTGCACCTGCAGGGGGTTACGGGTAACGGCAAAGACACGCTCTATTGGAGCTTCACCAACATGCTGGTCAAAACCGACCTCCAGGGCAAGGTTCTGGCCCAGGTTGCCGTTCCGAGCCACCACGGCGATCTCTGTCTCGCCGGGGACAAGGTCTGCGTAGCGTGGTCCAACAAGTTCAATACACCGGGCGCGGACTCAAAAGTGTATGTCTACGATGCCGCTAACCTCTCACTGCTGGCCATCAGACCCGTCCCCGAAGTCACCTTCGGCGCCGGAGGCCTGGACTACCAGGGAGGGCACTTCTTCGTCATCGGTGGCCTGCCCAAAGACTACAATGAGAACCATGTATACGAGTACGACGGCGAGTTCCGGTATCTGCAGACCCATGTACTTCCCTCCGGATACACCAACCTCGGCATCCAGACCGCGTGCTTTCACGACAACTACTGGTGGTTCGGATGCTACACAGTCGAGGGCAAGAAGGGCCTTCTGAAGGCCGACAGCAACCTGAAGCTGGTGGCCACGTATGACATATCACCCGCAGTCGGGCTCGTGGGGTGGGGAGAAGGCCACTTCCTGATGGCCAAGCACTTTGGGGAGAAGTGGCATGCCAAGCTCGTTCCCATGGTATCCGATGACAAGCGGGGCCTCGTGCCCGGCCGTTAGCCGTGACCTGTGTAAGTGAATAGCCTTGGATATTGTATACAAAGAAGCTCCGTAAGGAATGTCTACCATGCGCCAGAGCACGCTTCTGCTAGCCGCCCTCCTGTTAGCCGGAACAGCCCACTGCCAGACCGTAGAGAGGATCGAGAAGGTCCGGGACCTGTGCCTCGAGACATCGCTGCTGACAGAGGGCAAGCCCTCGGCGCTGATCGTCTACCCGCAGGCTCTGGAGCCCCAGGCGCAGGCCCTGCAGGGCGACATCGCCCGCGTGCTGGGAGTTAAGCTACCCCTCCGCCTCGACACCGCCCTGAGCGAGGACGACCTCCGTCAGCAACACTGCCTGGCCCTGGGCAACTGCAACGACAACAGCCTGCTGGGGCGCCTGTATGCGATGCGGATGGACTTTACCGACAGCATCTACCCGGGCGTCGGCAGGCCCAACAACGGCTTTGATCTCGACGATGACCGCAATGGGATTCCGGATGGCTGGAATATCACGCTGCATGATGAGACGACACACAGCGGTGGCTATGATGCCGAGGTCTTCCGCAGCGCCCCCTATAGCGTGCGGATGGAAGGGAAGACCGCAGAAGGCGGGGCACGGGCAGCGCTGCACCGGGCCGTGCCGCTTGCGCCGGGCAAGTACGAGCTGTCGGTCTGGTACAGGCTGCAGCCGGGGGAGAAGGGCAAAGGAGCGCTGGTAGTCTACTACGTGGACGCGGCAGGCAAGATGGTGGAAGGAGCCGGGTCGTCCGTGGACTTGCCAGCCGCGGCTGATTGGACCCTTGCGAAGCTCCCCTTCGAAGTGCCCGCGCAAGCGGTCTCGGCCACTCTTCTCATGTATCTCCACGGCCCCGGCAAGGTCTGGTATGACGATGTGGCCCTGACCGCCGCTGGCAGCGCTGAGAACATGCTGGGGACGGGGCAGCGCGGCGCCGTGGTGCGCACTGTCCACAACCCGTTTGGCTATGGGAAGAATGTCGTGGTATTGGGGGCCAGTGACGGTGCCGGGCTGAAACTGGCGCTCAGCTTGTTCGCGGAGGCGCTGAAAGGGCCGGTCCTGCCTCGGCTGGCGATTATCAACATCGGCGATACCGCGCGGACCAGCGGCATCGTGCCCGGCCCCGGCCCCGACGAGGCCGCCCGGCAGAAGATGGCCGAGACTGCGCGCGACCAGATCGCCACCAATGCCTTCGTCACCATTCGCGGGGTGCTGAATAATACCCGCTCCTACGCACGCGCCTACGTTCTGACCGGCAGCGAAAACTGGGCACTGCTGTGCCGCGACATCTGGCGAGTGGCGATGGCCGAGCCGAACCCCAAGAACAATGCGCATGGACCGATGGAGTGGATATTCCAGGCCATGGAGGGCTGGGACCTCGTCGAAGAGTCCCCGTCTTTGACCGATCAGGATCGGCTGGACATCACTAACCAACTGCTGAAGATCGGCGTCCGCAATGAGCAGGCCTATGGCCGCAGCGTGCAAAGCGTCAACCGCATCATCGCTGATGGCCACCAACTGGACCAGGGGCTGTGCCTGTATATGCACGGCCTCTACTTTGACAAGTACTACCATATCAATGATCATTGGAAGACCATGGCGATGCCGCTCATTCAACTGGCACAGGCCACGCCAAGGGTCCACGATTCCTACAGCTACGGTCCCATCATCGCCACGGACTTCATAACCGGCGAGTATGCCCTGAAGACCGGCGACATGGAGTTCTTCAAGAACGGCAACTGCCAGCAGCAGGCCCGGTGGAGCATGCTGTGTACCGACAACCTCGGGGCCGGTAGCCCCTTAGGCGATGACGGCGCGTGGCGTGCGGGCCTACCCCGGGAGCTGTTCGCGCGGGCCAACTGGTTCTACCGTGACGACACCCTCAAGTGGTATCTGAAAGATAACGCGCCCCTGATTGGTGGCTTTGCGAACGACCGGCCAGCCCAGAAGCCCACCGACCTGATGGGTGTCGTCGCCTTCCCTCTGCATGAGAATCTCTACAAAATGGCCGTCTCGACCACGCGAGATGCCGGAAGCAGCGAGTGGAAGGCCGAATACTGCCCCCCACAGGAGGCCTTCGATAAGCTCTCGTTCCGCACGGACTTTGGCGAGCAGGACCAGTATATGCTGCTCGACGGCATCAGCGAGATCAGTCACGGGCACCGGGATGGGGCCTCCATCCTGCGCTTCACCGACAACGGGCGGCTGTTTCTCACGGAAGGCCACTATATTGAGACGACGCCGCGCCAGCACAATACGGTGTTGATCTCGCGCAACGGACAGCAGTGGTCGCCACCACCGCTGGCCAGCCTTGAGCACCGGGCGAATTTGTCGCGCACGGGGTTGGCGCAGGTGCTGACCTCCGCCTACAACGGCACCGACTGGCGGCGCAACATTGTGTGGCTCAAGGAGGGGTTCTTCGTCGTTCTCGACGAGGTGCAGGCACGCGAGGCCGGTGACTATGACCTGGAGTGCCTCTGGCGTAGCCTGGGCCGCGCCAGCCTGACGCCCGCGGGCCGTTTCACCGTGGATCAGGCCGGGCAGGGCTTCAGCATCGAGAATACCGACGGCGCGTCGTGCGTGCTGCGTGAGCAATGGGAAGGACAGGGGAGCAACTACTACGCCAGCTACCCGTATTCGAACGACGGGCTGGTCAAGGTCCTGCGACAGCACCGCCGTCTGCCTCTGCAAGCCGGTCAGCGCGCCGTCTTCAGCAACCTGCTGCAGACGCACGAGGGTGCCACGCCGTCTCTCAAAGCGGAACGCGTGAGCGACAACGCCCTGCTCGTCAGCGGCGCGAGCGGCAAGTGGCTCGTCGGAGTGGGGGAGATTGACCTGCCGGGCGTACTCCAAACGGACGCCGCCCTGTGGCTTGTGTCCGACAGCGGCCTGGTAGCCTACGCGGACGCTACCAAGCTCGTAGTAGGCGGCAAGGCGCAGAAACTGGTCGAACCCTCGGCAGAGTTGCAGGTAGCCGGGGCGAAGGCGGTCCTGGCAAAAGTGAAGGCCAGTCCGGCCCCTCAGACACCTCTGCCGAAGGAACAGGCCCCAGCTCTCAAGCCCCTGTGGCAGACGGAGCTTCCGGCTGAGGCGCGGCCTTTGAGTAGTGTCGTGGACCTCCGCGTTTCGAGCGACGTGCCGCCGTTGGCTGCGAGCACATGGGACGCCAGCTACAAGATTGACCTGCAGTCGCTGGCGCGGAGTTGGAATGCCCTGGTCATGTGGTCAGAGGACCAGGTACCGACCATCACCCTTGATCTAGGGCAGCCGCGGGACATCTCCCGTATCGGCCTGCGCACCATGTGGACGAACAACAGCGCGCGCGGGATACGCTATCGCCTGGCCAGGGCGGTCGTCACGGCCGCAGAGACCCCCAGCGGTCCCTTCACGGAAATCGCCAGCTTCGAGGAGAAGGGCGACTATCCGGTCCCGTCCTACCCCGAGTACCTGAAGGACACGCCCGGATTGCGTGCCCGCTATGTCAGAGTGAAAGCCACCCCGCAGACGGGAGCGGGTCTGTTCCTGCAGGGGATCCGGCTCTGGGGGCCGACGGGTGCTGAGGAGAAGCGCGACCCACGCTATCGCCCGTATGGCACCAGTGTCATCACCGCTCTAGCCGCCGCCGATCTCGATGGGAAACTCGGCGATGAGGTCATATACGGCACCGTCGGCGGGCGCGTGGCCGCTGTGGCCGAGGGTCGGCAGCTATGGACCGCTGAGACCGGGGCCCGCGTCAACTGCCTCGCTACCGGCAACCTCACCGGCGACGCCCGGCCCGAGGTGCTGGTTGGCAACAACGGTAAAGAACTGCAGTGCTATGACGCAGATGGGAAGCTGCTTTGGAAGCAGAGCTTCCCGTTCTATTGGAGCCGCGAAGGCAACGTTGTGTGGGCGAGTGTGGGCGATATCAATGCCGACGGCAACAACGAGGTCGTGATCGCCAGCGAGAACTGGCATTACTATGCGCTCGACGGGGCCGGGAAGGTGCTTTGGAGCTATGAGGCGGTCCATGCCGCGGTGGAAGGGGCGCTCGGAGACATCAACGGGGATCGCAAGCTCGAACTGGTCGCCACCGATGAGTACTACACGGGGCACGTGGTGAGTTCCGAGGGCAAGCTGCTGTACAGCGTGGCGATCACGCAGCCATACATGTCGGCGGCTCTGGCGGCGGACCTCAACGGCGACGGCAAGGCGGAGGCTGTCATTGGCGGCGAGGACATGCAGGCTCACGTGTGCGATGGCGCTGGTAAGGTCGTCTTCACGGCCAACGTGGGCAGCATGGTCACTGACCTGCAGGCCCTCCCGGCCACCGGGGCCAGCCGGCTGCTGGTGGCATCCGACGGCCTGACGCAGAACCTGTCGTGCTACGCGGGCACGGGCGAGCCGCTCTGGCGACTGGACCTGCCCGGCTCGCCGCGGCAACTCGCGGTATGCGGGAAGACCATAGTCGCGGCCTGTGATGATGGCGCGCTACGGCTGGTGGGGGAGAAGGGGCAACTGCTGGGCCTGACGCGGTTCCAGGACCCGGTGGAAGTCGTGGTACCGGCAACTACCGCGGCCGGCAGGCTCGTGGCTGTATGTGCCAGCGGTAATCTGATGACGGCAATACCGGTGCCCTGACCGGCTGCGCAGTATCACTCATGCCGCCGGGCTTCGTATCCGTTGTCCCGCAGCAGTTCGAGGATCTCCTCGACGTGCTCCGACCCGCGCGTCGTGAGCACCAGTTCGACCTCGGCGCGGCCGATCTCGATGTTGCCGGTGGTGCGGTTGTGGAAGATCTCCACAATGTTGGCGCCGGCCTCGCCGATGATCTGCGCGAGCTTCGCCAGCGCCCCCGGGTGGTCCCGCAGGTCAACGCGCAACCGCACCGCGCGCCCGGCCTGCGCCAGCCCCCGGTCGATCACCGCGCCAAGGGTTGTGACATCCACGTTGCCCCCTGACAGGACCAGCACGGTCTGCTTGCCAAGCTGGCCCTGCAACTGCCCCAGCGCCGCCAGCGGGGCCGCTCCGGCCCCCTCCACGACCAGCTTGAAGTCCTCGAGCAGGTCGAGCATCGCGGCGGCAATCTGCTCCTCAGAGACCGTAACGATGTCATCCACGTACTGCCGGATAAGGTCGTAGGTTATTTCCGCCGGACGTCCCACCGCGATGCCCTCGGCGATAGTCGGCTGCGCTTCAACCGATACCAGTTGCTTGCGGCGAAACGACTGCGCCATGGCGGGCACGGCCTCTGTCTGCACGCCAATGACGCGAACCTCGGGCCGCTGCTGTTTGATCGCCATTGCAACCCCGGAGATCAGCCCTCCCCCGCCTACCGGCACGATGACGCTGTCCATGTTCGGCGCCTGGTCGAGTAGTTCCAGCCCCACAGTCGCCTGTCCCGCGATGATGCGCTCATCCGCGAAGGGGTGGACGAAGGTGCATTCCTGCTGGCGGCACAGGTCCAGCGCATGACCGTAAGCGGCTTCGAAGTCCTGACCGTACAGTACCACGCGAGCACCGTAGCGGCGGGTGCGCTCGACCTTCACCAGCGGCGTTGTCTCCGGCATGACGATGGTCGCCTCAATGCCCATCGCCCCGGCGGCTGCGGCCACGCCCTGGGCGTGATTGCCCGCCGAGGCCGCCATGACCCCACAACGCCGCTCATCGTCGGAGAGCTGCGCCAGTGCATTGGCCGCCCCACGGATCTTGAAAGCGCCGGTGTATTGCAGGCTCTCAAGTTTCAGCAATACCTGCACGTCACCGGCAATGCGCTCGCCAATAGGCAAGAGCGGCGTCACACGGGCGAGCGAGGCGATCCGCTGCCGCGCATCAATAAGGTCCTGTTGTGTCAGCATGTGGCCAATCCCATCTTTGCTTGCTCAGGCATGCTGCCTTCGTTACTTCTTGATCTCTATGAGGCTTGCCTCGTCAAACCAGGCGGTGCCGGTGCAGCCTGCGATCTTCAGCCGGATGTAGGGGCGCCGCCCCTGCGGGAATGTCGCGGCGGTGGTACCCTCGAACTCCAGGTTGCGCCAGTCGCTGGTGCCAGTCAGCGCCTGCTCGGGTACGAAGAGGTTGAAATCCGGCGCGTTGAAGTTGACGTAGGCCCCATTGAGGCCCTGCTCGGCCGCTGCAATGCTGTCCAGCCGCACCTTGCAGGAGAAGCGGTAGGTGTGACCGGGCTGGACGCCATCCACATACTGCAGCAACGTCACTTCCTTGGCCTCGTCGGTATGGAGGCGAACAGAGGCCGCGCCGTCCCAGCGGATTTCGCCGTCGCGGGAGATGTTGTCCACGTTGGCTGTGGGGACAGCCCAACCAGCGAAGAAGCGGCCACGCTGATCAGGCTCATCGAGCGAACCGTTCTGCAGGAGGTTCACCGGCGGCTCCGGGGACGCTTCGTCGCGGAAGATAAGTTGCCCATGTGTTGTGGGCTCGGTCCAGTTGCCCGCTCGCGAGGCCGGCGACCACGCGTAGTACTCGTGAGGCTTGTCGGTAAGGGGGCGATGGCGTACCACGTTGAAGGCAACCCGCCCGAGCTTGAGCGCGTCCTTGATCCCCATGGGCGCCAGAGGCGCAGCCACGCGGATAATCCAACCTTTCTCAGTCTTCTCTGCCTTCACCCGCGCGTTGCCGTTCCAGGAGAGGTCTTGCTTGTCCAGCGCGCTATGCAGGTCGCATACCACCCCACGGTTGTTGATCAGGCTATGGTACTGCGACTGCGACATGATGCGTTCGTCATCGAGCGTGAGCATGTATTCAACAGTCTGGTCCTTCCACAGGTCCACATCGTCAGCGCGGCGAGTGGGCAGCGTTGGGTCGCTCGCCGGGTCGGGTTCCTCACACTCGAAAAGCAGGTGCAGCGTCCCTGGCGACCAGAGGGCCTTGAAATGGGTCAGTACGTGAAGCTTGTCGGTCTCCAGCGCCGGCCCCAGGACCTGATGGGGCACCTTGTCCCACGCCTCCATCGGCAGCAGGCCATCGGGTCCAGGCTCTGCCTGCGCCCGGTAGCAGAGCACCTGCGCCTGACTGGCCACACCCAGCGTGCGCTTGTAATCCTCGCGGTTGGCATGCAGCCGCCCTACCAGTTCGTCACGGATCAGCCCTACCCGCCAGGTGCAGGCCTCGTTACCGGCGGCTAGCTTCTGCGCCTGTGCCACCAGCCGGTCCATGCCGGCCAGTTCCTCCTCAGTGTAGATCTTCTCCCACAAGTCCACCCGGCTGGCGAAGCGCGGCTGGTCGCCGCCATAGATGGTGTATACCTTGCGCCAGAGCGTCTCCAGACGCGCGTAGATGGCCCCCACCGGCTCACCGGCCGGACCGTAGAAGCTGCGGAAGTAGTCCTTCAGTAAGGCGTCCACGTCCTGATCCGGATTCCACAGCAGCTTCATGGTCACGTACTCATCAAGGAAACGAAAGGTCTGGGCTGTGGATTCGTTCTCAACGAAGGCGCCATTGCAGTATGGCTTCACGGCACGCAGGAAGTCGGCGATGGCGTGGGCCTCAACCTGCGGCACGCCCGCGATGGCCTTGGTGGGACGGACCTGGTCGGTATAGACCCACAGCACCAGGTCGCCGTCCATGCGCTTGCTCCAGCGTTTCAGCAGGTCAAGCTGTTGGTCCCGCGTGCCGGGCATTGAATGATACAGCGGGCCATTGATACAGAGCCGCACGCGGACGTTGGACGGCAACTGGACCGTCTTCGGGGGCTCCACCTTCGGGCCATAGGCCAGCGTGCTGATGTATTTGCCGGGGAAGTCCTTCGTTCCGTTGGCTACCTTTGCCACCGCGCCGAAGATGATCTCCGAGAAATCCTGCTCGGGATCAGCCTTGAAGACCCGCTGACAATCCGCGCACTGACAGTAGGGATACGAGTCATGCGGGTCTACCATGAACTCGTCGCCATACCCGGCCTTGTTCCAGGTCTTCAGCCCCCGCGTCTCGGGGCGCTGGCCGCTGAAATAGGCACGGGCATCGTCGGTGAAAGCCTGAACCACGCCGGGATGTGAATAGCACAGGTAGGAGCCGCGCGGGGTGTTGGTGGCGCGCTGGCCGTTGGGCAGCAGAGCGAACCAGTCGGGATGCTCAGCGGCAAACCGCTCATCAAACTGCAGGTAGTGGGCTGAGTGGCAGCCTGCCACCATCTTCCCGCTCTCCCAGCGCAGCTTGAAGCCCCACATGGAGCGGTCCGGCTCGCTGCGCCCATCCTCGCTCCAGGTGGCGTGGAGGTCGGCATCGGGGTAGTTGTAGCCATGCAGGCCGAATTCGCAGAGGCTGCGGTCGAGGAAGACGGGCTCGTCGCGCACCATGCGCCTCGGCACCGCCAGGGTCGCTGCAGGCGGCACAACCTCGCCATAGGGACCTGCCTTGACGAAGCGTACCCCACAGACGTCCTCGAGGAAGTCATAGACGGCGAAGAGGCTGCCGCGCTCGAAGTAGGTGTGGAGAACCAGCTTAACCGGGCCTGGCGCATCGCGCCCCAGCAGGTAGAGATCCCCGCCACTCACGCCCCGGAAGTAACCGTCGCGCTTGAGCTTCGCTACGTCAAGCCCCGCGGCTCGTGCCTGAGCGCAGTCGCCCACGAAGATGCGCGGAGAGGCGTCAGCAGCAGGCGCGATAGCGAACTGCGCCCCGGTGATGCGGTCCAGGTAGCTCTTGAGCTCTCGCGCGGCAATGGCCGGGACCGTATTGTCCTGTGGTGCCACGATGGTCGCCAACGCCTTGCCGTCCCGTGCCAGTACCAGAGGCTCCTGGGCAGACACGCGTGAGGTGCCGACCGCGAGCAGTATAGCCACCAGCATACCGCGTGATGCCATCGTCATGATGTAATGCCCCTTGCTCATATATTGCCTGGTTGTTTCGCTTTATGTCTCCCCAGTCCCTCCGGCCTTTCGGTAGACTCCCCCTGTCTGGCAGAATTTGCGGCCTATGGGCCAGATTTGTGGTTGACAGCGTGTGCGCGGAGTCGTAGGGTAGCGCCCAACATCCTGAATTTGCGCTCCAGCCCCCGGTCCGGTTCAGGGACCGGGGGCATTTGTGATAGGCGCGCAGGTCAAGGGAAGCTGAAGAGTAGGAAACATATGAATTCTGTCGTATTACGGCAAAAGCATACCGCGGTAGCGTTGATAGCCCTGTTTGCGCTGGTCGCCGCCCTGGCCGGGTGCCGCCCGCCCCAGTCGGCAACGCCTGGTGAGCCTCAGGCGGGCTCTGCCGCCCCGTCGAAGTCAGCCGTGACCCTCAACGTGGGGTACTTTCCAAACGTAACTCACGCCCCGGCGGTGTTGGGCTTCTCGGCGGGTGAACAGACCTTCGCGAAGGCCCTATCCGGGCAGGCGGAAGTGCAGACCAAGATATTCAACGCCGGGCCAACGGCGATGGAAGCTCTGCACGCAAAGGCCATTGACCTGTCTTTCGTGGGTCCCACACCGGCCATCAATGCCCACGCCCGTGGCGGCGATGTGGTTCTGGTCGCGAACGTGGCCAATGGCGGTTCGGTCCTGGTGGCGCGCAAGGATAGCGGCATCAAGACCCTCAAGGACCTTGAGGGGAAGAGAGTGGCCGTGCCGCAGTTGGGCAACACCCAGGACGCGCTGCTGCGTCACCTCCTGCGCCAGGCCAAGGTCAAGCTCTCGGACCAGGGCGGGAAGACCCAGGTGCTGCCTGTGGAGAACCCCGACATTATGGGGCTGTTCATGCGCAAGCAACTGGACGCGGCCTGCGTCCCGGAGCCGTGGGGATCGCGGCTGGAGGTAGAAGCAGGCGCGACCGTCGTGCTTGACTGGAAGGCGCTGTGGCGAAACGGCAATTACCCCGTGACCGTACTGGTGGCGCGGCGGGAGTTCCTGCAGCAGCACGCAGAGGTCGTGGGGGCCTTTGTCGCCGCCCTGAAGGGCATCACCGATCGGGTAGCAGCTCAGCCCGAGGCTGAGGCAAAAGCCCTCAACGCCGAGTTGGGCAAGCTTACCGGCAAATCGCTACAACCACAGGTCATCAACAAGGCGCTCAAGCGGATACAGTTCACCACGACCATCAGCCCCGACGGGCTCCAGGCCATGGCGGAAGTAATGAAGGAGATCGGGTACGCCAAGACAGTACCGGACCTGAGCCAGTTCATCGACGGCCGATTTCTTCCGGGGGCAAAACCCGAGCAACCCCGACCGTAGTCATCCACCCAGACTCTCGGCGCACTGTTTTGCAGCCGGGTAACGGCCGCCACGCGCAAGTATGCCTGTGCATGCGCCGAGACGGCTTTCCGCGCCTGCCGTGCAGGCTTCGTGACTATCAAATATCAACCACACTGGACTATAATCTGCTGGAAAGGTTTCCCATGCTATCGACACGCCGAGGCTTCACACTGATTGAACTCCTGGTCGTCATCGCGATCATCGCGATCCTGGCCGCGATTCTCTTCCCGGTCTTCGCAAAGGCCAGGGAAAAGGCCCGCCAGTCAAGCTGTCTGTCCAACGTCCGGCAACTGGGTATGGCGTGGCTACAGTATCTGCAAGACTACGACGAGACCTTCGCTCCGCATGTGACCGAACGCGAGGCCCCCGCGGGCACTCCC